>JANNKC010000445.1:0-7034 GCA_031396105.1 Anaeromyxobacter sp.
CATACCCAGCGCGAGCGCGCGCGTCGCGAGCACATCGCGGCGCCGCCCGAGCTCCTCGTAGAGCAGCTCGACGCCGCTTCGTGTGGCCTCGTCCTCTGGATTCGCGCGCCACCACTCCTCGCACCGCTCCAGCAGGAAGCGGACCCGTGCCTCGTCGCCCGTCCGGCGCGCGAAGCCGAGGACGTAGCCCAGCACACGCTCGTCCGTGGCGTCGCCCTGCAGCGCCTGCCAGTAGTCCGCCTGCGCGCCGACCTCGTCGCCGGCCACGCCGCTGCGCACGGCCGCCTCGCCCCACCAGCGCACCGCCTCCGACCAGGCGCGCGCGCCTTCGGCGGCCGTGGCCGCGGCCCGGGCCGCCGCCGCGCGCTGCCCCTCCGGGAGCCGCCCGAAGAGCGAGCCGAGCGTGGCGAGGCCGTCGCGGGTGCGCCCCAGCTCGAGATCGGTGAGCGCCAGCTCGTACTTGGCGGCGGTGGCGTCCGGGTAGAGCGGGTGGTCCACCAGCAGCCGGCCGAGCGCGGCGGCGGAGCGAGCCACCTCGCCGGCGTCGCGCCAGGCCCGGGCCGCCTCGTGGAGCGCCTCGGCGGCGGACGGCACCCCCGGGTAGCGGGCGCCGAAGGCCTCCAGCCGCGCGGCCCGGGCGGCGGGCGGCTGGCCGGCCAGGGCGGCGCGCTCGACGCCGAGGTCGGCTCGCACCAGCGCCTCGGCCTCCTGCATCGGCAGCGCCTGCCCGCGCACCACCACGCGCTGCGGGGCGCAGGCGGCGGCCAGGATCGAGAGCGCGAGCGCGAGCGCCAGCAGGCCCGGGTGCGCGGGGCGCCCCTCGACTCCGGCTCGCCTTCGCTCGCCTACGCTCGGGGCGACCGGGGGGGAGCACGGAGCGTCCGGGGGATGAGGACCCGGTCGCCCCGAGCGAAGTCGAGGGGCGTCCGGGGGGGGCTCGGCACGACCGGGGGGGTGGGCGCCTGCGGGCAGCATCGCGGTCCTACCTCTTCCTCTTCGAGTCGCTGAAGAGGTCGGCGGCCTTCTCCAGGAAGGTGCGGGAGCGCGGGTGGGTCTCGCCGCCCGAGAGCTCCTCGAACTTCTCCAGCAGCGCCTTCTGCTCGCGGGTCAGGTGGGTCGGGGTCTCCACCACCACCACCACGTGGTGGTCGCCGCGCCCGCTGCCCTGCAGCACCGGCACGCCCTTGCCCCTCAGCTTGAAGGTGGCGCCGGTCTGCGTGCCGGCCGGGAGCTTGTGCTTGACCGGGCCGTCCAGGGTGGGCACGTCGATGGTGCCGCCCAGCGCCGCCTGCACGAAGGAGACGGGGACCTCGCAGACGATCTCCGCGCCCTGCCGCTGGAAGATCGGGTGCTCCTTCACCTGGATGACCACGTAGAGGTCGCCCGGCTGGCCGCCCGGACCCGGGGCCGGCTCGCCGTCGCCGCTGGAGCGGACCCGCGTGCCGGTGTCCACGCCGGGCGGGATCTTGACCGACACGCGCGTCACCTCGCGCACCGCGCCGGTGCCGGCGCAGGCCTGGCACTTGTCCACCACCACCCGCCCGGCCCCCTGGCAGTGGTGGCAGGTGCGGGCGATGGAGAAGAAGCCCTGGGTGAGCCGGAGCTCGCCCGTGCCGCCGCAGGTGGGGCAGGTGCGCGGCGAGGTGCCGGGCTTGGCGCCCGAGCCGCCGCAGGGCTCGCAGCGGCGCGCCTTGGGGATGTCGAGCTGCTTCTCGACGCCGAAGGCGGCCTCCTCCAGCGTGAGCTCGAGGTGGTAGCGGAAGTCGTTGCCGCGGGCGCGGGGCCGGGCGCGCCGGCCCGCCGCCGCGCCGCCCCCGAACATCTCGCCGAAGATCTCCCCGAAGATGTCGTTGATGCTGGCGCCGCCGCGCCCGAAGCCGAAGGGGTCGTCGGCGCTGCCGCTGCCGCCGGCGAAGCCGAGCTGATCGTAGCGGGACCGCTTGGCGGGGTCGGAGAGGACCGCGTAGGCCTCGGTGAGCTCCTTGAACTTCTCCTCGGCGGCCCCGTCGCCCTGGTTCTTGTCCGGGTGGTACTGGTGGGCCAGCTTCCGGTAGGCGCTCTTGAGCGTCGCCTCGTCGGCGCCCCGGGGCACGCCCAGGACCTCGTAGTAGTCGCGCTTTTCCAAGGGGGGAACCTAGCTGCTGCCGCCCTGCTGGGCGTAGATGGCATCCGCGATGCGGTAGGCGCTGCCCTCGAGTCGGACCAGCGCCTCCTTGATGGCCAGCGGGTCGCCGGCCGAGAGGACCGCCTTCAGCGCCTCGAGGTCGGCGCGGATCTCGTCGAGGTCCTCCTGCTTCAAGGCGCTGGAGTACTCCTCCAGGCTCTTCTCGGTGGTGTAGATGAGCCCCTCGGCGTTGTTCTTCAGGTCGGCGACCTCCTTCTTCTTCTTGTCGTCGACCTTGTTGGACTCGGCGTCCTTCACCATCCGCTGGATCTCCTCCTCGGTGAGGCCCGAGGAGGCGGTGATGCGGATGTTCTGCACCTTGCCGGTGCCCAGGTCCTTGGCGGAGACGTGGACGATGCCGTTGGCGTCGATGTCGAAGGTGACCTCGATCTGCGGCACGCCGCGCGGCGCGGGCGGGATGCCGACCAGCTCGAAGCGGCCCAGCGTCTTGTTGTCGCCCGCCATGTCGCGCTCGCCCTGCAGCACGTGCACGGAGACCAGCGGCTGGTTGTCCACCGCGGTGGAGAAGACCTGCGACTTCTTGCAGGGCACGGTGGTGTTCTTCTCGATGATGCGGGTGAAGACGCCGCCGGCCGTCTCGACGCCCAGCGAGAGCGGGGTCACGTCGAGGAGCAGGACGTCCTTGACCTCCCCCGTCAAGACGCCGCCCTGGATGGCGGCGCCCACCGCCACCACCTCGTCCGGGTTGACGCCCTTGTGCGGCTCCTTGCCGAAGAAGCGCTTCACCACCTCCAGCACCTTGGGCATGCGGGTCATGCCGCCCACCATGATGATGGTGTCGAGCTGCTGGGCGGTGACGCCGGCGTCGCGCAGCGCCACCTTGCAGGGCTCGATGGTCTTCTCCACCAGGTCGCCGACCAGCTCCTCCAGCGTGGCCCGGTCGATGGTCTCGGCCAGGTGCTTGGGGCCGGTGGCGTCGGCGGTGATGAAGGGGAGGTTGACCTCGGTCTCGGTGGCGCTGGAGAGCTCGTGCTTGGCCCGCTCGGCGGCCTCCTTGAGCCGCTGCAGCGCCATGCGGTCCTTCTTCAGGTCGATGCCGGTCTGGTCCTTGAAGCGCCGGGCCAGCCAGTCGATGACGCGCTGGTCGAAGTCCTCGCCGCCCAGGAAGGTGTCGCCATTGGTGGCCTTGACCTCGAAGACCCCGGAGTTGAGCTCCAGGACGGTGATGTCGAAGGTGCCGCCGCCCAGGTCGTAGACCGCCACCTTCTCCGACTTGCCGGCCTTCTGCTTGTCGATGCCGTAGGCCAGCGCGGCCGCGGTGGGCTCGTTGATGATGCGCAGGACGGTCAGGCCGGCGATGCGCCCGGCGTCCTTGGTGGCCTGGCGCTGGGCGTCGTTGAAGTAGGCGGGGCAGGTGATGATGGCCTCGGTGACCGGCTCGCCCAGGTAGTCCTCGGCGGTCTGCTTCATCTTCGCCAGGATCATGGCGGAGACCTCGGACGGGCTGTACTTCTTGCCGCCGGTCTCCACCCAGGCGTCGCCGTTGTCGGCCGCCACGATGTGGTAGGCCGCCATGGCGGTGGCGCGCTTCACCTCCGCGTCCTCGAACTTGCGGCCGATGAGCCGCTTCACCACGTAGACGGTCGACTCGGGGTTGGTGATGGCCTGCCGCTTGGCGATCTGGCCGACCAGCCGCTCGCCACCCTCGGTGAAGGCCACCATCGACGGCGTGGTGCGCGACCCCTCGCTGTTGGGGATGACCACCGACTCGCCACCCTCCATGACGGAGACGCAGCTGTTGGTGGTGCCGAGATCGATTCCGATGACCTTGCCCATGGCTCCTCGCCGGTGGCGCTCCGCGGCGCCCCCTGCCCTTACGGCTCCTCGGTGTCCTGCGGCGGCGCCACGGCCACGCCCACCATGGCGGGCCGCACCAGCCGGTCGTTGAGCGTGAAGCCGCGCGCGTGCTCCAGGACCACCGTGCCGGGCGCCGCCTCGGCGCTGGGGACCTGCATGAGCGCCTCGTGGAGGGCCGGGTCGAACGGCTGGCCCAGGGCGCTGAAGCCCTTCACCCCGTGGCGCGCCAGCGCCTGCTCGAAGCTGGCGCGCACCAGCTTCACGCCGGCCACCAGCGGGTCGTCGGCCGCGGCCGCGCCGAGCGCCCGGTCCAGGTTGTCGAGCACGGGGAGCAGGTCCTTCACCAGCCGCTCCACGCCGAACTTCTGGACCTCGTCGCGCTCCTTCTGCGCCCGCTTCCGGTAGTTCTCGAGGTCGGCCGCCGCGCGCACCCAGCGGTCGTGCACGTCCTCGAGCTTCTTCTGGGTCTCGCGCCCCAGCGCCTGCGAGAGCTCGAGCTGCGCGCCGAGCCGCCGTGCCTCGTCGGCGGGCGGGCCGGCCGGCACCTCCACCTCGATGGGGGTGCCCTCCCCCTCGGCGCCGCCCTCGCCGTCCGGGGTGGCGCCGCTCGACGCCCGCTCCACGGAGCGGAGCGCCGCCTCGACGGCGTCGTCTGGGATGTCGGCGCGGAAGCTGCCCTTGTCCTGGCTGTCGCCCATGGGATCTTTTCGCGGGTGGGTGGTCGAAGGTGGGCCCCCGGGCATCGCCGCCCGGGGTCAGGGAAGAATTCCGATAGTGACACAGCGCGCGAGGGGCCGACAAGCGACCGCGGGGAGCCTCTCGACTCCGGCTCGCTTCGCTCCCCTGCGCTCGCAGCGTCCGGAGGGGAGGGCGCTGGGCGCCGGGAGGCGGGGCGTCACCCTTCGCCGCGGCGATCGAGCGCCCGTGACAGCTCCCGGGCGGTGAGATCGACCAGCGGGATGACCCGGGCATAGTTCATCCGGGTGGGGCCCACCACCGCCAGCGTCCCCAGGACCTTTCCCGCCCGGCCGTAGGGCGCCGCCACCACCGAGACGTCCGGCACGGTGGCGAACTCGCTCTCGGCGCCGATGAAGATCTGCACCTCCTGCGCGAGGAGCACCCGGTCCAGCACCCGGAGGATGCGATCCTTCTCGGCGAAGGCCTTGAGGAGCGCCCGCGCCTTCTGCACGTCGGCGAACTCCGGCGCGTCGAGGAAGGAGGCCTCCCCGTCCACCAGCACCCGCCCCTCGGCCGGCGGCGCGGCCAGCGCCTGCTCGGCCAGCGCCAGCGCCTTCTGCATGAGGCCGTGCAGCGCGGTGTGGTCGGCCCGCATGTCCTCGAGGATGCGCTCGCGCAGCGTGGCCAGGCTGGAGGCCGCGCCGGCCGCTGCCGCGATCCGGCCGTTCAGGTAGGCGGCCGCCTGCTCCAGGTCGGAGATCTCCAGGGGCTGGGCGAGCTGGACCAGCTTGTTGGTGACGATGCCGGCCTCGGAGAGGAAGACCGCCAGGACCCGGTTCTCCCGCAGCCGGACGAAGTCCACCTGGCGGATGGGGTCCACCCTGGGCCGCGGCGTGGTCACCACGCCGGCGTGGTGCGACAGCGAGTGGAGGAGGTCCGCCGTGCCCTCCAGCAGGGCCGACACGTCGGGCGTGTCGGCGGTCAGCGAGGTGATGCGGTCGCGGTCGGCCGAGGTGGGCGGCCGCACCTTGAGGAGGGTGTCCACGTAGAGCCGGTAGGCCGAGGCGGTGGGGATGCGCCCCGAGGAGGCGTGCGGCTTCCCCAGCAGTCCGAGCGCCTCCAGGTCGCTCATGACGCTGCGGATGGTGGCGGGCGAGCAGTCGAGCTCGTGGCGGGAGAGGAGCGCCTGCGACGCCACCGGCTCACCGGTGTGGATGTAGTCCTGCACCAGGGCTCGCAGGATCTCCCGCTCGCGCCGGTCCAGCTCACCGCCCGGGCCTGGCATCGCCTCGCGCCCCGGCCCTTACGGCTCGGCCAGGCGGCGCGCCGCCGCGGCGGCCAGCGTGGGGAAGCGGCCCGCCGCGAGCTCGCGCCAGCGGGCGTCGGCCAGGGCGCGGTCGCTGGCGAGGTCGGCCGCCAGCGCCTCGAGGTGACGCCGCTCCTCGGGATAGGCGAAGACCAGCGCCGCGCGGCCGGAGCCGTCGTCGAGCCGGGCCGCCTCGCGGAGCAGGGCGCGGGCCTGGGCCGCGTCGCCGCGGGCCGAGGCCAGCAGCGCCAGGGCGTAGATCGGCTCGGGGCGCGCGGTGTCCACGCCCCGGGCGCTCTCCAGGTAGGCGCGGGCCGCCTCGGCGTGCCCTTCCACGGCGTAGAGCTCGCCCAGGTTGTGGAGCGCCGCCTGCTGCTCGCGCGGCCGGCCGCTGGCCACCACCTCGTCGAGGAGGCGGCGCGCGGCGTCGAGATGCCCCTCGAGGTAGTAGCTCACGGCGAGGTCGTTGAGCGCGGCCAGCCGGTCCGGATCGCTGGTGAGCTCGGCCTCGAAGGCGGCGCGGGCGCCGCCGAGATCACCGGCGCGCAGCAGCGTGGCCCCGGGGCCCGCCGGGGAGGCGAGCGCGGCCACCGACGGGGTGGCGTCCTCACGGATAGCTGGGCGCAGGTCCCCGGCGCCGCCACAGGCGGCCAGCGCCAGGAGGGCGCCCAGCGGGAACTTTCCGAGCCGGTTCGAGAGGTTGGACACGATCGTTGCTTCCTGGGAGCGCTTCGGGACTGAGCCAAGTCTAGTCATCCCCCCCGGAAGGATCAAGGAACGCGAACGTACTGCGATTCCCCCACGTCCTCCCTGGCCCGAGCAGCGCCGAGCCAGGGCGTCCGCTCCGGGGCTCCCCAGGGTTCGCGGCGCGCCAGTGCGTCACACCTGGGCTGGGTAGAAGTTTTTCTTTTTGGGCCAACGGCCTAGACTCCCGGACCCGCCCCTCTCCGCACGTCCGCAGCCCACCTCGGATGAACTCCACCCTCCAGATCGCCGCGCTCGTGGAGCGACATGGCGTCGGCTCACAGCTGACGGGCGGCGTCCTGCTGGTGGACGACGAGCCGCTCA
>JANNKC010000448.1:0-28798 GCA_031396105.1 Anaeromyxobacter sp.
CGCGAGATGGTGCGCGTCCACACGCGCCGCGCTTTGACGCAGGCGTACCACGCCTCGGCGAGGGAGGTGGACTGACATGGCCCTCGGTAGAGGCGTCGGGAGAGGTATAGGTCAATCCGTTCCGCGCCTGGAGGGCCATGCCAAGGTCACGGGAAGCGCCGAGTACATCCACCACCTGCGTCTGCCCGGCCGCCGCCCTCGACGCCGAGGCGCGCGCGGCCGAGGCCCGCTGAGCGGCGGCTCGCGATCCGGCCACACCGCTCGTGCCGAGCCCGGGGTGCTCTCGATTCGTGCGCGGTCGTCTAGGGCGCTGGGGGGGCGTGCGAGCCTTCGGCCGCGTGCTAGCTTCCGGCCGCGTGCTCCGCCATGCCGCCCCATTGGCCGCGCTCCTCGCGCTCGCCGCGCCCGGCGAGGCGAGCGCCACGGACCGACTCGACCTGTGGGTGGAGGCGGGCGGCGGCGCCGACAGCAACCCCTCCCGCGCCCCGGGCGCCACGGCGGCGGCCCACCCCTTCGCCTCGCTGCTCGGCCGCGTCCGGCTCCGGCTGGAGGGTGAGTCCACCGAGGGCACGCTCTCCGTCACCGAGGCCGGCCGGCTCTACCAGCACCGGCGCGGCGCCGACGCACTCGCCTCGCGGGTGGAGGTGGCGGGCCGGGCCGGACTCGGCGGCGGCCTCTCCGCGGCGGTCACCGGCGCGGCCAGCGACTACACGGAGCGCGAGGGCCTCCTCGATCGCCACGCGCTGCGGGGCGAGGGCTCGCTCACCCTTCGCCGCGGCGCGCTGCAGGGCGGTCTGGCGGGCGGCTGGTCGCTCTTCGCGCCGCGAGAGACCTCGCTCCCTCCGGAGACGTCGCTGCGTCGCTTCCGCTCGGCCGGCCCCGAGGGCTGGCTGCGAGGCGGGTGGTCGCCAGCGGATGGGCACCAGCTCTCGGCGTCGCTCGGCTACGCCCTGGCCGCCTTCCCCGGCTGGCCGACGGCCGGCGAGCCCACCCGCTCCGACCGGGCGCTGCACCTCTCGGCCGAGT
Organism: Anaeromyxobacter sp.; assembly: GCA_031396105.1. Classification (GTDB taxonomy): domain Bacteria; phylum Myxococcota; class Myxococcia; order Myxococcales; family Anaeromyxobacteraceae; genus JADKCZ01. The sequence goes on from JANNKC010000448.1 coordinate 1,027, forward strand.
GGGCCTGGCGCGGCCCGGCGCTGGTCTCGGCGGGCTGGGCCTTCACGCAGAACGGCTCCGACGTGACGGGCGGGGACTTCACGCGCCACCGGCTCTCCGCCAGCGCCGCGCTCCGGCTGCCGCTCCAGCTGACGCTGGTGGCGCGCCTGGCCCTGCAGTGGACGCACTACCCGGACCCGCTCTTCCTGACCGCGGCGTTGCGGCTCGCCGAGGGGCAGGAGGCGCTCGACCAGCTGGAGGCCCGCCTCACCCGCACCGTGAGCGGCCCCGTCGAGGCCTCGCTCTCGCTGGCCTGGTACCGGGCGCAGGGCGGCGCGGGCGTGCCCGCCTACCAGCGGACGGTGGCCACCCTGGCCCTCGGCTGGCGGAGCCGGGCCGCGTCACCCTGACGGCCACGGCCGCGCCTCCCGGACCTCGCGGCAGCCCGCGGCGGCGGGAGGTGCGGCGCCGCCGCGGCCTACCGGGCCGCGCGCCCGGCGCCGAGCCGCGCCGGCGAGAACGGCGCCAGGTCCACCGGCGGCGGCGTCCCGAGCACGCAGGCGGCCACCGCGTCGGCGGTGATGGGGCAGAGCAGGATGCCGTTGCGGGTGTGGCCGGTGGCGTAGAGCAGGCCGGGCACCGCGCCCGGGCCGAGGATGGGTTCGCCGTCCGGGCTGGCCGGGCGGAAGTTGGACCAGGTCTCCACCAGCGACGCGCGGGCCAGCGCCGGGGCGATCTCCATGCCCACCTCCAGCACGTGGTGCAGGCCGCCGGCGGTGACCGCCTTCTCGAAGCCCACCTCCTCCATGGTGGAGCCGCACAGGACGCGGCCGTCGGGGCGCGGCACCACGTAGCCGTGGCCGGAGAAGATGACGCGCGAGAGGAGGGGCGGCCTGGTGTCGAGCAGCGCGATCTGGCCGCGCACCGGCCGGACCGCGCCGGGCGGCAGGCCATGCCCGGCCACCTGCAGGCTCCAGGAGCCGGCCGCCAGCACCACCGCCGGCGCATCCACCGGCCCGGTCTCGTGGTCCACGCCGGCCGCGCGGCCGCCCTCGTGGCGGATGGCGCGCACCTGACCGGAGAGGAAGCGCGCCCCGGCCCGCTGCGCCGCGATGGCCAGCGCCCGGCCGAGCTGTCTGGGGTCGAGCGAGGCCTCGTCCTCGAACCAGAGGGCGCCGCGGGCCTCGGGCGAGAGGCCGGGCTCGAGCCGCCGCACCTCGGCGTCGTCGAGCACCGTGACCGGGAGTCCGGCCGCGAGGAGCTTGCCGGCCCGGCCGGCCAGCACCCGCGCGTGCTGGTCGTCGAGCGCCACCTCCAGCGTGCCTCCGCCGCGGTAGCCGAGCGCCACGCCGGTGGCCGCCTCGAGGTCGGCGACGAAGGCCGGGTAGCGGGCCAGCGAGGCGCGGCCGAGCGCGTGGAAGGGGCCCGGCTCCAGCGCCTCCACGCCCGGCGAGAGGATGCCGGCGGCGGCGCTCGACGCCTCCGCGCCCGGGATGGAGCGCTCCAGCACGAGGACGTCCAGCCCCGCCTGCGCCAGCCGCCAGGCCACGGCGCAGCCCTGGACCCCGGCCCCGATCACCACCACGTCGGCCTTCATGGCGGCGGAGCCTAGACGGCGACTCGCGATCCGGCAACACCGGCCGTGCCGAGCCCGGGTGCTCTCGACTGGTGCCCGGTCGTCTGGACCGGGGCCGGACGACGCGCCACCGGCGGAGGAGCGCTACGGATGGACGTGGTCCGAGCCGTTCGGCGGCGGGACGGCGGGCGGGGTGCGCTCCCTGGGCGCGAGCCCGTGGAGCAGCAGGTCGTGCACGTGGCGGCGCCACGCCTCGGGCGAGATGGGCGTCTCCACGAAGGGGCGGGCCGCCTCCTGCGCGCTCGCCGCCAGCGCGGCCAGGCCGCCCACCGTGACCACCGCCAGGACCGGGTCGATCTCGCCGTGGCCGCCGTCGGCCAGGGCGATGGCTGCGGCCGCGCGCCGCACCGGCTCCAGGAGCGCAGGGTCGCTGGCCGCGAGCTGCGCCAGGTGCGGCGCGCCGTCGAGGTACTCGCGGATCAGGATCTGCGCGCCCATCTGATCCCGCATCATGGCGTCGAGGTAGGCGGTCACCACCGCCCCCGCGCCGCCCGGGCCGTCCTGCACCAGCTCCGCGATCTCGGTGGCCGTGCCGAGCCAGACGGCCCGCAGGATGTCGAGGTAGAGCGCCTTCTTGGAGGACCAGTGCCGGTAGATGAGGGCCACGTTGCACGTGGCGCCGCGGGCGATGCCCTGCACCCGCGCGCCGTGGTAGCCGCGCTTCGAGAACTCGACTCGCGCCGCGTCCCAGATCCGCTCCGCGATGCCGCTGCGGGGAGGACCGATCCGGCGCATGTTGGCGACCGATCCGTCCATGCGTGGCAAGGTGTACCCGCGGATTTGACCGGGGTCAAGCATCATCCGCCCCCAGATGGGGCGTCGGCGTCGGTGGCGCAAGGTAAAGAGGAGAGGCCGTGGCCACCCCCCGCACCATCCTCCACCTGGACCTGGACGCCTTCTACGCGTCGGTCGAGCAGCTCGACGACCCCGCGCTGCGCGGGCGGCCGGTCATCGTGGGCGGCACCTCCGGCCGAGGCGTGGTCTGCGCCTCGAGCTACGAGGCGCGGGTCTTCGGCGTCCGCTCCGCCATGCCCACCTCGCGCGCGCGCCGGCTCTGCCCGCAGGGCGTCTTCCTGACGCCGCGCTTCGAGCGCTACGGCGAGCTCTCCGACCGCATCTTCGACATCTACCGGCGCTACACGCCGCTGGTGGAGCCGCTCTCCCTCGACGAGGCCTTCCTCGACGTCACCGCCAGCCGCGCCCTCCACGGCGAGGGGCCGGCCATCGCCAGGGCCATCCGCGCCGCGGTGCGTGGCGAGGCGGGCCTGACCGTCTCGGCCGGCGTGGCCGAGGTGAAGCTGGCCGCCAAGATCGCCACCGACTTCGGCAAGCCCGACGGGCTCACGGTGGTGCCGCCGGGCGGCGTGGCCGCCTTCCTGGCGCCGCTGCCGGTGGGCCGGCTCTGGGGCGTCGGCGAGGTGACCGAGGTGGCGCTCCGGAAGCTCGGCGTGGCCACCATCGGCGACCTGGCGCGCCTGCCGGAGTCGGCGCTCGCCACGGCGGTGGGGGCCGAGCGGGCCCACGCCTTCCGCGAGCTGGCGCGCGGCCACGACGAGCGCGACGTCGTGCCGGACGAGGGGCTGAAGAGCGTGGGCGGCGAGGAGACCTTCGAGGAGGACGTGCGCGGCGAGGCGGTCCTCTCCCGCGCGCTCCTCCTCCAGGCGGCGCGGGTGGGGCGGCGCCTGCGGGCCCACGGGCTGCGCGGGCGGGTGGTGACGCTCAAGGTGAAGTACGCCGACTTCACGCTGGTGACGAGGCGGGTGACGCTGCCGCGCCCCACCGACGACGACGGCGCCATCTACGAGGCGGCGCGGGCGCAGCTGGCGCGCGTCGACCCCACGCGCGCGGTGCGGCTGGCCGGCGTGACGGTGTCCGGCTTCGAGGAGGGGGCGGACGGCGCCCCGGTCGCAGGGCAGCTCGACCTCTTCGGCGGCGGGGACCCCGCGGCGGCGCCGGGCGTGGAGACGCGCGGCCGGGTGGAAGGGAGCGCCGGGGCCGGGGGCTCCACCGAGGAGGCGCGGCGCCGCCGGCTCAACGCCGCGGTGGACGCGCTCACCGACAAGTTCGGCTCCGGCACGGTGAAGAAGGCGGACCTGGCCGACCAGGAGGTGCGCGACGCGTGGCCCAGCCACCGGCGCCGCGACCGGGAGTAGCGGCTGGCCGTCAGTGGCGCATGGGCGGGTCGCCGGCCGCCGTCCGCACCCGCTCCAGGATGCCGTCGAGCTGCACGTCGGCCTTGGGGATGTAGCCCTGGGCGCCGAGCAGCTCCGACTCCCACTCGAACCCGTAGGCCGAGAGGATGAGGATGGGCACCGCGGCGGAGCGCGGGTCGGCCCGCAGCCGCTCCATGACCCCCCAGCCGTCGATGCCCGGCATCTTCAGGTCGAGGAGGATGATGCCCGGGATCTCGTCGGCCACCCGCGCCAGCGCCTGCGCCCCGTCGCCCGCCTGCGCCACCGGGTAGCCCGCCTCGGTGAGGACCTCGCAGAGGGCCTCGCGGAAGTCGGCGTCGTCGTCGACGACCAGGATGTACTGGCCCGGCGTCATGCCGTGCCCAGCGCCGCCGCGATCTCCCCGGCGATGCGCCTGGCCTCGTCGAGTCGGCCGGGGGGCAGCGTCACCGCCCCCACCACCGGGTGTCCGCCGCCGCCGTAGCGCTCGCAGAGCCTGGAGATGTCGTGGCTGCGCGGCACCGTCCCCCACGGGTTGGAGCCCACCGACACCTTGGTCCGCTTCTCGTCCCTGGAGACCACCACGGTGTAGCGGGCCTCGGGGAAGAGGTCGTAGGCGATGAACTTGTTGGCCGCCTCGACGGGCGTGTCGCCCAGGTCCACCCGCACCACGCCCCGCTCCAGCCGCGCCAGCTGACGGTAGAGGGCGATGGCCTCGCCGTGGCGCGCCAGCAGCGGCGCCAGCAGCTCGACGGCCCAGGGCGCGGCCGCGATCTCGGCGATGGGGCGGGTGCGCATGGCCTCGATGATCCGCTCCGGGACGGCGGGATCGCGGGTGGCCTCGAGCAGGGTCATGAGGCGGAGCGCCGGCTCCTCCAGCCGCACCGCCATGGCCGCCGAGGGGAAGCGGGCCGCGTCGATGATCTCGGCCCAGCGGACCAGCTCGGCCAGCGCCGGTGCCTCCCAGCGGAAGCGATCCCGCAGCGTGCGCTGGATGAAGCCGGTGCAGGAGGGGGCGGTGGGATCCCAGAACTTCTGGCCCGAGCGGTCGGCCACGAAGGCGTCCCGGTCGGCCGGCGAGCCGAAGGCGCTCTGGTGGTGGTCAAACCACCAGTGAAGCCCCGGGCTGGGGGAGTAACGGAAGTCCACGCAGGCCGTCAGCCCGCCGCCGAAGGCGTCGGCCGGGAACGGATCGCCCTGCTGGTGGGCCATGGGGCGGTGGCGAATGGCCTCGGGCGGGAACCCCTCGCGCTCGGAGAGGAAGCGGCCCAGCAGCGCCGAGGAGGCGCAGCCGTCGAAGCAGTTGCCGTGATAGAGGATGGTGAGCTCCATGAGGCTGGCGGAGCCTACCCCGAGGTCCACGCGGCGTGGCGTGGCTGGGCGGGGCGTGCCCCACCGGGGGAGATCGCGCCTGGCGGCCGCTCACCACCGCGGTAGGATGCGCGCCGTGCCCCGCCCCATCCTCCTCGCCGCCGTCCTCTGCGCCGCCGCCCTCTCCGGATGCCAGACCATCCGCTACGACACCGGCCGGCCCGCCTCGCCTCGCCACGTGGAGCAGGACATCCACTTCTTCCTGTGGGGGCTGTCCGGCAAGCCGGTGGTCGACCTCGAGGCCGCCTGCCCGGAGGGGGCCGCCCGCTGGCGCAGCCAGGCCACCGCGGGCGACTGGTTCATCGACGTGATCACGCTGGGCATCTACAACCCGCGCACCGTGGTCATCGAGTGCGCCGAGGTGTCCCGATGAGCCGCGCCCGCCGCCTGGCCGCGCTCCTGGCGGTGGCCGCCCTGGCCGGGTGCTACACCATCCGCTACGAGCGGCGCGTCGCCCCCGAGCCGGGCGCCGCCCGCGAGCAGTGGCACCACGGCCTGCTCGGTGGCGCCATCGACGTCTCCGGCCCGGTGCGGCTCGACCAGGCCTGCCCGGACGGCGTGGCCTGGGTGGAGAGCCAGACCACCTTCATCAACTGGTTCCTCCAGGCGGTCACCACCGGCGGCGTGCTGATCCCGCTGCACGCCCCGATCTGGAACCCCTCCACGGTGCGCGTCAGCTGCGCCCGGCCCGGCCTGGCCGGCCGCACCCTCACCGTGGTGCTCCTGCCGCTCGCCCCGCTGGGCGACGTGGACAAGGCCACGGTGGCGATCTTCACCGAGGCCCTGGCGGGCGAGCTGAGGCGGCGCCCGGGCGTGTCGGTGCTGACCGACTCCGACGTGGCGGCGCTGCTCGGCGTGGAGAAGCGCAAGCAGATGATGACCGGCTGCGGCGACGCCGGCTGCCTGGCGGAGCTCGGCGGGGCCCTGGGGGCCGACCGGGTGCTGCACGGCACGGTGGGGCGCGTGGGCGGCTCGCTGCTCGTCAACCTCTCCTCGCTCGACGCCAAGCGGGCGCGCAGCGCCGCCTCGGTCTCGGAGCGGCTCAAGGGCTCCAACGACGAGGCCTTCCTCGACGCGCTCCCCGCCATGGTGGACCGGCTGCTGTCCGAGCCGCCGGCCCCGGCCCGGCCGCCAGGCAAGTAGCGGCGCCTCCCCGCGCCCGCTACACTCGCCGCCGCATGGACGCCATCCGCGTCGGGGCCCTCCTCGACGACAAGAAGTTCGATCTCCGGCTCGCGCTGGTGGCCGGGAAGCAGGGGCTCTCCCGGCGCATCAGCTCGACCCGCATCCAGAAGCCCGGCCTGGTGCTGGCCGGCTTCACCGAGCACCTGCACCGGGAGCGGGTGCAGGTCTTCGGCAACACCGAGATGAGCTACCTCGCCACCCTGCCGCCGGAGCGCCAGGTCGAGCTGGCCCGCAACTTCTTTGCGCAGGAGATCGGCTGCCTGGTGGTGACCAAGGGGCTGGAGGTCCCGCCCGCCGTGGCCGCCCAGGGTGACCAGGCCGGCGTGCCGGTCTTCCGCACCAGCCACCTCTCCTCCACCTTCATCGAGTCCATCCAGAACTACCTGGAGGACGTGCTCACCGCGCAGACCTCCATGCACGGGGTGCTGCTCGACGTCTTCGGGGTGGGCATCCTGCTGCTCGGCAAGTCGGGCATCGGCAAGAGCGAGATCGCCCTCGATCTCGTCATGCGGGGCCACCGCCTGGTGGCCGACGACATCGTGGACGTGAAGCGCAAGTCGCCCGAGGCGGTCTTCGGCGCCGGCAGCGAGATCATCAAGCACCACATGGAGATCCGCGGCCTGGGCATCATCAACATCAAGGATCTCTTCGGCGTGGCCTCCATCCGCGAGCGCAAGAAGATCGAGATCGTGCTCGAGCTGGTGGAGTGGGACCCCTCGGTGGAGTACGACCGCCTGGGCGTGGAGGACCGCAAGTACCGCATCCTCGACGTGGAGGTGCCCATGCTGGTGGTGCCGGTCCGCCCGGGCCGCAACATGACCACCATCATCGAGGTGGCCGCCCGCAACCACCTGCTCAAGCAGCAGGGCCACCACTCGGCGCGCGAGTTCCAGGAGCGGCTCAACCGGGCCATCGCGCTCTCTCCCGGCGCCCGCTCCGGCGAGACGGACGTCGAGTGAGCAGCCCCGGCGCGACCCAGCTGGTCATCCTCACCGGGGTCTCCGGTTCCGGCAAGACCACCGCGCTGCGCGCCCTGGAGGACGCCGGCTTCTACTGCGTGGACAACCTGCCGGTGGTCCTGCTCGACAAGCTGGTGGAGCTCTCCGGCCACACCGCCGGCGAGGTGTCGCGCATCGCCGCGGTGGTGGACGCGCGCGACACCCGCTTCCTCGGCGAGGCGCCGCGAATCCTGGGCCGGCTGCGCGAGCGAGGGGTGGACCTGACCGTCCTCTTCCTCGACTGCGCCGACGAGGCCGTGGTGCGCCGCTTCTCGGAGACGCGCCGCCGCCACCCGCTGGCCGGGGACGGGGGCACGGTGCAGGACGGCATCGCCGCCGAGCGCCGAGCGCTGGAGGGGCTGCGCGCCATGGCCGACGAGGTGGTGGACTCCACCACGCTCAACGTCCACGACCTGAAGCGGCTGGTGGCGCGCCGCTTCTCCGCCGGGGAGGGGTCGAGGCTGGGCGTGACGGTGGTCTCCTTCGGCTTCCGCTACGGCATCCCCAGCCACGCCGACCTGGTGCTGGACGTCCGCTTCCTGCCCAACCCCTACTTCGTGCCGGCGCTGCGCTCCCACCTGGGCACCGACCCGGACGTGCGCGACTTCGTGCTGGGGCAGCCCGACGCGCAGGCCTTCCTGGAGCGGCTGGTGGACTTCGGCGGCTTCCTCCTGCCGCGCTACCGCGCCGAGGGCAAGAGCTACCTCACCATCGCCATCGGCTGCACCGGCGGGAAGCACCGCTCGGTGGCCATCGCCGGGGAGCTGGCCCGCCGGCTCGAGGCGAGCGGCCAGTCCGTTCGGCTCTGGCATCGGGACGTGGAAAAGGAGTAGGTTCCCCGCCCGCCATGGTCGGATTGGTCGTCGCCACCCACGGAGAGCTGGCCGCCGAGCTCCTGCGCACCGCAGAGGGCATCGTCGGCCCGGTGGAGCGCGCCACCGTCGTCTCGGTCGACTCGCGCACCTCGGTGGAGGAGGCGCGGGCCAGGCTGGCCACCGCCATCCACAAGGTGGGGGTCGACGGCGAGGGCGTGCTGGTGCTGACCGACATGTTCGGCGGCACCCCGGCCAACCTGGCGCTCACCTTCCTGGAGGAGCAGATCGAGGTGGTCACCGGGGTCAACCTGCCCATGCTGCTCAAGCTGGCCACCACCCGCGGCGCGGGCCTGGCCGCGGCGGCCGAGCTGGCCACCACGCAGGGCCAGAAGAACATCACGCTGGCGAGCGCGCTCCTGCGCGCCCGGACCGAGCCCACCCGGCGCTAGCCGGCCCCGAGGACCCGCGCCGGTGATCCCGCTCGTCCGCGTCGACAACCGCCTGCTCCACGGCCAGGTCCTGGAGGCCTGGATCCCGAGGCTGGAGGCGGAGCTGGTGGTGGTGGCCGACGACGAGGCGGCCGGCAGCCCCCTGGCCCAGGCCGCCATGACGCTCTGCTGCCCGGAGGAGGTGCCGGTGCGGGTGCTCCCCATGGCCCAGGTGGACTTCGCCGCGCTGGCGGCCGAGCCGGGGGCGGTGCTGGTGCTGGTGCGCGACGTGGCGGGGCTCATCGCCGCGGCGGCGCACGGTCTCACCCCGGCCCAGGCGCCGCGCCTCAACCTGGGCAACATCCACCACGCGGAGGGGCGCCGGCCGGTCAGCCCTTCGGTCTACCTCTCCGAGGGGGAGCTGGAGGCGCTGCGGGCGCTCGCCGCCGCCGGGTTCGAGGTGGAGGCGCGGGCCATCCCCACCGACGTCCCGGCGGGGCTCGACGACCTGGCCCGCCGGTACGCCGAGGGCCGATAGGCTAGACTGGGCCCACCGTGCCCTACCTCCTTCTCGGCCTCATCGCCGGCCTCGCGGCCGTGGAGCGCAAGGGCTTCCTGCAGGCCATGCTCTCGCGCCCCATCGCGCTGGCGCCGCTGGCCGGCCTGGCCCTGGGCGACGCGGCGGGCGGCCTGGTCGTGGCCGCGCCGCTCGAGCTCCTCTGGCTGGGGGCCATCAACCTGGGGGCCGCGCTGCCCATTCACGAGGCGCTCGGCACGGCCGCCATCGCCGGCGGCGCCGTCCTGGCGGGCCAGGCGCTCGGCACCGGCGTGACCCCGCCCGTGGCGGTGCTGGCGGTGCTGCTGTGCGCGCCGCTGGCCCTGCTCGGGCGCAGGACCGACCGGCTGGTCGAGGCGGAGAACGAGCGGCTGGCCCTGCGGGCCGAGCGCGAGCTGGCCTGCCACCACGCCAAGGCCGCGGTGCGCCTGAACCTCTACGGGCTGGTGCTCCCCTTCGCGCTGGCCTTCGTGCTGGCCCCGCTGGGCGCGGCGCTCTGCGGCGCGGTGGTGCCGGCGCTGCTGCGCCGCGTCCCCGCCGCCGGGCTGCCGCTCACCCTGGCCTGGTGGACCTTCACCGGCCTGGCCTGCGCCGCCGGCGCCAAGGCGCTGCGGGCCCGGCGGGCCGGCTGGGCCTTCGCCGCCGCCGCGGTGGCGGTGCTGCTCGGCGGGCTCGCCCTGGGGAGGGCGGCGTGAAGCTGCGCCGCGCCACGCTGCTGCGCGTCTTCTGGCGCTGCCTCTTCCTGCAGGCGGCCTGGAACCGCCGCGGCATGCAGAACCTCGGCTTCGCCTACGCCATCGACCCGGCCCTGCGGGCGCTCTACCCCGGCGAGGCGGCCCGCGAGGAGGCGCTGCAGCGCCACCTCAAGTTCTTCAACTGCCACCCCTACATGGCGGCGGCCATCCTGGGCGGCGCCATCCACCACGAGGAGAAGGTGGCGGCCGGGCAGGAGCCGGGACTGGCCCCGCTCGACTACAAGGCCACGCTGCAGGGGCCGCTGGCCGCGGTGGGCGACGGCTTCTTCTGGACGGCGCTGCGCCCCTTCTTCGGCGCGGTGGCGGCGGTGGGGGCCCTCACCACCGGCTGGCCGGCCGTGGTGGCGGCGCTGCTGGTCTACAACCTGATCCACGTGGCGCTGCGATGGGGACTCTTCCGCGCCGGCTACGAGAAGGGCGACGGGGTGGTGGCCGACATCGCGAGGCTCTCGCTGCCGCGCCTGGCCGACCGGCTGCGCCTGCTCGGCGCGCTCCTGTGCGGCGCGGCGGCCGGGGTGCTGGCGCTCGGCGCGGGCGCGGGCCCGGCGGCACCGGCTGGCGCGGTGGCGGTGGCCGCCGGGGCCGGCGTGGGCTACCTGGCCCTGGCGCGGGGGGCCCCGCTCCTTCCGCTGGCCTACCTGGGCGTGCTGGCGACGGCGGCGGCGGCGGCCCTGGGCGGCCGCCTGAACGGGGGCTCGTGACGATGGCGCGGCTGGAGAAGACCTTCACCATCGTCAACAGCCTGGGGCTGCACGCCCGGCCGGCGGCCCAGCTCGTCCAGGCGGCCAACCGGCACCGCAGCGAGGTCTCCTTCGCCAAGGACGGCGCCATCATCAACGCCAAGTCGATCATGGGCGTGCTCACCCTGGCGGCCTCCAAGGGAAGCCAGCTCACCGTGACCTGCGAGGGCGAGGACGCCGACGCGGCACTGGCGGTCATCGGCAAGATGATCGAGACCGGGTTCGGGGAGAAGTAGATGGCCGCTGGCACCACCATCCTGGTCGGCATCGGCGCCTCGCCCGGCATCGCCATCGGGCGCTGCTGGCCGGTGGACCGCCGCAAGGTGCGCACCCCCAAGCGGCGCCTCGGCCCCGACGAGGTGGACCCGGAGCTGGCGCGCTTCCGCACCGCCCTGGAGCTCTCCGACCTGCAGCTCGCCGAGGTGCGGCGCAAGGTGGCCGAGGCCGAGGGCGGCAGCGCCGGCGACCACACCGCCATCATCGACATGCACCGCATGATGATGAAGGACGAGATGCTCGTCCTCGAGGTGCAGAAGCTCATCCGCGACGAGCGCATCAACGCCGAGTGGGCGGTCAAGCGGGTGGTCCGCAAGATCAAGGGGGCCTTCTCCGACGCCGCCGACGAGTACTTCAAGGAGCGGCGCGCCGACGTGGACTTCGTCGGCGAGCGGATCATCAAGAACCTGCTGGGGCAGCAGGTGGACGTGGTGGAGCCGCCGCCGGAGGGGGCCATCGTGGTGGCCCACGACCTCTCGCCGGCCGACACCGCGCTCCTGCTGCACGAGCGCAAGGTGGGCGCCTTCGTCACCGACGCCGGCGCCAAGACCAGCCACACCGCCATCGTGGCGCGCGCCCTGGAGGTGCCGGCGGTGGTGGCGGTGGGGCGCATCACCACGCTGGCCGACAAGGGCGACTGGATCATCGTCGACGGCGCGCGCGGCGTGGTCATCATCAACCCCACCGCGGGGGAGCGGGCCGACTACGAGGCGGCTCGCCAGCGCTTCCTGGAGCACGAGCGGGAGCTGCTGCGCACCCGGGACCTGCCGGCCGAGACCCAGGACGGGGTCACGCTCCGCATGGCGGGCAACATCGAGTTCGCCGAGGAGGTGCCCAGCCTGCTCTCCCACGGCGGCGAGGCGGTGGGGCTCTACCGCACCGAGTTCCTCTACCTGCAGCGCGAGCAGCTCCCCACCGAGGAGGAGCACTACCAGGACGCCCGGCGGATCCTGGAGGCGCTGGCGCCGCGCCCCGTCACCATCCGCACCTTCGACCTGGGCGGCGACAAGCTGCCGGCCGGCCTGCGGGGCCACGCCGAGAACCCGGCGCTGGGGCTGCGCGCCATCCGCTACTGCCTGCGCCAGCCGGAGATGTTCCGCGCCCAGCTGCGCGGCCTGCTGCGGGCCTCGGTCCACGGCAACCTGCGCCTCATGTTCCCCATGATCTCCGGGGTGGCCGAGCTGCGCGCCGCCCGGCGCGTGCTCCTCGAGGTGCACGAGGAGCTGCGGCGCGATGGGCACGAGCTGCCGCTGCCGCCGGTGGGCATCATGATCGAGCTGCCCAGCGCCGCCATGATCGCGGACCGGCTGGCGCTGGAGTCCGACTTCTTCTCCATCGGCACCAACGACCTCATCCAGTACACCATCGGCATCGACCGGCAGAACAAGGACGTGGCCTACCTCTACAAGCCGCTCCACCTGGCGGTGCTGCGCATGCTGAAGAACGTGTGCGACGCGGGGCGCGCCGCCGGCATCCCGGTCTCCATGTGCGGCGAGATGGCGGGCGAGCCCATGAACGTCCTGGTGCTGCTCGGCCTGGGGCTCACCGAGCTCTCCATGAACGGCCCCTCCATCCCGCTGGTGAAGCGCGTCCTGCGCGTGGCCCGCGCCGAGGACGGGCGGGCCCTGCTGGCCCGGCTGCTGGACCTGACCGCGGCGGACGACATCGAGCGCGAGGTGAGGAACGAGATGAGCCGGCGCTTCGGCGGCCTGCTGGAGCACGACGCGCAGGTGGGGCCGGTCTCCGGCTAGACGGCCGTTCGCGATCCGGGGTGATCTCGATCCGTGCTCGGTCGTGTGGCGTGGATCCGGCCGCCCCGGGCGCCGCGCGGCGCCCGGCCGCGCCTCGTCGAGGGGCCGCCGCCGCGGGCAGCCGTCCGTCCGCTGAAGCGGAGGCCCGGCCAATCCGTCCGTCATGTTGACAGTCCCATGCGGGGCCGAATACGGTGCGGCCCGTTCGAACCACCGTCAGGAGTCCCATGTCCGCCACCGATTACCTCTTCACCTCGGAGTCCGTCACCGAGGGCCATCCGGACAAGATGGCCGACCAGATCTCGGACGCCGTGCTCGACGCGGTCCTCAAGCAGGACAGGACCGGCCGGGTGGCCTGCGAGACGCTGCTGAAGACCGGCTACATCATGATCGCCGGCGAGATCACCACCAAGGCCCGGCTCGACTTCTCCAAGCTGGCCCGGCGGGTGGTGAAGGACATCGGCTACACCGACAGCAGCATGGGCTTCGACTACAACACCTGCGCGGTGCTGGTGGCGGTGGACCAGCAGTCTCCCGACATCGCCCAGGGCGTGGACACCGGCGGCGCCGGTGACCAGGGGATGATGTTCGGCTACGCCTGCGACGAGACCCCCGGCCTCATGCCGGCGCCCATCCAGTACGCCCACGCCGTCACCCGGCAGCTCGCCAAGGTGCGCAAGGAGGAGGTCGACTTCCTCCGGCCGGACGGCAAGAGCCAGGTCTCGGTGGAGTACCGCGACGGCAAGCCCTACCGCATCGACACGGTGGTGGTCTCGACGCAGCACGCCGAGTCGGCCTCCAACAAGGAGCTGCACGAGGTGGTGCGCGAGCTGGTCATCGCCAGGTCGCTGCCCAGGAAGCTGCTCGACAAGAAGACCAGGTTCCACATCAACCCCACCGGCCGCTTCGTCGTGGGCGGCCCCATGGGCGACACCGGCCTGACCGGCCGCAAGATCATCGTGGACACCTACGGCGGCATGGGCCGCCACGGCGGCGGCGCCTTCTCCGGCAAGGACCCGTCCAAGGTGGACCGCTCGGCGGCCTACATGGGGCGCTACATCGCCAAGAACGTGGTGGCCGGTGGCCTGGCCACCCGCTGCGAGGTGCAGGTGGCCTACGCCATCGGCGTGGCCGAGCCGGTCTCGGTGCTGGTGGAGACCTTCGGCACCGCCGCCGTCGACGAGGAGAAGATCGCCAGGGCGGTGCGCCGGGTGTTCGGGCTCACCCCGCGGGAGATCATGGAGCAGCTCGACCTGCGCCGGCCCATCTACGAGAAGACGGCCTCCTACGGCCACTTCGGCCGGAACGAGAAGAGCTTCACCTGGGAGCGGACCGACAAGGCCGAGGAGCTGGCGGCCGCGGCGGGGCTGAAGAGGAAGGCGGGGTAGGCGGACCGGTCGCCCCGAGCGCAAGGGCCGCAGGCCCGGAGTCGAGGGGCTCGCCGCGTGGCGGGCCCCTTCGGCGTCCTGGGGCCCGGGTCGCGGTCGCAGCCCTCCCCTCTTGATCCCGCCCCCCGGATCGTTATATCCGTCCACCCGGATAGAGCGATGAATACCCCAGCCACCACGATCAGGTCCCGCCCCGCCGCCTTGCTCGGCTGGATGGACGGGCTCGCCGACGAGACCCGGCTGCGGCTCCTGCGGGTGCTGGAGCGCGAGGAGCTCTCGGTGCAGGAGCTCTGCGACGTGCTGCGGCTGCCGCAGTCCACCGTCTCGCGCCACCTGAAGACGCTCTCGGACCAGGGGTGGCTCCGGAGCCGCCGGCAGGGGACGGCCAGCTTCTACGCCTTCGCGGAGGACGCCGACGCCGGCGCCAGGCGGCTCTGGAAGCTGGCGCGCACCGAGACCGACGGCTGGAGCGCTGCGGCGCAGGACGAGCTCCGGCTCGAGGCGCGGCTCAAGGCCCGCCGCACCGGCGCCCAGGAGTTCTTCGCCGGCGCGGCGCAGGAGTGGGAGGCCCTGCGGGCCGAGCTCTACGGCTCGCGGTTCGAGCGCGAGGCACTCGGCGCGCTGCTGCCGCCGGGCTGGACCGTGGCCGACCTGGGGTGCGGCGCCGGCACGCTCACCGCGGCGCTGGCCCCGCACGTGAGGAAGGTCATCGGCGTGGACCAGTCGGCCGCCATGCTCCGCACGGCGCGCCGCCGGCTCGACGGCGCCCCCAACGTGGAGCTGCACCGCGGCGAGCTCGAGGCCCTGCCGCTGCCGACCGCCTGCTGCGACGCCGCGCTGGCGGTGCTGGTGCTGGCCTACGTCCCCGAGGTGGCGCCGGTGCTGGCCGAGGCGGCCCGCATCCTCAAGCCTGGGGGGCGGCTCGTGCTGGTGGACCTCGCCCGCCACGGCGACGAGGCCTTCGCCCGCCGGCTCGGGCAGGCCCGGCTGGGCTTCACGCCCGCCGATCTCACCCGCGCCCTGGCCGCCGCCGGCCTGGAGGGCGCCGCCGTCCGCCCGCTCCCGCCCGAGCCGGGCGTGAAGGGGCCCGCTCTCCTCCTCGCCGCCGCCCACGCCCCGGCCCGCCGCTAGCGCCGGAGCCCGGCGCCGACCCACCGACCCACCGACCCACCGACACCGCGCCGCACCGCCGCACCACTCAAGGAGAAGTCCGCATGGCCGCCACCAGGAAGAAGCCCGCCGCGAAGCTCGAGACCCAGGTGAAGGACCTCTCCCTGGCCGACTGGGGGCGCAAGGAGATCGACCTCGCCGAGAAGGAGATGCCGGGCCTGATGGCCATCCGCAAGGAGTACGGCCGGCGCCAGCCGCTCAAGGGGCAGCGCGTCACCGGCTCGCTCCACATGACCATCCAGACCGCGGTGCTCATCGAGACGCTGGTGGACCTGGGCGCCGACGTCCGCTGGGCCTCCTGCAACATCTTCTCGACGCAGGACCACGCCGCCGCCGCCATCGCGGTCGGCCGCACGGGCACCGTGGCCGCCCCGGCCGGCGTGCCGGTCTTCGCCTGGAAGGGCGAGACGCTGGAGGAGTACTGGGACTGCACCGAGCGGGCCCTCGACTTCGGCGCCGGCCGCGGCCCCACCCAGATCGTCGACGACGGCGGTGACGCCACCCTGCTCATCCACAAGGGCGTGGAGTTCGAGGCGGCCGGCAAGGTGCCCGGCCCGGAGACGGCCGACTCCGAGGAGTACGCCGTCATCCTCGCGCTGGCCGCCAAGCACTTCAGGAAGGACAGGCAGCGCTGGACCCGCGTGGCCGCCGCCTGCGCCGGCGTCACCGAGGAGACCACCACCGGCGTGCACCGGCTCTACGACATGCACCGGAAGGGGCAGCTCCTCTTCCCGGCCATCAACGTCAACGACTCGGTCACCAAGTCCAAGTTCGACAACCTCTACGGCTGCCGCCACTCGCTGGTGGACGGGCTCAACCGCGCCACCGACGTCATGCTGGCCGGCAAGCTCTGCGTGGTGCTGGGCTACGGCGACGTGGGCAAGGGCTGCGCCCAGGCGCTGCGCGGCCAGGGCGCCCGCGTGGTGGTCACCGAGATCGACCCCATCAACGCGCTGCAGGCGTCGATGGAGGGGTACCAGGTGGTGCGGCTCGAGGACGTGGTCAAGAGCGCCGACGTCTTCGTCACCGCCACCGGCAACCTCGACGTCATCACCACCGACCACATGGCGAAGATGAAGGACTGCGCCATCGTGGGGAACATCGGCCACTTCGACAACGAGATCGACATGGCCGGCCTGAAGAAGGTGCCGGGCCTCACCCGCGTCAACATCAAGCCGCAGTACGACGCCTTCGTCTTCCCGGACGGGCACCGCGTGCTCATCCTGGCCGAGGGGCGGCTCCTCAACCTGGGCTGCGCCACCGGCCACCCGTCCTTCGTGATGTCCAGCTCCTTCACCAACCAGGTGCTGGCCCAGATCGAGCTGGCGGTGAACCGGAAGCGGTACGCCAAGCAGGTCTACACCCTCCCGAAGCACCTCGACGAGAAGGTGGCGGCGCTCCACCTCGGGCAGCTCGGGGCGCGCCTGACCAAGCTCACGCCGAAGCAGAGCGAGTACCTGGGCATCTCGCCGAAGGGGCCGTTCAAGCCGGACCACTACCGGTACTAGGCGGCGCGGGCCTGGCCCGACTCGCGGCGCCGGGGCGATCCGGCGCCGCCCACTTCGGGGGCGTGACGGGGCCGGCGGGGCGGCCTAAGACTCGGGCATGCCCACCCTCGAGTTCTTCTTCGACTTCACCTCGCCCTACAGCTATCTCGCCTCGACCCAGGTCGACGCCGTGGCCGCTCGCGCCGGCGGCGCGGTGCGCTGGCGCCCCTTCCTGCTGGGCGGCGTCTTCAAGGCCACCGGCAACCGGGCGCCCATCGAGCTGCCCGCCAAGGCGCGCCACATGCTCGTCGACCTGGACCGCTGGGCGCGCCGCTACGGCGTCCCGTACCGCTTCCCCTCCACCTTCCCCCTCCCGTCCATCCTGGCGCTCCGCTGCGCCCTGGCCGCGGAGGCCGCAGGGAGGCTGGTCCCCTTCTCGCAGGCCGTCTTCCGCGCCGCCTTCGCCGAGGAGCGGGACATCTCCTCCCCCGAGGTGCTGGCGGCGCTGGCCGGCCAGGTCGGGCTCGACGGCGCGGCGGTGGTGGCGGCCGCCCCGAGCTTCAAGGAGGCGCTCATCCGGCAGACCAGCGAGGCGGTGGAGCGCGGGGCCTTCGGCGCGCCGGCCCTCTTCGTGGGCGACCAGCTCTTCATCGGCAACGACCGGCTCGACTTCGCCGAGGCGGCGCTGGCCGCGGCCGCCGCCCCGGGGTAGGTTCCGCCCGAAATGTCCCTGCTCGCCGCGGTCCTCCTCGGCCTGGTCCAGGCCGCCACCGAGTTCCTGCCCGTCTCGTCCACGGCGCACCTGCTGGTCCTCGGCGAGCTCATGGGCCACCGCCTCGACGAGCCGCGCTTCCGCGCCTTCGTGGACATCATCCAGAGCGGCACGGCGCTGGCGGTGGTGGCCTACTTCCGCGCCGACCTGTGGCGCATCGTGAAGGGCTCGCTGCAGGCCCTGGCGGCCGGCCGCCCGCTGGGGAACCCGGAGGCGCGCCTCGGCTGGCTCATCGTCATGGGCACCCTGCCGGCGGCCTTCCTGGGCAAGCTGCTCGAGCACCGCATCGAGGCGCTGGGCAACTGGGTCATCGCCGCGTCGCTCGTCCTCCTCGGCCTGCTGCTGCTCCTGGCGGAGCGGCTGGCGCGCCATGAGCGTCCGCTCGAGGCGGTGGGCTTCAAGGAGGCCGGCCTCATCGGACTGGCGCAGGCCTGGGCCCTCATCCCCGGCTCCTCCCGCTCCGGCTGCACGCTCACCATGGGCATGCTGCTCGGCTTCACCCGCGAGGCGGCGGCCCGCTTCAGCTTCCTGCTCTCCGTGCCCATCATCCTGGCCGCCGGCGCCTACAAGCTCTGGAAGGTGCTGCCCACCATGCGCGACGCCGCCGACTGGCAGCTCGCCACCGGGGTCGGCACGGTGGTCTCCTTCGCGGCGGGCTACCTGGTCATCGGCTGGTTGCTGGGCTGGCTCCGCACCCGCACCACCTACCTCTTCGTCGCCTGGCGCCTCGCGGCCGGGGTCGGCATCGCCGCGCTCATCGTCCTGGGCGTCCTCCCCGCCGGATGACGCTCGAGGCGCTGGCCCGGGCGCTCCAGGCCCACCCCCACCAGCCGGCCCCGATCGACCTGATCGCGCCGGAGCACCTGCCGCCCGGCGGGTTCGGCGAGGCGGCGGTGCTGGTGCCGCTCCACGAGGAGGCGGGTGTCACCAGCGTGCTCCTCACGCTGCGACGCCACGACCTCAGGCACCACGCCGGGCAGGTGAGCTTCCCGGGTGGCCGGGTCGATCCGGGCGAGGCGTCGCTGGCCGCCGCGCTGCGCGAGGCCCGGGAGGAGATCGGCCTCGATCCCGCCCGGGCCGTGGTGCTCGGAAGGCTCTCCGAGGCGGTGGTGCTGCAGTCGGCCTTCCGCTTGACGCCGTGGGTGTCGTCCGTGCCATACCCCTACCCCTACGCGGCGGCGCCGCGGGAGGTGGAGGCCATCTGGCACGTGCCGCTCGCGGCCTTGCTGGCGCCGGGGGTCCACCGCACCGAGCGCCTCCTCGTCTACGGCTTGGAACTGGACGTCCACTACTACGACGTCGAGGGCCGGACGATCTGGGGCGCCACCGCCCGGGTCCTCTCCGAGCTCCTCGGGATCTGGAGGACCCTGTGAAGGTCTACCCGGTGGTCATGGCAGGCGGTTCGGGCACGCGCTTCTGGCCGCTCTCCCGCCGCCTGAAGCCGAAGCAGTTCCTGGCGCTGGCCGGCGACACGCCGCTGCTGGCCGCCACGGTGCGGCGGCTCCCACCGCTGGCGAAGGCCGCCGACACCTACGTGGTCTGCGGTCCGGCCCACGCCGCCATGGCCAAGAAGCTGCTGAGGGAGCTGCCGGCCGCGAACTTCATCATCGAGCCCTGCGCCCGCAACACCGCGCCCTGCGTCGGCCTGGCCGCGCTCCACGTGGCGGCCCGCGAGAAGAAGGGCGTGGTCCTCATGCTGCCGGCCGACCACCACATCGGCCGGCCCGAGACGTTCCGCGAGGCGCTGGCCGCCGCGGCCAGGCTCGCCGAGGCCGGCCACATCGCCACCATCGGCATCCGGCCCCATTCGCCGGAGACCGGCTACGGCTACCTGAAGGTGGGCCCGCGCCTGCCCGGCAAGGGCAAGGCCGGCGCCTCGGCCCACCGGGTGGAGCGGTTCGTGGAGAAGCCCGACGTGGTCACCGCGGCGCGCTACCTGGCCGACGGCAACTACCTGTGGAACTCGGGCATCTTCGCCTTCCGCGCCGACGTCATCCTGGAGGAGATCCGCCGGGCCATGCCGGTGCTGGGCGAGCAGCTCGGCGCCATCCAGAAGGACGTGGGCAGGCCGGCCTACCGGAAGACGTTGGCGCGCGTCTTCCCGGACTGCCCCAGCATCTCCATCGACTACGGCGTCATGGAGAAGAGCCAGCGCATCGTGGTGGTGCCGGCCGACTTCGGCTGGAGCGACGTGGGCAGCTTCGCCGCGCTCCCCGAGGTGCGCGAGACCGACCACCTCGGCAACGTGGCCGAGGGCGATGCGCTGGTCATCGACGGCCGCAACAACGTGGTGCTGGCCGGCAAGCACCGGCCGGTGGCGGTCATCGGCCTCGACGACGTGGTGGTGGTGGACGCCGGCGACGCCATCCTGGTCTGCCGCAAGGACCGGGCCCAGGACGTGCGCAAGGCGGTGGACGAGCTGGCGCGGCGCGGCCGCGACGAGGTGCTCTAGACATGGGGACCGTGAACCCGGTCGTCTTCCGCGAGTACGACATCCGCGGGGTGGCGGGCACCGACCTCACCGAGGAGACGGTGGGGCTGGTGGCGCGCGCGCTCGGCACCATGGTTCGGGCCGCCGGGGGCCGCCGCGTGGCGGTGGGCCGGGACGTGCGCCTCTCCAGCCCCGCCTTCCACCGGGTCGCGCTGGCCGGCCTGACGTCCACCGGCTGCGACGTGGTGGATCTCGGCGTGGTGCCCACGCCGCTCACCTACTTCGCCGCGCAGACGCTCGACGTCCACGGGCTCTGCATGATCACCGGCTCGCACAACCCGCCCGAGTACAACGGCCTCAAGATCGGCGTGGGCCAGACCACCCTCTACGGCGAGGCCATCCAGGACGTCCTGCGGATGGTGCAGAAGGGCGAGTTCGCCAGCGGCGCCGGGAAGGTCACGACCCACGACATCGTCACGCCCTACCAGGACTACGTGGTGGAGAACCTGCGGCTGGGCGCCCGCCCGCTCAAGGTGGTGGTGGACGCCGGCAACGGCACCGGCGGCGTCGCCGTCCCCATCTTCCAGCGGCTCGGGCTGGACGTGGTGCCGCTCTTCCTGGAGCCGGACGGCCGCTTCCCCAACCACCACCCGGACCCCACGGTGGAGAAGAACCTCGAGCACCTGAAGCGGAAGGTGCTGGAGACCGGCGCCGACGTGGGCATCGCCTACGACGGCGACTCCGACCGGGTGGGGGCGGTGGACGAGCGGGGGCAGGTGCTGTGGGGCGACCAGCTCATGATCCTCTTCTCTCGCGCCGTCCTGGCCGAGCGGCCCGGCGCCGCCATCGTGGGGGAGGTGAAGTGCTCCTTCACCCTCTACGACGACATCCAGAAGCACGGCGGCCGCCCCATCATGTGGAAGGCGGGCCACTCGCTCATCAAGGCCAAGATGAAGGAGGAGCACGCCGAGCTGGCCGGCGAGATGAGCGGCCACATCTTCTTCGGCCACCGCTGGCTGGGCTTCGACGACGGCATCTACGCCTCGGGCCGGCTCCTCGAGCTCCTCTCCCGCACCGCCGCCCCCATGTCGACGCTGCTGGCCGACGTGCCGAAGACCTTCTCCACCCCGGAGCTGCGGGTGGACTGCGCCGAGGACAAGAAGTTCGAGCTGGTGCGCCGGGCCCAGGAGTATTTCCAGGCCCGCCACCAGGCGGTCACGGTGGACGGCGTGCGGGTGGTCTTCCCGGACGGCTGGGGGCTGGTGCGCGCCTCCAACACGCAGCCCATCCTGGTCTTGCGCTTCGAGGCCACCACCGAGGCGCGCCTCGCCGAGATCCGGAAGCTCGTCGAGGACCAGGTGGCGCGGCTGCTGAAGGAGCTGGGGGCTTGAGCTGACGTGACCTCGACCCGTCTCAGGCTGGGCATCGACCTCGGCGGCACCAACGCCCGCGCGGCAGTGGTGGACGAGGCCAGCGGCGCGCTGGTGGCCTCGCACAAGCGGCCGCACGACGAGCGCACCCCCATCGCCGTGGCGCGCGGCGTGGCGGAGGCGGTGCGGCAGGCGGCGGCGCAGTGCGGGACGCCGCTCGACGCCCTGGGCGGGGCCGGCGTGGGCGTGGCGGGCCAGTGCCTGGGCGCCACCGGGGTGGTGCTGAACGCCCCCAACCTCGGCTGGCGCGACATCCCCTTCGGCGACCTGCTCCAGGCCGAGCTCGGGCTGCCGGTGAGGGTGGTCAACGACCTGTCGGCTGCGGCCTGGGGGGAGCGGGCCTTCGGCGCGGCGCGGGGCGTGGACGACGCGGTGCTGGTCTTCGTGGGCTCGGGCGTGGGCGCCGGCCTCATCCTGGGCGGGCGGCTCCACCACGGCGGCAGCGGCGTGGCCGGCGAGCTCGGCCACATCAAGGTGACGCCGCGCGGCACGCAGCCCCGGCGGTGCGGCTGCGGCGAGTGGGGCTGCCTGGAGGCGTACGCCGGCGGGATGAACCTGGCGGCGCGGGTGAGGGAGGACCTGGCGGAGGGGAGGGCCGGCGCGGTGCTGGCGGCGGCGGGCGGCGATCCCTCCAAGGTGTCGGCCTCGACGGTGGAGGCGGCCTACCAGGCCGGCGACGAGTACGCGCGCGAGCTGTGGGCCGAGACCGGCGAGCTGCTCGGCACGGCCATGGCCAACCTGTGCACGCTGCTCAACCCGGCGCGCCTCGTGCTGGGCGGCGGCGTGCTGCTCGGCTGCCCCAACCTGATGCGCATCACCCGCGCCCACGTGGGCGATCGCACGCTCCGGGCGGCGCGCCGCGGGCTCGGCGTGGAGTGCGCCGGGCTGGGCGACGACGCCGGCGTGGTGGGCGCCGCGCTGCTCGGCGCCGAGGCCCGTCCGCACGCACCAATCGTGAATTGAACGGCGCGATCCGATCACTCATCGTGAAAAATCCGGGTCGGGACCGGGTGCACCCGTCCGGATCGTGCGGTGGGGTGGTCGATCCGCGCGATCACTTTTCTGTTGCGCTTCCTTGACGGGATCGATCCGGGGTTGTTAACGTGCGCGCACATTGTCCATTCTAGATGCTCGAAGTGAATGGACGTTCCGAGGAGGGAACACCATGGCTGCCAAGAAGAAGGCTGTGAAGAAGGTTGCGAAGAAGGCCGTCAAGAAGGCCGCGAAGAAGAAGTAGCTTCGCCAGCAGACTGCAGTGCCGCGGCCGCCTTCGGGCGGCCGCAGCTTTTTCGGGAGCCCGGTGTCCCTCACGGCGCGCGAGATCGAGGCGGTGCTGGCGGAGCTCGCGCCGCTGGCCGGCGCGCGGGTGGAGGCGGTGCGAGTCCACGCCGAGCGCGCGCTGACGCTCTCGCTGCACGGCCGCGGGCAGGACGCGCTCCTCCTGCTCTCCGCCGAGGCCGACGCCACCCGGCTCCACGCCGCCACCGTCCGTCCCCCGCAGCCCGAGCGGCCGCTCGGCTGGCAGGCGGTGGTGCGGCGCGAGCTCGAGGGGGCGCGCCTCGCCTCGCTGACCCGCTGGCCGGGCGACCGGGTGGTGGCGCTGGCCTTCGAGCGGGCCGCCGGCCCGCTCACGCTGGTGGCCGAGCTGACGGGGCGCCACGGCAACCTCTTCCTCCTCGACGGCGCCGGCGTCATCCGCGCCTCGGCGGCGCGCAACCTCTCCAGCCGGCGCGACCTCACGGCGGGGCAGCCCTATCGGCCGCCGGAGCCGATGCCTCCGACCTCCTCTCCGGACGCCCCGAGCGTAGGACCGCAGGTCCGGAGTCGAGGGGCCCCGGCCGCGGCCGCGACCGATTCTCCGGACGCCCCGAGCGTAGGACCGCAGGTCCGGAGTCGAGGGGCCCCGACCGCGGCCGCGACCGATTCTCCGGACGCCCCGAGCGCAAGACCGCAGGTCCGGAGTCGAGGGGCCCCGGCCGCGGCCCCGATCCCGCTCACGGGCCGCTTCACGCCCGACCCCTCCACCCCCTTCCCGCTCTCGGCGGCGGTGGAGCGTCACTACGCGGCGCTGGAGGCGGCTCGCTCGCTCGCCGAGGCCCGGCGCCGGCTGCGCGAGCCGCTGCGCGCCGGGGTGGGGCGCGCTCGCCGGGCGCTCGACAAGCTGGCCGACGAGGCGGCTCGCGTGCCGGCCGCCGAGCAGGACCGCCGGCTCGGCGACCTCCTCAAGGTGAGCCTGCACGCCGCGAAGCGCGGCCAGGCCGAGGTGCTGCTCACCGAGTGGACCGAGGAGGGGCCGCTCGAGGTGAGGGTGCCGCTCGACCCGGCGATCGGCCCGCGCGAGAACATGGAGCGCTACTACCGGCGCTTCCGGCGCATCGCCGAGAGCGCCGCGCGGGTGCAGGCGCGCAGCGAGGAGGTGCGCCGCCGGCTGGCCGACCTGACGGCGCTCCTCGCCGAGGTGGACGCGGCGCCGACCGAGGGGCTGCCGCGCCTGGAGAAGGAGGCGCGCCGGCTGGCGGCCGGCCCGCGCCCCGTCCAGGCGCCGCGGCGACGCCACGACGAGCCGGCGACGCCCTACCGCGCCTTCCGCTCGGTGGCCGGCCTGCCCATCCTGGTGGGGCGCGGCGCCGCCGAGAACGACGAGCTGACGCGGCGCGTGGCGCGCGGCAACGACCTGTGGCTCCACGCCCGCGGCCAGGCCGGCGCCCACGTGGTGGTGCGGCTCGGCAAGGCGCCGCCCGACCAGGAGACGCTGCTCGACGCCGCCCACCTGGCGGTCCACTTCTCCGACTCGCGCGGCGAGCCGCAGGTGGAGGTGGACGCCACCCGGGTGAAGCACGTGCGCAAGGTGAAGGGGTCCGCCCCGGGAGCCGTCACCTACAGCCAGGAGAAGGTGGTGTTGCTGCGCACCGAGCCGGCCCGGCTGGCCCGCCTGCTGGCCGAGGAAGAGGACGCCCACCCTTGAACGGCGCCCCGCCGCGCTCCTAGGATTCCGCTCCGATGCCGCAGCGCCAGGCTGGCCGCCAGCTCGACCTCTTCGACGCCCGCCTGCTCGGGCGCGAGGCGCGCCTCGTCGCGGCGCGGCGCATGGCCGACGAGATCTCCGAGGTGCTGGGCGAGCGGGTGCGGCTCACGGTGCACGACAACCGCTCCACCATGGTCTCCTTCCGCCGCGCCGCCGGCGCGCTCCACTACCGGGTGCACCACATGTTCCTGGGTGCGCCGGCCGAGGTGCTGCGGGCGCTGGCCGCCTTCGCCGGGCCGGTTCGCGGCGGGGCGGCCCGGCGGCGCGAGGCGGGCGGCCACATCGACGCCTTCGTCAAGGCGCGGCGCCACCGCATCGGCGCGCCCAGGGTGGGGCGGCTCCAGCCGCGCGGCCGCGCCCACGACCTGCAGGCCATCTTCGACCGGCTCAACGCCGCCGAGTTCGGCGGCGCCATCCAGGCGCGCATCGGCTGGGGCGCGGTCCGGCTGGGCCGGCGGCGCCGCACCGTCAAGACCGGGGTCTACCTGCAGGACGCACGGGTCATCCGCATCCACCCCACGCTGGACCGGCCGGCGGTGCCGGAGTTCTACGTGGCGGCGGTGGTCTTCCACGAGATGCTCCACCAGGCGGTGCCGGTGCACGAGGTGCGCGGCCGGCGCGTGGTGCACGGCCGGGAGTTCAAGGCGCGGGAGCGGGTCTACCGGGACCACGAGCGGGCGCGCGCCTGGGAGGCGCGCCACCTCGGGCTGCTCCTCACCTCGCCCGAGGCGTGAGCGGCCGGGGAGCACCCCCCCGTCGGGCTCCGCCCGAGCGGCTCGTTCACTGTGCGACCGCGCCGGCCACCCCTGTCGTGACGGAGCGCCGCCGCCGCACCCGTGCCATCATCCAGGGGCATGCGCCGCGCCGCCCTCCTCGCGTTCATCGTGCTGACCGGCTGCCGGACACCGCGCGGTACGGTCGAGGAGCCCGTCATCACCAGGTTCGACCTCCGGGGCGCGACCCACGTCGACGCGAGCGAGCTGAAGGAGAAGCTGGCCACCCACGGTCCGGACTGCTTCCTGGGCTTCCTGGCCTGCGACTGGTTCCGCCTGGACCCGGACGCGCTCGGCGCGGACAAGCGACGGATCGAGGCCTACTACCGGGCGCGTGGCTTCTACCGGACCTCGACGACCGCCGCCGAGGTCACGCCGGACGGCGAGGGGCGCGTCCACGTCGCGCTGGGGGTGAAGGAGGGTCCGCGCATCACGGTGCGCCGGCTCGAGATCACCGGGTTCGACGAGGTGCCCGAGGCGCGATCCCACGCCGGCACCCTCAAGCTGGCGGTGGGCCACGCCTTCACCGAGGCCGCCTACGACGCGACCCGCGCCCAGCTCCTCACGGCCCTCCTGGCGACCGGGTGGGCCAACGCCACGGTGACGCAGTCGGCCCAGGTGCTGCCCGACGAGGGGGTCGTCGACGTGCGCTTCGCGGTGGAGGCCGGGGCGCGCTACCGCTTCGGCCGGGTCTTCGTGGCCGGCACCGCCGAGGTGCCGCGCCAGAAGGTGATCCTCCGGGCCACCAGGGAGGTGAAGTCGGGCCATTGGTTCGACGAGGGGCGGCTCGACCGGGCGCAGGCGCGGGTCTTCGACCTCGGCGTCTTCGCGGGCGTGCGGGTGACCCGCGGCGCGCCGGACCTGGAGCGCGGCACCATCCCGGTGGTGGTGGCGGTGCGCGAGGCCCCCTTCCACACGCTGAAGCTCGGCCCGGGCCTCGGGTTCCAGGCCGCCCGCTGGGAAACGCAGGGGCTGGCCTCCTGGACCCACCGCAACTGGCTGGGCGGGATCAGGCGGCTGCAGCTCGACGCGCGCGCCGGCTACGCCTGGATCCCCGATCCCTTCATCCGCGACCGCGAGGGCGTGGTGGGCCAGGTCTCCGCCGAGTTCTCCCAGCCATCCGTGCTGGGCGACGCGGTGGATTTCTCGGCCCGGGTGGAGCTCGAGAAGAGCCTGGAGCAGGCCTACGGCTTCTACTCGGAGCGGCTGCGGCTCGGCACGCCGCTCCGGCTGGGGCCGGGCTGGACCTTGACGCCCACCTACAACCTCGAGGTCTACCAGCTGCGCGATCTGGTGGGCACGCCCAGCGTGACGCTGCCCCAGCTGCAGAACTGCCCGGGCCAGATCTGCCTGCTCTCCTACCTGGAGCAGCGCCTCGCCTGGGACGGGCGCGACGACCCGCTCAACACCAGGCGGGGGCTCTACGCCTCACTCTCGGTCCAGGAGGGCTTCAACGTGGCCAGCTACGGCTACCGCTTCCTGCGGTTCCTGCCGGAGGTGCGCTGGTTCCTGCCGCTCGGCCGCGCCACCGTGCTCGCCACCCGCGCCCGGCTCGGCGCGCTGGTGCCGGTCGGCGAGAAGGGCCGGGCCCCCGTGGTGGCCCTCTTCACGGCGGGCGGCGCCCTCTCCATGCGCGGCTACGGGTCCGGGCGGCTCTCCCCCATGTCGCTGCAGGAGGGGCGGTGGGTCCCCACCGGCGGCAATGGCCTGCTGGAGGGATCGCTGGAGCTGCGCCAGGCCCTCTCGCCGAGCCTGACCGGCGCGCTCTTCCTGGACGGAGGCAACGTCTCGTCGGCCTCCGGGAGCCCGTCCGGCTACCAGGAGGTGCTCGACCCGACCCGGCTCCAGCTCGCCCTGGGCATCGGGCTCCGCTACCGCACCCTCTTCGGCCCGCTGCGCATCGACCTGGCCGGCCGGCTGCCCACCGACTGGAGCGCCGGCGTCCCCTTCGCGCACCGCTTCCCCCCCGTGCCCACCACCCCTCCGGCGGCTGGCGCGCCGGCCGGCCCGGATCACCGCGAGCCCATCGCGGCCATCCACATCTCCCTTGGGGAGGCGTTCTAGCCATGCCGCGCCCGTACGCCAGGCTCCTCGCCGCGGTCGGCTGGGCCCTGCTCGGCGCGGCGGCGCTCACCGGCATGGCGCTCTCGGCCACGGTGGCCTTCTCCGCGTCCTCCGTCGGCCGGCCCGTCGTGGCCGGCCTGCTGATCCGGCAGCTGGACGACGCGGTGGCCGGCCGGCTCGCCCTCGAGGCGGTGGAGGTGCTGCCGCGGGGCGGCTTCGAGCTGCGCGGCCTCCAGGTCTACGACCCGGACGATCACCTCGTGCTCCAGGTGTCGAGCGCCCGCCTCTTCGCCGACCTGACCCGGCTCAGCAGCCGGGAGGTGGGGGTGGTGCTGGAGCTCGACTCCCCCTCCGTGCTCCTGGAGGCCGAGGCGGACGGCGGGGTCTCGCTGGCCCGCGCCCTGGCCCCGACCCACCCCGCCACGCCGGTCCTGCTGCTGCCCGGCCAGGCTCCGGCGCGCCCGAGCTGGACGCTCCGGCTCACCCGGCTCACGGTGCGCGGCGGAGACCTCTGGTGGCAGCGGGCGGATCGGTCCACCGCGGTCGAGCTCACCGACCTCGACCTCGACGC
>JANNKC010000023.1:0-2787 GCA_031396105.1 Anaeromyxobacter sp.
AGCAGGTGGGCCAGCTCGTCGCGCCGCTCCCTCGCCTCGGCCAGCGTGGCGGGCGGGACCAGGTCGGTGAAGCCCTTGGCCGCCCAGGGGCTCTCCGGCTCCATGACGAGCGTAGCCGGGTGCTGGCGGGAGGGGAGGAACGCGGCGGCGGACTCGAAGCGGAGCGCGTGCATGGAGAGATGGTCTCACGCGATTTCGGCCTCTCCCCAGCCGCGCCAGGAGGCGAAACGGGAGGATCTCGCGCCTCGCTTCCTCGGAACCCATTGGTCGAGCCACCACGGCCACTGGAGCGGCCGGCAGCGCCACCTGCGCGCGTTCCTGGAGGGCGCGGCCCGGCGAAGCGCGACTCGGACGGGAGGGCGTCAAGCGGAATCCGCGGGCGCCCCAACAGGACCATCGGTGAAGCTGCTCGACTCCGGTTCTCGTTCACCTCCCCAGCATCGGTCACCGACGAGGCCAGTCAGGGACGCACTCGACGATGGGCGCTGGGGGGCGTGAAGGAGTTCGGAGCGCGGTCGGAGTGGCGCGGCACGACCAAGGTCGAGGTCTCCGACCTCCACCGGACCATCGTGGACGTGGGCTCCATAGAGTTCATCGTCCGCGCAAGATTTCACATGGCGTGAATGCGCCCGACACCTGACCAGTGGGCTGGTTCCATGCTACGAGATCCCAGTGACGCTCGATGAAGCGATGTCCCAGTTCGCCGCGGCGACATCGACAGCGCCAAGGAGAGCCGCCGCCCAAGGACCACTGGAAGAGGTGACCGCAGAACGACCCCGTAGCTGGAGCGGAAGCCTGGATCCGGCGCGGCGGACGGGGTACGGAAGCGCCCTCCCGGCCGGCGCGGCGGGAGGAGGTCGCCTCCCCGCCTCCCCAAGGAGGATCACGTGCCGACCTTCTCCCTGACCGTCAACGTCGCGCCCGCCGAGGCCGAGGAGCTCTCGGCCGCGCTCATGGAGGAGGGGGCGAGCGGCGTGGAGGTGCGCGACGGCGAGGGGCTGCCCATGCCCGGCGTGCCCCAGCCGGCCCCTGGGCGAGCGCTGGTGGTGGGCTGGTTCACCGAGCGAGCGGACGCCGAGGCGGCCGCGGCGGGGCGCGGCGGCGCGGTGGAGGAGCAGCCGGACCAGGACTGGGGCGAGGCCTGGAAGAAGGGGCTCACGACGCTCACCATCGGCCGGGCCTTCGTGCGGCCGAGCTGGATCGCGGCCGCGACGCCGCCGGGCATGGCGGAGATCGTGCTCGACCCCGGCATGGCCTTCGGCACCGGCACCCACCCCACCACCTCGCTCTGCCTGGCGGCGCTCTCCGAGCTGCTGGCGGCGCGCCCCGGCGCGCGCGTGCTCGACGTGGGCACCGGCTCCGGGCTGCTCGCCATCGCCGCCAGGAAGCTCGGCGCCGGCCCGGTGGCGGGCAACGACGACGACCCGGTGGCGGTGCGCGTGGCGCGCGAGAACGCCGCGCTGAACGGCGTCGAGCTGGACCTCAACGGGCGGGACGTCAGTGCGCAGCGCGGCCCCTTCGACCTCGTGCTGGCCAACATCCTGGCCAACACGCTGGTGGAGCTGGCGCCGGCGCTGGCGGCGCAGCTCGCCCCGGGCGGCGTGATCCTCCTCTCCGGCATCCTCACGCCGCAGGAGGAGGAGGTGCGAGCGGCCTACCTGGTGGCCGGCCTGGCGCCGCTCCCCGGCGGCGACCGGCGCGACGGCGAGTGGAGCCTGCTGGCCTTCACCCGGGCGGGGCCCGGTCCGGGGACTCCCGGGCCATGACCGTGCGCCGCGTCCACCTGCCGCCTGCGCTCATCGGCGAGGCGCGCGCCGACCTCACCGAGGCGGCCCGACACTACCTGGAGGACGTGCTCCGGCTCGCCCCCGGCGACGCGGTCGAGCTCTTCGACGGGCGCGGCACGGCCTGGGAGGCGCGGATCGGGCCGGGCTTCGCGGCGCTCGAGCTCGGAGCCCGGCGCGAGGTCCCGCTGGGCGGGCCGGCCATCCACCTCCTCTTCGCGCTCGCCAAGGGGGAGAAGAACGACCTGGTGGTGCAGAAGGCCACCGAGCTCGGCGCCGCCCGGCTCGCCCCCTGGTCGGCGGAGCGGTCGGTGGTGCGGCTCGACGCCGCCAAGGGGGCGGAGCGGGCCGAGCGCTGGCGCCGCATCGCGGAGGAGGCGGCGCGGCAGAGCGGACGGGCCGACGTGCCGGAGGTGGCGCCCCCGGCGCCGCTGGCGAACGCGCTGGCCGACGTGCCGGCGGGCTTCCGCCTGGTGGTGCTCCACGGCGAGGGCGGGGCGCCGCTCGGCGCGCTCGGCCTGACGGGCGCCCCCGGGGTGGCCGCGGTGGTCGGGCCGGAGGGCGGCCTCACGCCGGAGGAGCTGGCCGCCTGCCGAGCGGCCGGGGCGCTCCACGCCAGGCTCGGGCCGCGCACGCTCCGGGCCGAGACGGCCGCCATCGCGGTGGTGGCGCTGCTGCAGGGGCTGGTGGGCGACCTGCGCTGAGTGGCGCCGAGCATGGGCCTTCCGCGGGGCGGGCCGGCCCGTCGGGCCGGGAGCCGCCGGGCGGGACGGGCCGATTCTTTGATCGCACCGGCGCGCGCGAGTAGCGTCCGGACGCGAATGCGCTGCCCCCGCTGCCATGGAGAGACCGGCCACGCCGCCATCCGGTGCGCCGATTGCGGCGCGCCGCTGGCGCTCCCCGAGGAGTCGCCGGCCCGCCCGCTCGACCGCGCGCTCGACCTGGACCGGCGCGGCGAGGGCGCCGCGCCCGCCGCGCCGCGCGCCCCGCTGGCGCCAGCCAC
>JANNKC010000062.1:0-2227 GCA_031396105.1 Anaeromyxobacter sp.
TCGTCGAAGGGCGGCTCACGGAGCGGCAGGGAGAGCGAGAGCGGCGCGGCGCCCTGCCGGACCAGGTGGTCGGCGTCGTACTGGAAGCCGAGCCGTCGCCCGTCCGTACCGCGCAGGCGCCCGACCCGCGCCTCGCCCAGCCAGACCGCCAGCTCATCGTCCACGCTCACGGGCCGCTTCCTCCCCGCGGCGCGACGGTCAGCTCCAGCCCAAGCCCGCTCAGGACCCGGAGCGCCTTTCCGAGCTCGGCGGTCGCCTTGCCGCGCTCGAGCTCGCTCAGGAAGCGGGTGCCCACGCCGCACAGCGCGGCGGCTTCGGCCTGGGTCAGCCCGTCCAGCTTGCGCCGCTGGCGGATGACTCGCCCGAGCGCGGCGGGCGTCACAATCTTCCCGTTCGGTATGATCGCTGGGCTCATCGTGGGCGTGGCGGATTTATTGTCCCGTTCGGTATCAAGACTGCCACTGGCCCCGCAGGATCGCAAACAGATGCCCGCGTCTACTCCGCCCACCCGCCGCCACCAGCCATCCGCCCCGCTTACCCCGCCCTGTCCCCACTTCCAATGACCCTCCCCCCCCCGACTGGCTGCGACCGCTTGTCCTGCGCACCCTGTGGCAAAGGGCCGCGGCATGCCTTCACCCGGCCAATGGGGACTCACCATGACGACGCCGTCCACCCGCCGCCTCGCGGCCCTCTCCACGCTGCTCCTCCTCGCGCTGGCCCCTGCGCCCGCGAGCGCCGTGCTGGAGCGCGTCGGCCCGACCAGCCCCGCCAACTTCCTGCCCGAGTGGTACCAGGACACCACGGGCCTCACCTTGGAGTTCTGCACGCCGCTCGATCCCCTGGAGCTGGCCGATGGCTGGTGCCTGCTGCTCCCGGGCGACATCCCGGGCGACACGGTGCCCGAGGTCTTCCCCGGAGCCTTCGGCGGGGAGCACTTCTACTGGGCCTCCGAGGCGACCGGCGACTGGACCTACGCTCCGCCGGTCGGTACCACGCCGCCCTTCACCACCGGCCGGGTGGTCTTCGTGCAGGCCATCGAGGCCGCGTTCCTCGGCGCCGTCGGCCCCGGGCTCGGCTCGGTCTTCGGGCGCGTGCGCATCCGCGCGGACGACCTGCCGCTCACCGGCACCTACAAGTTCTACACGCCGTGGGGCATCAAGCTCATCGACGGCGTGGCCGGCGGCCGGATCTTCGACTCCGAGGACATCGGCACCGCGTGCGCTCCGTTCACCTACGACTG
This sequence comes from Anaeromyxobacter sp., assembly GCA_031396105.1. Lineage (GTDB taxonomy): Bacteria > Myxococcota > Myxococcia > Myxococcales > Anaeromyxobacteraceae > JADKCZ01. The sequence continues at coordinate 1,241 of JANNKC010000062.1, forward strand.
CGCGCTGCAGACCAGCATCGGACCGCTCCTGGTCCCGTCCAGCTCGCCCGGCGGTCCCGAGCTGCCTCCCGTGGTCGGCCCCAGCGGCAGGCTGTACCTCTCCAACCCCGCCACCCCTCCCGGCCCGATGACCGGCAGCCCCCTCGCGGGCGACTACACGCTGGGCGACGGCAGCACCGCCAACCCCAACGTCTTCGCCATCGAGGCGCCGGACGGCCAGGTCATCTTCAAGTCGTTCAACTTCTCGAGCATGGGGCGCGTCTACACCGACGTGATCCCGGCCCGCGTCACGGCCGACCGGGCCAGCTACGCCCGCGACGCCGGCGGCGCCATCCGGCTGGACGGCTACGCCACGGGTGAGCCCACGATGACCCCGCGCCTCCCCGGGACCGCGCCCTCCACCGCGATCCAGCCCGCGCTCAACCTCTTCGCCGCGCCGTGCACCGGCACCCTCCTGCCCAACGGCAACCTGGTGGGGCCCTTTGGCCCACCCGCGGGCGAGACGGCCTTCCCGATGGCGCGGAACGTCAACCTGTACTGGACCGCGGCCGCGCCGGCGCTGGTCCCGGCCGGCGTGTGCATCCAGGACAGCAACTCGCGCAACGCCGGCGGCACCATCGTGCCGTCCTACACGCCGGGCGCGGTCACCGACCAGATCTTCGTGACCGCCGCCATCTTCGACCCGTCGGCCGGCGGCAGCCTCTCCGTGCGCGCCAGCTCGAGCGACGTCGCCGCGCCGCCCCTCCTGTCGCTGGGCGCCTTCGGCGCGATGACCGTCAGCGCCCCGCTGGTGGACAACCTGGCCTACGTGTCCCCCCTCGCCGCGCCGCCGTCGCACGTGCGGGTCTACTCGGCCGAGGGCGCGTCGGCGGAGCTGCTGGTCAAGGTCGGCAGCCGCGTGGCCACCGGCGTGACGCTCACGGCTGACCGCTCGAGTCCGCAGGTCCCCGGCACCGCCGTGGTCTTCACGGCGCAGGGCGAGGGCGC
>JANNKC010000082.1:0-15210 GCA_031396105.1 Anaeromyxobacter sp.
CCACGTGGCCAGGGGGCTCTTCCCCAACGACACCGTGCAGAGCCGGCTGCCCGACCCCGGCTGGCTCGAGCGCTGGCTCGACACCCAGCTCCACTTCGACGCGGAGTGCGAGCAGCGGGTGGTGGGCGCCATCCTGCGCAACCTCTCCATCCTGCTGGGCCAGCGGTTCGAGACCCTCCGCGACCTCAACCGCTACCGGAGGGCGCTCCCGGCGCCGGGGGCCGTCGAGCCGGTCAGGGCCGTCGCCCAGGCCTGAGGGAAGGGAGGCCGGCTTCGGTCCGGGGACTCCCTGGCGGGCGCGAGCCCCCGCCTGCCCGCTGGCGCGGCCCGGGCGGCGTGGTTAGGCGCTCTGGAGGAGGGGCGCAGCCCGGGAGTCCACATGTCGTCGTCTGGCCGTCCGCTCCTCTCCGCCGCCGCGGCCCTCCCGCTCCTCCTGCTCCAGTGCCAGGCCGACACCGCCGAGCTCTCGCCGCTCCGCTGGGAGCGGGTGGCCGGCCCGGCCCTGAACGGCGCCGTGCTCGGGCTCGGCGCCGCCGGCCGCTTCGACGAGCGCGCCAACTTCACGGTCCATGCCTTCCGCGACGGCGCCGTCATCCGGCTCTACTACGGCGGCAGCGACGTCACCGGGGCCTGCGCCGGCATCAATGACTCGAGCTGGCGCATCGGGCTCGCCGAGTCCAGCGACGGCCTGAACTTCACGCGGGTGGCGGGCGACCAGACCGGCGGCGCCATCGTCGACAACGGCGCGGCGGGCGACTTCGACGCCAGGCTCACCTACCGCCCGTTCGTCTTGAAGGACGGCGCCACCTACCGCATGTGGTTCAACGGTTCCAGCCACGCCTTCAACTGCCCGCTCGGCACGCCGGCGCTCGACCGGCGCATCGGCTACGCCGACTCGCCCGACGGCGTCCACTGGACCAAGCATTACGACGGCCCGGGGCCGGGCGGCAGCGTCCTGCCGCTCGGAGCGCCTGGCGCCATCGACGCACAGCAGGTGGGCTACGTCTGGATCCTCGAGGACGGGGCCGAGTACAAGATGTACTACTCGGCCAACGACGCCACCAACACGTGGCGCGTGGCCCTGGCCGTCTCGACCGACGCCCGGACCTGGGTGAAGCGGCCCGGCACCCTGCGCGGTGGCGCCGTCCTCGACGTCGGCCCGCAGGGCGCCTTCGACACCGCCTGCGCCTACCAGCCCAGCGTGGTGAAGGAGCGGGACCGGCTCTACCGCATGTGGTACCGGGGGTGCGAGGGGCCGGGTCCGGGCCCGAGCCGCGGCACCATCGGCTACGCCGAGTCGAACGACGGCATCACCTGGGTGAAGATCCCGCAGCCCGGCGCCGGGGGCGCCGCGCTGGGCACGGGCGCGGCCGGCGCCTTCGACGCCCTCGGCCTGACCACGCCGTCGGTCTTCCTGGATGGCGGCGTGTGGACCATGTACTACGCGGGCTTCGACACCAGCTTCCAGTTCCTCACCGGCCTGGCGCGGGCCAGCCCGTGAGCGCCCCTGGAGCAGCGGCCGGTCCGGGGAATCCTGCACGGGCACCCGGCCGGCTCGGCCCGCTGGCGGCGTCCCTGCTGGCGCTCGGCGCCGGCGCGGCGCGCGCCCAGACCATGCTCGACCAGGAGGAGCGGCTCGTCGAGCTCCACGCGCTGCTGATGGCGCTCCCGGCGGCGCAGGCGCCCGGCGCGCTGGCGCCCTGGCAGGCCAGCCTCGGGCTGGAGGTCATCGCCATCCCGACCATCGACGGCACCACCGGCGGCAAGGAGCAGATCACCGCCTCCGACCGGGCCAGCGCCTTCCCGCGCGTGCGGCTGGCCCTGGGGCTGCCGCTCGGCGGCGACTGGCGCGCCTTCGGCGGGGTCGGCTACATCCCGCCGCTGGAGGTGAACGGCGTCACCTGCCACCTCGGTGCGCTCGAGGCCGGCCTCGCCTGGGCTCCCGGCGCGCTGGCGGTGGCGCTGCGCGGGCAGGCCGCCCGCTCCGTCGCGGAGAGCCCGGTCACCAATCCCCGCACCCGCGACACCCTCCGCACCACCGTGCTCGGGGCGGACCTGGCGGTCGGCTACGGCCTCGACGCCGGCCCGGTCCGGCTCACGCCCTACGCGTCGCTCGGCGTCGTCCGGGTGGACGGCCTCTTCCGCGTCACCAGCGACGGCAACGAGTTGACGAGCGAGTCCACGCGACCGTCGCTGGGGCTCGGCCTGCGCGTGGGCGGGTGGCACCACCTCGAGGCGGTCATCGAGCTGGTCGACTACCCCGCGCGGCTGCGCACCTTCACGGCGAAGCTGGCCTGGGCGCCCCTGCTGGCCGCTCAGTGACCGCCGCCGCCCCCAGGCGGCACCGGGTGGAGCGCGTCCTGCCACAGGCAGGCGCGGGCGGTGTTGAACGGCGGCGTGGTCCGGTGGCCGCCCGCGGCGATCAGCTTCGGCGCGCCGACCTCCGAGTCGAGCTCCGGGCAGAGGAGGGTGCCGCTGCTCTCGGGCTGGTGGGCCGCCGTGTCGGCGTTGATGAAGTCGAGGCAGTCGCCCAGGCTGATCGCCAGGGACTGGGGGCTGACGCCGCTGGCCCGGTAGGTGACCGGGTGCGTGGTCGCGCAGGAACTCCCCGCGGTCCCGGTGGACTGCACCGTCACCATGCCCGCGAAGATCGTGTTGTCGGGGCCGCTGTCGTTGCTCGCGCCGCAGGCCGCCAGCAGGAGCGCGCAGCCCACGGAGACGAGGGAGCCGAACCGCATGTCACACCCCTTCCGGCTGCAGATCATGGTTCCGATGGGCGGTGCCGGACCACGTTCCACTTACCGGCGCCGGCCCGCGGAGCGATCTCCAGGAGGGGCGTCAAACGGACGTTGACGGGGACGCCGCCAGGGGGGCGCGGCTCACGCCAGCGCCGCCCGCAGCGCCGCCACCACCTCGGCCCCCTCGCCGGGCAGCACGGTGCGGGGATCCAGCAGCACCTCGCCCGCCTCGATGCGGGCCACCACCGGCGGGTCGCAGCGCCGCAGCCGGGCCGCCAGGGCGTCCGGGTCGGCGCTCGGCACGGCCAGCGCGACGGTGGGCAGCGTCTCGCCGGGCAGCGTTCCGCCCCCCACCGCCGACTCGGCGTCGCGCAGGCGCGCCCCCGGGGCCGCGCCGCCGAGCGCCGCCAGCCATCCGGCCGCCTCCTGGCGGATCGCCTCCAGCGGCCGCGCGATGGCCCGCCAGATGGGGATCTCGCCGAGCGCCTCGCCCCGCTCGTAGTGGGCCAGCGTGGCCATGAGCCCCGCCAGCGTCACCTTGTCGAGCCGGAGCGCGCGGAGCAGCGGGTGCTTCCTCACGAGGGCCACCGCCGCGGCGCGCCCGACCAGGAGGCCGGCCTGCGGCCCGCCCAGCAGCTTGTCGCCGCTGAAGCAGACCAGGTCGGCGCCGGCGCTCACCCGCTCACCGACGGTCGGCTCCGCCGCCAGCCCGTAGGGCGCCGTGGCCAGGAGCGCGCCCGAGCCGAGGTCGTCCACCACCCAGAGGTCGCGGCGCCGCCCGAGCGCCACCAGCTCGGTGAGCGTGGGCTCGGTGACGAAGCCGTCGAGCCGGAAGTTGGAGCGGTGCACCGCGAGCAGGGCCCGGGTGCGGGGCCCGATGGCCTCCTCCACGTCGCCGAGGTAGGTCCGGTTGGTGGTGCCCACCTCGACGAGCACCGCGCCGGAGCGGCGCAGCACGTCGGGGATGCGGAAGCCGCCGCCGATCTCCACGAGCTGGCCGCGGCTCACGATCACCTCCGGTGGCCCGGCGCCAGGCAGGTCGGTCGGGCCGTCGCCGGGCGCCTCGCCGGAGGGCCGGGACCGGGTGAGGGCCGCCAGCGCCGCCAGCACGGCGGCCGCGCCGTTGTTGACCGCCACGGCCGCCTCGGCGCCGGTGAGCCGGCAGAGCGCCGCCTCGGCGTGATGGTACCGGTCCCCGCGCGCGCCGGTCGCGAGGTCGTACTCGAGGTCGAGGTAGCCCTGGGCGGCGGCCGCCATGGCCTGCGCCGTGGCCGCCGAGAGCGGGGCGCGCCCCAGGTTGGTGTGGATGACCACCCCGGTGGCGTTGACGACCCGGCGCAGCGTGCCGCGCCCCTCGGCCGCCAGCCGGGTGAGCAGCGCGGCCTCGAGGTCCGCCTCGGGAGGGCAGGGGGCCCCGGCCAGGATGGCCGCCCGCCGCCCGTCGAGCTCGGCCCGCACGGCCGCCATGACCGGCCCGTGGCCGAGCCTGGCGACGAAGCCGGCCCGCGCCGCCGCGGCGAGCAGCCGGTCGACCTTCGGGAGCTTGCGGGCCTCGGACGAGCGGTCGAGCGCGCCGTGGGTGCTCATGGGGGACTCCTAGCACGACTCCGTTCGTGGACTCGACCGGTACGCATCACCGCGAACCGACGGGAGAATCGGGTAGAAGTTCGTTGCCTTGCACGCTCCGGAAAGGTAATCCTTCGCCCCACCCTATGCCCGCTTTCGCCAATCCCGCCGCGGCCGAGGCGCTCCTCTGGGCCATCATCCTCTTTCCCCTCGCCGGCGCTCTCGTCAACGGGCTGATCGGGAAGCGAATCGGCAAGGGAAACGCGACCCTCGTGGCGCTCGGCGCCATGGTGGGCTCGCTGGCCATCGCCTCCATCGCCTTCGGGCATGCCCTCTCGGGGCGCACGCTCCACTTCCAGGGTGATCCCTGGATCCGGGTGGTGGGCGCCGACGGCCGGGCCCTCATCAGCATCAGCTGGAGCCTGCTGGTGGACCGGCTCTCCGGCACGCTCCTGCTGGTGGTCACCGGCGTGGGCACGCTCATCCACATCTACTCGGTGTCCTACATGTCGCACGAGGACGACGCCGGGTACGCCCGCTTCTTCACCTACCTCAACCTCTTCGTCGCGGCGATGCTGACCCTCGTCCTCGGCGACTCCCTGCTCCTCACCTTCGTCGGGTGGGAGGGCGTGGGGCTCTGCTCCTACCTGCTCATCGGCTTCTGGTTCACCGACCCGCAGAAGGCCTTCGCCGGCCGCAAGGCCTTCATCGTCAACCGGGTGGGCGACTTCGGCTTCCTCATCGGCGCCTTCTCGCTCATCGCCATCTTCGGCACGCCGGCCTACGCCGAGCTCTCGGCGCTGGCCCGGGTCATCTCGCCCGACGCGGTCATCGCCGCCGGCGTCTTCGCCGGCTGGACCTACCAGGCCGCCGTCACCTTCGCCCTGCTGGCGCTCTTCGTGGGCGCCACCGGCAAGTCGGCGCAGCTCCCCCTCCACATCTGGCTGCCGGACGCCATGGCCGGCCCGACGCCGGTCTCGGCCCTCATCCACGCCGCCACCATGGTGACGGCCGGCGTCTACCTGGTGGCCCGCAACTCCACGCTCTTCGCGCTGGCGCCGGCGGCCATGGCCACCGTGACGCTGGTGGGCGCCATCACCGCGCTCTTCGCGGCGGTCATCGCCTTCACCCAGACCGACATCAAGAAGGTGCTGGCCTACTCCACGGTGAGCCAGCTCGGCTTCATGTTCATCGGCGTGGGCTGCGGCGCCTGGTGGGCCGGGGTGCTCCACCTGGTGACCCACGCCTTCTTCAAGGCCTGCCTCTTCCTCGGAGCCGGCTCGGTGATGCACGGCATGGGCGACGAGACCGACATCCGCAAGATGGGCGGCCTCTCCTCGAAGATGCCCCACACCCACTGGACCTTCCTGGTCGCCAGCATCGCGGCCACCGGCATCCTGCCGCTCTCCGGGTACTGGTCGAAGGACGCCATCCTGGGCAACGCCCTCTTCAGCCACAACCCGGTCTGGCACGAGGTCGGCCCCATCGCCTACGCCCTCGGCTCGCTGGCCGCGCTGGGCACCGCCTTCTACATGACGCGGCTCTACTGGCTCACCTTCCAGGGCAAGCCCCGCACCCACGCCGCCGAGCACGCCCACGAGTCGTCCTTCGTCATGACCGTGCCGCTCATGGTGCTGGCGGTGCTGGCGGTGCTGGCGCTGATCCTCGGCCTGCCGGGCCACACGGCCGTCTCCGAGCTCTTCGCCCACTACCTGGCGCCGGTCTTCGCGGCGGGCACGGCGCGGCTCCTCGAGGTGGGCCACCTCCACGGCGGCGACCACCCGGCCTGGCCCTACTTCGCCGCCTGGGCCATCGCGGCGGCGGGGACGCTGGTGGGCTGGCTCATGTACGGCGGCGCGCTCATGGCGCTGCCGGCCCGCCTGGCCGCCGCGCTGCCGTGGACCTACCGGCTCATGGTCGACAAGTTCCGCATCGACGAGCTCTACGAGGCCGTGGTGGTGGGCCCGCTCAAGACCGCCGCGGTGGTCCTCTGGCGGGTGGTGGACGTCTTCATCATCGACGGCACCGTCAACGGGGTGGCCAGGGCGGCCGGCCTGCTCGGCTCGGTGACGCGCCTCACCCAGAACGGCGACGTGCAGCGCTACGCGGCCGTGATGGCCATGGCCGCGGCGGCCATCCTCTGGACCGTCCTCGGCGTGGGAGGGCTGTAAGTGAACCTGCTCACCGTCGTCATCTTCGCGCCGCTGGCCGGGGCCGTCCTGCTGGCGCTCATCCCGCGGGACGAGGCGGGGCAGCACCGCGCCGCCACGCTCACCTTCTCGCTCATCACCTTCCTCCTCTCCCTCGGCCTCTGGTTCGGCTTCGACGCCGCGCCCTCGGCGCCCGAGTTCCAGTTCGAGGTGAAGCAGCCGTGGATGTCCTCCATCGGCATCGGCTACCACGTGGGGCTGGACGGGGTGGCGCTGCTGCTGGTCATGCTGACCACGCTGCTCATGCCCATCGTCATCCTCTCCACCTGGAAGGCGGTGGAGGACCGCGTCAAGGAGTTCATGATCGCGCTGCTGGTCCTCGAGACCGCCATGATCGGGACCTTCGCCGCGCTCGACCTGATCCTCTTCTACGTGTTCTGGGAGCTGATCCTCATCCCGATGTACCTGCTCATCGGCGTCTGGGGCTCGCAGAACCGGCTCTACGCCACGGTGAAGTTCTTCATCTACACCTTCGCCGCCAGCGTGCTCATGCTGCTGGCCATCCTCTTCATCTACTTCCACGACGGGAACACCTTCGACTACGTGGAGGCGCGCAGCGCGCTGCAGGTGACCAGCGAGCAGGGCAAGTGGCTCTTCCTGGCCTTCGCCCTGGCCTTCGCGGTCAAGGTGCCGATGTTCCCGCTCCACACCTGGCTGCCCGACGCCCACACCGAGGCGCCCACCGCCGGCTCGGTCATCCTGGCCGGCGTGCTCCTCAAGATGGGCACCTTCGGCTTCTTCCGCTACGCCATGCCGCTCTTCCCGGAGGCGGCGCTGCAGTTCCGCCCCTGGATCGCCGGGCTGGCCACCGTGGGCATCCTCTACGGCGCGCTCATGAGCATGGTGCAGACCGACATGAAGCGGTTGGTGGCCTACTCCTCGGTGAGCCACCTGGGCTTCGTCATGCTCGGGCTGGCGGCCCTCTCGGCCGAGAGCCTGACCGGCTCGGTCTACCAGATGCTCAACCACGGCGTGTCCACCGGGGCGCTCTTCCTCCTGGTGGGCATGCTCTACGAGCGTCGCCACACCCGGGTCATCGCCGAGTACGGCGGCCTGGCCAAGCAGGTGCCCTGGCTGGCCACCACCTTCGTCATCGTGTCGCTCTCCTCCATCGGGCTGCCGGGCACCAACGGCTTCGTGGGCGAGTTCCTCATCCTCTCCGGCACCTTCCTCTCGCGCCTCGCCTCCTCCACCGTCCTGGCCACGCTGGCCTCCGTCGGCGTCATCCTGGGCGCGGTCTACATGCTGGTGCTGGTGGAGAAGGTCTTCTTCGGCCCCATCCGCCACGAGGAGAACCGGCACCTCGGTGACCTCTCGGTGCGGGAGGGCTTCGTGCTCGCCCCCATGATCGCCCTCATCGTGATCATGGGGCTGCTGCCCGGCCCGTTCCTGGCGCCGGCCAAGCCCGCGGTGGACCGACTGGTGCAGCGCTTCCAGCAGGCCGAGGCGCGCCTCGGGGTGCCCACCTCGGTGGGCACGATGGACGCCGCCGTGGCGGCGCGCCCGGCCCTGCCGCCCGGGAGGGCCTTCTGACATGAACGGCCTGCCCGTCCGCGACTTCGCCGCCCTGGCGCCGGTGGCCATCCTGGCCGCCGGGGCGCTCACCCTGCTCCTCTCCGAGGTCTTCCTCACCTCGGGGCGCCGCGGCTACCAGGCCGGCGTCACGCTGGCCACCGCGCTGCTGGCGGCGGTGGCGGCCATCGTGGTGCCCCCGGCCGGCAGCATCTTCGGAGGCCAGGCCACGGTGGACGCCTTCAGCGCCTTCGTGACGGTGGTGATCTGCCTCGGGGTGGGGCTCTCCGCCCTGGTCTCGGCGGGCTGGCTCCACGCCCGCGACGCCGAGCGCGGCGAGTACTACGCGCTGACGCTCTTCGCGGCCGCGGGCATGTCGCTGCTGGGCATGTCCACCGACCTGCTGGTGGCCTTCATCGCCATCGAGATCATGAGCCTCTCGACCTACTCGCTGACCGCCTACCAGCGGCGCGGACGGCGCCCCTCCGAGGCCGCCTTCAAGTACATGATCCTGGGCGCCATCTCCTCGGCGCTCCTGCTCTACGGCTCGTCGCTCATCTACGGCGCCACCGGCACCACCCTCTTCTCCGGCATGCACGGCGGGCGCGGCGCCGGCTCCCTCCTGCTGGTGGCCGGCCTCGGCCTGGTCGCCTCGGGCATCGCCTTCAAGGTGGCGGCCGTCCCCTTCCACGCCTGGACCCCGGATGTCTACGAGGGCGCCCCCACTCCGGTCACCGCCTTCATGGCGGCCGGCGTGAAGACCGCCGCCTTCGCCCTGCTGGCGCGCATCTTCCTCTCCTCGCAGACCGGGGCCGGCGTGGCCAACCTGTCCTTCGAGCAGATCCTGACGGTGCTGGCCATCCTCACCATGGTGTTCGGCAACCTGCTGGCGCTGCCGCAGCGCAGCGTCAAGCGCATGCTGGCCTACTCCTCGGTGGCCCACGCCGGCTACCTGCTGGTGGGCGTGGTCTCCGCCAAGGTCGAGGGGGCCCGCTCCATCGCGCTGGCGGGCGTGCTCTTCTACCTGGCGGCCTACACCGCCACCGTCATCGGTGCCTTCGCCGTGGTGGGCGCCATCGAGGCGCGCTCCCAGGGCGGCGAGGAGCCGAAGCGCGCCTGGGACCTGTCCCGCTTCTCCGGCCTGGCCCGCAAGAACCCCGCGCTGGCCTTCGCCATGACGGTCTTCCTGCTCAGCCTGGCGGGCGTGCCGCCCACCGCCGGCTTCATGGGGAAGCTCTACATCTTCAAGGCGGCGGTCGGGGCCGACCTCATCCCGCTGGCGGTGACGGGCGTCCTCACCAGCATCCTGGGCGCCTTCTACTACCTGCGCGTCATCGTCCACATGTACATGAAGCCGGCCGAGGGCGAGGACCGGGTGGTGGCCACCCCCAGCATGGCGCTGGCGCTGGGCGGCGCGGTCGCGGTGGTGGTCGTGCTCGGCGTCCTGGGCGACCCGCTCATCCGGCTGGCGCAGGCCGCCAGCGCGGTGGTCATGTAGGCGGCAGGAAGGTCAAGCCGCCAGGCAGGCCAGCAGATCGCGCGCCTGGTACGGCTTCTCCAGGACCTGGGCCCGCGGGAAGCGGTTCGCAGCCCGGCGCAGGAGGTCGGCGTGCGCCCCGGTGAGGAGCACGGGGTGCGGGCGCCCCAGCACCTCGGTCAGCAGCCCTTCGGCGCCGGCCAGGTGCAGGTCCACCACGCAGAGGTCGAAGCGGGCGGCGGCCAGGGCGGCCAGGGCCTCGGCGGCGCAGCTGGCCGAGGCCACCTCGCACCCCTCCAGGCGCAGGGCGATCGCCAGCGCTTCCCGGAAGTTCCGGTCCTCATCGACGAGGAGGAACGAGGCCATGTCGCTCCAAGAAGAAGTGAAGCGCTGAGCGCAGCTGAAGTGGCGGGGGGGACCTACCTCAACAGGCTGCTCAGCGCTTCGACCTCTCCTGGAGCAAGCCGAATGCCACGCGCCGGGCGCCCCGGACCATCGGTAGAAAGGCCCTGACGACGGAGGCTTGCGGGGGGCCTGGACCCGGTCTGGCCGGCGCCGCGGTCGGCGGGCGAGGCAGGTCATTCACCTCTGAATTGCAGCCGCGGAAGTGAAAGGCGAGGGCGCCACTCGCTCGGTCCGCTCGCGGGGACCGGCCAGCTTCAGGGGCGCCGTCAGGCGGGCGGCGCCCCGCGGGAGGGGATGCCGAGCCGCTTCATCTTGCGCCACAGGGTGGTGGCCGAGACGCCCAGGTCGCGGGCCACGAGGGAGAGGTCGCCCTCGCAGCGCGCCACCGCCGCCTCGATGGTGCGGCGCTCCGCCTCCTCCACGGCCGCGGCCAGGGTGCGCCCCTCGCCCTCGGCGTCGGCCGGGGTCGGCAGCGGTCCGCCCTCCTCGAGCGACACGTCCTCGGCGTGGATCTCGGCGTCCACCGAGAGGGCCGCCGCCTGCTCCACCATGTTCTCCAGCTCGCGCACGTTGCCCGGCCAGTGGTGGTCGGCCAGCTTCTGCAGGGCGGCGGCGGAGAGCAGCTTGCTGGCGCCGGCCCGGGCGTTGTACCGGGCCAGGAAGTGGGCGGTCAGCAGCGGGATGTCCTCGCGCCGCTCCCGCAGCGGCGGGATGCGCATCGGCACCACGTTGAGCCGGTAGAAGAGGTCCTCGCGGAAGCGCTTCTCGGCGATGGCGCGGCGCAGGTCCTGGTTGGTGGCGGCGATGATGCGCACGTCGACCTGCACCGGGGTGGACTCGCCCACCCGCCGGATCTCACCATCCTGCAGGGCGCGCAGCAGCTTGGCCTGGAAGCCCGGGGTGGTCTCGCCGATCTCGTCGATGAAGAGGGTGCCGCCGCTGGCCTCCTCGAAGACGCCCCGCCGGGCCCGGGCCGCCCCGGTGAAGGCCCCGCGGGCGTGGCCGAAGAGCTCCGACTCGAGCAGCGTCTCGGTGATGGCGGCGCAGTTGACCGGGATGAAGGGCTTGTCGCCGCGCCGGCTGGCCAGGTGGAGGGCCCGCGCCACCACCTCCTTGCCGGTGCCCGACTCGCCGGTGATGAGCACGGTGGCGTCGCTGGCGGCCACCCGGCGCACCCGCTCCTTCACCTCGCGGATGGGGGCCGAGCCGCCGATGATCCCCTCCTGCGCCTGCTGGCGCCGGAGCTCGCCGGCCAGGAAGTCCCGCTCCACCACCAGCCGGCGCAGCTCCAGGGCCTTGCCGACCCGCAGCAGGAGCTCGTCCTCCTTGAACGGCTTGGAGATGAAGTCGTAGGCCCCGCGCCGCATGGCCTCCACGGCCGCCTCGATGGTGCCGTAGGCGGTCATGACGATGACCTGGGTCTGCGGGGAGAGCTGGCGCGCCAGCCGCAGCACCTCCATGCCGTCCACGTTGGGCATGCGCAGGTCGGTCAGCACCACGTCGTAGCTGCCGGCCTGGAGCCGCTCCAGCGCGGCGGCCCCGTCCTCGGCCTCCTCCACGGCGTGCCCGGCCTGGCGCAGCACCATGGCGGTGGTGGCCCGCATGTTGCGCTGGTCGTCCACCACCAGCAGCCGGCCGCCCGGCGGGGTGCGGGGCGCCACGGACGGTGCGTCGGCGGTGGCGGTGGCGGCGTGGCGTGAGGGGCTCATGGAGGGACCATCTCAGCCGATGCGGCCGGCCAATTCAATGGGCACCTCGGGGCTCACGGGGAAGCGCAGCGAGAAGACGGTCCCCTGCCCGGGCCTGCTTCGAACGCCGATCACCCCGCCGTGGGCGTCCATGATGCGCTTCACCACCGCCAGCCCCAGGCCGCTGCCGGTGGCCTTGGTGGTGAAGAAGGGCTCGTAGATGCGCTCTCGCAGGTCGTCGGGGATGCCGGCGCCGGTGTCCTCCAGCTCCACCACGGCGGCCGTCCCCTCCAGCCGCGCCCGCACCGTGAGCCGGCCACCGCGCGGCATGGCCTGCACCGCGTTGACCGCCACGTTGACGAGCGCCTGCCGGGCCTGCCGGCCGTCGAGGATCACCAGGGGCAGGGCCGCGTCGAGCTCCCACGTCACCTCCACCGAGGTGGGCTGCTGGGCCAGCGCGGCGGCGACGGCCTCCGACGCCAGCCGGTCGAGCCGCTCCGGCCGCAGCTGGGGTGGGGCGGGGCGGGCGAAGTCGAGCAGGTCGCCCACGATGCGGTTGAGCCGGTCGGCCTCCTCGCCCACGATGTCGAAGAGGGTCAGCGCGTCCCCCTCCGGCTTGACCAGTCGCCGCAGCGAGCCCAGCGAGTTGAAGATCACGCCCAGCGGGTTGCGCACCTCATGGGCCACCACCGCGGAGAGCTCGCCCAGGGCGGCCAGCCGCTCCTGGCGCAGCAGCTTCTCCTGGGCCTGCTGCAGGCCGGTGAGCGCCGCCAGGGCGCGGGCGTGGGCGCGGGCGTTGTCCACCGCCACCGCCAGCTGGTTGGAGACGGCGGTGGCGCGCTGCACCTCGGCGGCGCTGAAGCGGCGCTCGCGCCGGTTCTCCACGATCATGGCGGCGCCGATGGCCTTGTCGCGCACCAGGAGCGGCAGCACCAGGCCGGAGCGGAGCCCGGAGAGCGCCCGCAGCGCCTGGTCGACGCGCGGGTCCGAGCACGCGTCGTCGAGGAGGATGGGCTCGCGCCGCTCCATGCAGAGCGCGGTGGCGCTGCCGGACGGGTCGTAGGGCACGCGCAGGCCGAGCTGCGCCCGGCTCGGGCCGGAGACCGCCTCCACCACCAGCTGCTGGCTGGCCTCGTCGAGCAGCACCAGGTAGGCCTCGGGCGCGTCCACCATGCGGGCCAGGTTCCGGACCCCGGCCGCCAGCACCTGCTCGAGCTCCAGCGTCTCCACCAGCGTGCGCCCCACCTCCTGCAGCAGGGACAGCTCCTCGGCGCGGCGGCGCGTCTCGGAGTAGAGGCGGGCGTTGTCCACCGCCACGGCGAGCTGGCTGGCGATGGCCACGGCGCGCGCCAGCTCGTCCTGGGAGAAGCGGCGGCCGGCGCCGGGGGCGGAGACCAGCGCCACGCCGAGCGGCTGGTCGCGAACCTGGAGCGGCACCGCCAGGACGGCCCGGGACTCGCCCCCCGCGCCGTCGAGACGGCCGGCGGCGGGCGCCCTGGTGGCCAGGGCGTCGCGGGCCAGCGAGCTCGTGTCGAGCGGGACCGCCTCGCGCTCCAGGGGATCGCCGCGCCAGGCGGCCCGGCGCAGCACGCCGGCCCGGTGGTCGGCCAGCAGCACGGTGCAGCCGTCGCCGCCCACCGTCCCCTTGAGGTGCTCGGCCCCCAGCTCCAGCACCCGGTCCAGGTCGAGCGAGGAGGAGACCACCCGGGCCACGTCGATGATGGCGGAGAGCTCGGCGAGGCGGCGCCGCGCCTCGGCGTGGAGCTCGGCGCTCTCCAGCGCCATGGCGAGCTCGCCGCCCAGCGCGGTGGCCAGCGCCAGGTCGGCGTCGCCGAAGCGGCGGCCGGCCAGGTCGCCCACCAGCAGGACGCCGCGCCGGCGGGAGCGCGAGGCGAGAGGGACCGCCAGCAGCGCCCGGGCGGCGTCGCCACGCCCAAAGGTGGCGCTGCGCGGGTCGCGCGAGGTGTCCTCGGTGACGACGCCCACGCCGCTGCGCAGGGACTCGGCGGCCAGGGAGGTGCCGGCCAGCGGCAGCGTCCGCACCCCGTCGGGCGTCGGCGCTCCGGCCGCCGCGGCCGAGGTGAGGGCCTGCGCCTCCTCGTCGAGCAGCATGACCTCGGACTGGCGGGCCCCCAGGGCCTGCAGCACCTCGGCGCAGGCCTCCTCCAGGATGCGAGCCACGTCGCCGGGCGCACCGGCGAAGAAGCGGAGCGCCAGCGAGGAGATGGACTCCAGGTCGCGGACCCGGCGCCGCAGGGCGCCGAGCAGGTGGTCGGCCTCCATGGCGCCCGCGAAGTGCGCGCCCATGGCGAGGAGCAGGTCGGGGCGGCAGGCCGCCTCCTCGCGGCGCTCCCGCCAGGCCGCCACCATGACGCCGAGGGCGCGCGAGCGGGCCGCCAGCGGGACCAGGGCGAAGGTCTGGAGGCCGGCCCGCTCCAGCGCCGCGCGGTAGGGCTCGCGCTGCGCCTCGAGCTGCGTCACCAGGGGCTTCCGCTGGCCCAGCACGGCGCCGAGCGGACCCTGCAGGTCGACGGTGCCGATGGCGGCGATCAGCTCCGGCGGCGCCCCGGCCACGTGGACCAGCGTGAAGCGGCCGGCCGCCTGGTCGGCCGCGAAGACGGCCACGCCGTCGCACCCGGTGGTGGTCCGCACCACCTCGCCGGCCTGCGGCAGGAACTGGTCGAGCTCCACCAGGCCGCTGGCCAGCTCGCCGAGCCGGTCGAGCGCCGCCAGGTCGAAGTTGCGGCTGGAGAGCTCGGCGATGGCGCGTGCCGAGTCGAGCGCCGCCGCCACCTGGGCCGCGAAGAGGCGAAAGGCCGGGATGTCGCCGGGGCCGATCCACTCGCCGGCCACCACCAGGCAGCCGCTCGGGCCGGACTGCTCCTCCAGGCGCACCGCCAGGCCTCTCACCAGCGCCTCGGCCGCGGTGAGGGCGCGCGCCGCCTCCTGCTGACCGGGCGGCAGGAAGGCGGCCGCCTGCTCGATGAAGTCGTCGGCGAAGGCCAGCCCCTCCTCCCACGCCGTGCGCAGGAACGGGCTGAGGCGCCCCAGGGAGCCGGCCGTGTCCGCGCCCAGCCGGGCCTCCAGCACCACCCGCACGGCGCTGGGGACGCGCGCCCAGCGCACCCGCACGCCGCCCGGCTCCGGACGCACCAGCATGGAGGCCAGCCCGAGGGCGAACAGCCCCTCCCGCACCCGCTCGTGGATGGCCTCCTCGGACCGCTCCCGCTGGATGGCCACGCCGAGCTCGGCCAGGCCGAGGAGCCGGCCGCGCCGCTCCGCCTGGTCGGAGAGGTCGCGCAGCTGGACCACCACCTCGTCCTTCCCCTCCAGCGCGACGTGGGCCTCCACGGTGCGGCGCTCCCCGCCGGGCAGCAGCAGCAGCATCTCGTACTCGTTCGGGACCGGCTCGCCGCGCAGCCGCCGCGCGTACCGGTCGGAGAGGCGCTCGCGCTCCTCGGGCACCAGGAAGTCGAAGAAGACCCGGCCCATCAGCTCGCGCGACTCGCGCTCCAGGATGGCCGCGGCGCCGGCCGAGGCGTAGACCACGCGACGCTCGCGCACCACCAGCGTGCCGGTGGTGAGCCGCTCGCGGGCGCTCACCGGCCCTCCCC
>JANNKC010000104.1:0-28204 GCA_031396105.1 Anaeromyxobacter sp.
TCGATGCCCTTGGGGAAGACGGTCTCCTGCACCTCCAGGCCGAACTTCCTGCAGTGCTCCTTCATGGATGAGACGGCGCCGTAGTGGGCGAACTTGAGGTTGCCGAGCCGCACCACCTCCTGGGCGCGGGCCGGAGCGCCCTGGGCCAGGAGCGCGAGCGCGGCGAGGGCTGGAAGCAGGCGGCGGGCGAGGCGCATCGGAACCTCCGGTGGGCGAGGGTGGTGAGCCCTCACGAATACACGGAAGGTGACGTGGGACGACAGGCCCGGCCGGGGGGTGGCCCCGGCCGGGACCGGGGCGGGCCAGCCGCCGGATGCATAGGCGTAACCGCACCGTCCCGTCCGGCTTTCCTCATTTTCATCGAGTCCACCCGGCCCTATGTCCTGGGGGCCGGCGGCGCGATGGGCGCGCCGCCTCGTACGGAGGGAAGGGGCGACATGAAGGGCCTCGAAGACGTGTGGGTCTACGTCGAGCCGCGCGCACCAGCCGACCAGGTTCTGGCGGCCGCGATCGAGGCCGCGCGTCGCGGCGGCGGCGCGCTCACGGTGATCGGCGCCATCGGCCGGTCCGAGGATCGGGTCTTCCAGACCACCTTCGGGCGGGAGATCCTGCGCATGGTCCGCGAGGACCGGGAGGCGCGCCTTCGCAACCTCGAGCAGATGGCCCGGCCCTCGCTCCCCCCGGGGCGCGTCCGCTCGACCATGCTCGAGGGGGAGGTGCCCTGGCACAGCGTCGTCCTCCGCGCCATCGCCCATCCTCCCGACGTCCTCCTGGTCCCCGCCCGCGGTGACGACCCGTTCGGCCCCGACTCGGTGACCCAGCACCTCTTCCGCAAGTGCCCCGTGCCGGTCTGGTCGGTCCACCCAGGCCGGGTTCCGTTTCCGCGGCGGGTGCTCGCGGCCGTGGATCCGGGGGAGCCCGGCAGCCTCGAGCGCGACCTGGCTCGCCGCGTCCTCGAGCTGCCCCTCCGGATCGCCGGCACCGGGCCGATCGAGCTCCACGCCGCCCACGCCTGGAGCGTGCCGTCCGAGGCCCTGGTCAGGTCGAAGTTCGGCGCGAAGCGCACCCAGGCCTTCCTGGACCAGCAGCGGGAGCTGGCGCGGGAGCGGCTGGACCAGCTGATCACGGAGGCGGGCCTGGAGACCTCCGTGGCGGGGACCCACCTTCCTGCCGGCAACCCCGCGACGGCGATCCCGGCCCTGGCCGAGGAGCTGGATGCCGACCTGGTGGTGCTGGGCAGCGCGGGGCGCAACGGCCTCGCGGGCATCCTCATCGGCAGCACGGCCGAGGCCATCGTGACGCGCCTGGCCCGGTCGGTGGCGGTGGTGAAGCCCGCCGGCTTCGTGTCGCCGGTGCGGCCCCTGGCGGCGGCGCCGCGCGGCGACGGCCAGCCGTCAGCACCCCAGGGAGGACGGCCTCGATGACCCACCGGCTCGGCACCTGGCTGCTCGGCTACGGCGCGTTCCTCATCGCCGTCGGCGTGGCCGGCTACCTCTCCAACCCAGAGAAGGCCGCCACGGCGCTCCTCTCGGGCGGCACCTTCGGCGCGCTGTCGATGGGCTGGGGCCTCCTCCTGCGGGGCGGCCGCGCCTGGGCCCGCCTGGCGGCGCTCGCGACCACCGGGCTCCTCTGCCTGGTCTTCGCCTGGCGCTCGACCGCGAGCTGGCTCGCGGTGCTGGGCGGCCACCCCGAGAAGCTGGTGGCCGCGGCGCTCATCACGGCCATGCTGGTCGCCTCGCTGGTGACGCTGGTGGTCCTGATCCAGGGGGCCAGGGCGCGCTGAGCGGCCAAGCGGTGGAGCGCGCTACGGCAACACCTGACGTGCCGAGCGTCGCGGTGGCCTTTCCGCTTCGGTGGCGCGCTCAACCTGAACGTCTCAAGCGGGTCGTAGTGGAAGCCCTGCTGGGCGAGGCCTGCCGCACGCCGGATCACGCGGTTGGGCCTCGCAATGCGATCACCCATGCAGCGGCTCCACTCCTCGCCGGCGTGGCCGTCCGCGAGACGGCGAGGAGGTCGTAAGGGTCGGCCCGAAGGTTCACTTCAATTGCGGCGAGGCACGGCGCAGATAGCGGTAAAAGTCGGAGTCGGTACCCAGGAACAGCGATGTCGAATCATCGACCGAAGTGCGGTAGGCCTCCAGGGTGCGCAGGAACTGGTAGAACTCAGGGTCCCGGCCAAACGCGTTCGCGTATATTCGGGTGGCCTCCGCGTCGGCCTTGCCTTGGATCTCCTGCGCGCGCTTGTAGGCCTCAGACCCGATGCCCTTGAGTTCTCGCTCCTTCTGACCGCGGATCTCCGCCGACTTGCCCATCCCCTCCGACCTCGACCTCTCGGCAATTCGCCGACGCTCGGAGATCATCCGGTCATAGACCTTCACTTGAACTTCGCTCACGTAGTTGATTCGCCTTATCTGCACATCAACGAGCTCGACTCCGAATTCGGACACCACCGCCGAAGCGCGTTCGAGGATGCGCCGGGTGATCTTCTCGCGGCCGACCTCGACCTTCTCCACGGCATCCCGAAGGTCCTTGATCTCGGTGTACTCCTCGTCTTCGAACGCTCGGCTCGAGGCTCGCACCGCCTCGATCAGGTTGTAGCTGGCGATGGCGTTCCTGGTCTCGCCGTCGATCATGTCATCGAGACGCGATTGTGCCGTGCGCTCGTCGCGCATCCGCTGGAAGAAGCGCAAGGGATCGGCAATGCGCCAGCGGGCGAAGCTATCGACCCAGATGTACTTCTTGTCCTTGGTGGGGATCTGGTTGGGATCGCCCGACCACTCAAGCCAGCGCTTCTCAAACCGGTTCACGGTGTCCGCCAAGGGGACCTTGAAATGCAACCCTGGCGAGGTGACGGCCTCTCCGACCGGCTCGCCAAAGCGCGTGATGACCGCTTGCTCTGTCTCGTCGAGGGTGTACCAGGCACATCCGCTGGAACCCAGCGCCAGGAGAACCAACCCGCTGAGCTCAAGTCCGCGGAAGCTCATCGAACGGCCTCCTTTGCTGCTGCGGCCGTCACGGGAGTGACAGTGGAACCCATCTGGAGAATGGGAGTCAGCCCCTTGGCCGACTCATCCACGATCACCTTTTGACCGACTCGGGGCAGAACCTCTGCCATGGTTTCCAGATACAAGCGGCGGCGGGTGACGTCAGGCGCCTTCCTGTATTCCTCGAAGATGCGCCCGAATCGATCGGCCTCGCCCTTGGCGCGGTTGACCCGCTCGATCGCGTAGCCCTCCGCTCTTTGAATGGCCTGCTCGGCTTCACCCTTCGCGCGAGGAATCTCCTTGTTCATTTCGGCGTGGGCTTCATTCATTGCTCGTTCCTTCTCCTGGATCGCCTGGTTGACCTCATTGAACGAGGGCTTCACTGCATCGGGCGGGTTGACGTCCTGCAAGACGACCTGCTGGATGTCCACCCCGGTCTCGTAGCGGTTGGCGAGTTGCTGGAGCAGTTCCTTGCTTTCGGATGCGATCTTCTGCCGGCCCGTGGTGAGCACCTCGTTGACGGAATGGTCCCCCACCACGAACCGCATCGAGGCCTCCGCCAGGTTTCGCAGGTTCTCGTCAACGTCACGAACCTTGAAGAGGAACCTGTACGGATCACTCACCTTGTACTGGACGATCCACTCGACAACCGCCACGTTGAGGTCCCCGGTGAGCATGAGTGATTCGCGCGACAGCTCGCCATCACCCTTCCCGTCCTGCCTATAGGTCGTCGAAGGTCCGGGGGTGGCGGTGCGAAACCCGAACTCCATCTTCAGTTGGCGCTGGACCGGCACCTTCTGCACGCGGTCGATGCCGAACGGGACGAGGAAGTGAGGCCCGGGGTCGCTGGTGTGGGAATAGCGGCCGAATCGGCGAACCACCCCCACCTCATCGGGTTCGACCTGATAGTACGATCCGAACATGCCAATGGCGGCCAGCGCTACGCCAGACCCAATCAACCACTTTCGCCAATCCGTCTTCAGGCGCTCCTTGAACTGGCGGAGAACTTCATCCGGATCGACGCCTTGGATTTCAGGAATCATCTCTTTCCAACCCATGTAGATTCCTCCCTGTCGGGTGGTCAACGACCACTGCTCCTCGACCCGCTCCTTGGCGGAGATGACGGTCGAGTGGTCCTTCTTGTTGAACTTGTCGGCGATGAGCTGGAAGGTGCATCGGGTCCAAGGCGGCCCGGTCGATTGCCGCGTAGAGGTCGGCGTCCAGGTCCCGCCACGAGGACGACCTCCGAAGCCTAGGCGCCTGTCGTCACTTCGACAATCAGGGAATATGGCGATGATACTTCGGTTTTACCGAAGTACGGTTCGAGACCATGGAGTGGCTCTATCCCGCGGTCATCGCCATCAGTGAGGAGGCCCGGCAGAAGCTGTTCGGATAGGGGCCGCCTCCCCCGGGTCGGCGGCCTGTCGTGCGTGGGCAGGTACCCGTTCTCGTCGACCATGACGGTGTAGACGAGGGTCGCCGCCCGAGCCAGGATGCTCTCCTCGATCGCCTGGACGTCGCGGTCGGAGCCGAGGCCTTGGTCGCCAAGCGCATCGTCGACGTCGTTCGGCACGCCCTCGTCCGGGCCTGGGCTCGGCCGAGGGCCCCTTGCTGGGGTGTACGGAGCGTGCCAGCGTCTGCCTGGAGAGTTGCTTCCAGCCAGGAAGGTACGGATGCCGCGGTGACGCCCAGCGGTCCACGGCGGTTCACGGGTCGCCTCCGACTCGGCACCAAGCTCGGCCTGCTGGCCGCGGCGGTGACGACGGCGGTCCTGGCGGGAACGGCCTTCCTCACCATCCGGCTCTTCCGTGGCCAGCTCCTGGAGCTGGCCGCCGAGGCGAGCTCGAGCCAGAGCGACGCGCTCCGCCTGGTCCTGGAGCAGCAGATGACCACCGGGGACCTCCGCCCGCTGCGCCGGCTCGTCGATGCCATGGGCCGCGAGCCCAACGTCACCTGGGTGGCGGTCGTCAACGCCGAGGGGCACGTGCGCATCACCAGCGGGCCCGGGGACATCGGCGAGCGGGTCGAGCGGGGCTCGCCCGACTGCGCCATCTGCCACGCGCGCGCGCCGGCCGATCGACTCCGGTCGGTGACGCTGGCGCGCCCCGACGGCGAGGTGCTGCGCACGGTCACCCCCATCGCCAACACCGCCGCCTGCCACCGCTGCCACGGCGAGGAGCAGCGCCTCAACGGCGTCCTCATCATCGACCGGTCCCTCGGCCCGGTGAACAGGGCGCTGGTGTCGGGCCGCACCCAGGTCATCGCGGGGAGCGCCGCCGCGGTCTTCGCCCTGCTCGGGACCCTGGGCCTGGCCGTCGAGTGGCTCGTCCTGGCGCGCCTGCGCCGCCTCGGCCAGGTCACCCGCCAGCTCGGGGCCGGCGACCTGGCGGCGCGAGCCGCGGACGCCACTCCGGACGAGCTGGGCGAGCTGGCGCGGGACTTCAACGCCATGGCCGGCGAGCTCAGCTCGGCGCTGGCCGGCCTCACCGCCGAGCGCAGGCAGCTCGAGGAGCTCGTCAACGGCATCTCCGACGGGGTGGTGCTGGTCGACGTCGGCCTGAAGATCGTCGCCACCAACCCGGCCTTCGCCGCGCGGCTGCCTCCCGGTACCCGGCACGGCCGCGGGACCAGCCACGGGGAGCTGGCCCACGCCGCCGGCTTCTCGGCGGAGGACGGGGCGACCTCGCTGGCCCAGCGGGCCCTGGCCAGCGACCGGCTGGAGAAGGCCATCGTGAGGGCGGGCGGGCCGCGGGGCGAGCGGGTCGAGGAGATCTACGCCCAGCCCCTGCGGGGCCCGGACGGCGCCGTCTGTGCCGCCATCGAGGTGTGGCGGGACATCACCGACCGGATGGAGCTCGAGGCCGGGCTGGAGCAGTCCGAGCGGCTGGCCGCCGTCGGGATGCTGGCGTCGAGCGTGGCGCACGAGGTGGGGAACCCGCTGGCGGCCATCGTCACCGCGGTGGAGGGGCTGCTGCGGCGCCTCGACGAGCCGGGGGCCCGGGAGCCCCCCGAGCTGCGGGAGTACCTCGAGATCGTGCGCAAGCAGGTCTTCCGCTGCCACCTGGTGACGGAGCGCCTCCTCGGCTTCGCGCGCGTGCCCGGCCGGCAGCTCGCGGCCGTGGACGCCGCGGCCGCCGTCCGCGAGGTGATGGCGCTGGTGGCGCCGCAGGCGCGCCTCCAGCGCGTCGAGGTGCGGAGCGCCGTCGCGGGCCCGGCCATGGCGCTGGCGGACGACCTGCTGCTCCAGCAGGTGTTCCTCAACCTGGCGTTGAACGCGCTGCAGGCCATGCCGGCGGGCGGCGTGCTCACCGTCGAGGCCCGCGCGGCCGCTGACGCGGTCAGCGTCACCGTCGGCGACACCGGCCCGGGGATCCCCGAGGCGGCCAGGCAGCACCTGTTCCAGCCCTTCCGGCGGGCGCGGCCGGACGGCTCGGGCACCGGGCTCGGGCTCTTCATCAGCGAGGCGCTGGTCCGCCGGTGCGAGGGGACCCTCTCGGTGGAGAGCGAGGCCGGGCAGGGAGCGGTCTTCACGGTCCGGCTCAGGCCCGCCGGTGGCGAGCCGGGAGTCGGGGCCTGAGCCAACGGGAGCGCACATGCACGTGCTGATCGTGGACGACGACGAGGTGCTGAGGGACCTCATGGCGAGGGAGCTGACGCGCACCGGCTCGCAGGTGTCCCAGGCGGCGGACGCGGCCCAGGCCCTGCGCCGCGCCCGCGAGCAGGAGCCTGACGTGGTGCTCCTCGACCTGATGCTCCCCGACCGCCCAGGGATCGAGGTGCTCGGGCAGCTCAAGGAGCAGTGGCCCGAGGTGGAGGTGGTGGTGCTCACCGCCCACGGCACGGTGGACACGGCGCTGGCGGCCATGAAGCTCGGGGCCAACGACTACCTGCAGAAGCCCTGCCACCTCCAGGAGCTGGAGATCGCGCTCCTCAGGGCGCACGAGCGCCGCCGGCTCAGCCAGGAGAACGCGCGCCTCCGTGACGGCCTGGGCCAGGCCGGCTGCGGCCCCGAGCTGGTGGGCAGCGATGCGGCCTTCGAGCAGCTCCGCAGGTTCCTCGGCAAGGTGGCCGGCAGCGACTCGACCGTGCTGATCCGCGGCGAGACCGGCACCGGCAAGGAGCTGGTGGCCCGGAACATCCACTGCATGAGCCCGCGGCGAGAGCGGCCCTTCATGGTGGTGGACTGCGCGGCGCTGCACGAGGGCCTCCTGCAGTCCGAGCTCTTCGGGCACGAGCAGGGCGCCTTCACCGGGGCCAACAGGCGCAAGCACGGGCTCTTCGAGGCCGCCGACGGCGGCACCGTCTTCCTCGACGAGATCGGGGACGTCAGCCCGGCGGTGCAGGCCGGGCTGCTGCGCGTCCTCGAGACCTCATCCTTCCGTCACCTCGGCGGCACCCAGGAGGTGCGGGTGGACGTGAGGCTGGTGGCGGCCACCAACCGGGCGCTGGAGCGGCTCATGCAGGAGGGCAAGTTCCGCCGGGACCTGTTCTTCCGGCTCAACGCCATCCACTTCGAGCTCCCCCCCCTGCGGACGCGGCGCGGCGACATCCCGGTGCTGGTGCAGCACTTCGTGGCCCTTCACAACGCCCGCCACGGGACCAGGAAGGGCGTCTCGCCGTCCGCCGCCGAGGTGCTGGCGCGCTACGACTGGCCGGGCAACGTGCGCGAGCTCCGCCACGTGGTGGAGCGCGCGCTGGTGTTCGCCGAGCGCGACCTCATCCGCCCCGGCGACCTCCCCGTCGAGCTGCGTCAGGCCACCGGGCTCGGCCGGGAGGGCGACGCGGCCATCCTGGCCCTCGCCGACGTGGAGCGCCTCCACATCGCGCGGGTCCTGGAGCTGGTGGGCGGCCACCGGGCCCGCGCGGCCCAGCTGCTCGGCATCAGCGAGCGGAACCTCTACCGGCGCATCCGGACGTACGAGCTGGAGCAGTACGTGACGGCGAACGGCGACAAGTAGCCTGGAGCGCGGCGGAGCGGCGGCGCCTGCCAAGCTGGCAGGGGCCCGCGGTGGCGGCCAACCTGTTGGGACCCGAGGCGAGATCGGCCGCGCTTGACCACGCTCAAGCCGTCCTGGCAGGTCCCGGTCAAGGGCCGGGCCGGTGCGCGCGGCCCATTCCCTTGCGGCGCAGGCGGTTCTTAGCGGCCTCGCGGCTGGCACGCTTCTGGGAAAGGGAGGACTGCTGAACCGCCGTCGCGGCGCGGGAGGAACGACATGGGACTCACCATCGCCATTGGCCTGGTGTTCTTCGCGGGGATGATGGCCATCCTCTTCTTCGGTCACCAGCAGGTCGAGAAGGACCGGGAGGCCCGGGCCGCTGCCGAGGCGCGGCGCGGCCAGGCCCACCTGGGCGGCTCGGCCGAGGGTCGGACCGCCGACGAGGTGGTCTTCGACCTCGAGCACCGGATCGACTCCGACCTGCAGGACGTCGCCGCCGGCCTCCGCCGCACCGCTCCCGGCGGGGCCGCAAGCCCCCACCAGGCCTAGGCGAGGGGGACCACCGTGACGTCCGCCCTCGAGTCCCTGCAGGACGTGGAGCTGTTCAGAGGCCTGTCCGAGGAGCAACGGCGGTCGGTCGCGGCCGTGGCCACCGAGCGCCGGGCGGCCGCTGGCGAGACCCTCTTCCGGCTCGGCGGGCACGCCGAGGCGCTGCTCGTCATCAAGCGGGGCCGGGCGGACCTCACCTTCCCGCTGCAGGTGATGGGGGAGACGAAGGAGGTCCGGTTCCAGTCGCTCGACGCCGGGCGCACGCTGGGCTGGTCCGCGCTCGTGCCGCCGCACCAGCTGACGATGAGCGCCCGCGCGACCACCGACCTCGAGCTCGTCGTCCTGCCGGGAGGGCGGCTGCTGGCCGTCCTGGCGGCGCAGCCGGCCATCGGTCACGTGGTCATGGCCAACCTGGCGGGCGTGGTGGCCGCCCGCTTCCACGAGCTCCAGGAGCTCTGGCTGCGCGAGATCCAGCGGAAGGTGCCGCAGGCTCCCGGATAGGCCCGGGAGGGCCATCGGTGGAAGGCGAGGAGCCCGCCTGCTAGCCTCGGCGCTCCCTGGAGGTCGGACATGGGTGACCTGCTCGTCGGTTCGTCCGCTCCCCCGGGCCCGCCCGCGGCGCCGGAGACCGTGACGGCGCGCCTGGGCCGCGCCGCCCTGCTGCTCGCCGTCGCCACCGCCCTGGCGCTGGCCAGCTCGGCGGTGGTGCTGGGGCTGGTGTTCCGCGCCGACTTCCTCACCGCGGCGGCGGCCTCCGTCGTCCGCCTGATGTTCGAGCACGGGGTGCTGGCGGCGGCCCTGGCCGCCTCCCCCCTCTTCGCCGTCCTGCTCGTCGGCTACGGCTACATGCAGCGGGCCATCCGTCGTCGCGCCGCCCAGAAGGCCGGCGGCGGCGCCGTGGCCGTCCCGGCGGCGCGGCGCTGAGACGCCGGGCGAGGCCGGCGCCGTGGGCGCCGCCTCGCTCGAGTCGAAAGGAGGATCCGCCGGCGGGAGGGGTGACCGCCCCCGCGGGCGCCGGCCTAAATTTAGGTCCCCGCGGCCTTCTCGGTCCCGTCGAACTTGAAGGTGGCGGTGGCGGGCTTGCCCGCCTCGACCGTCACCTCGAGCGTCTTCGCGCCGTACACCTCGTGCCAGGCCTCCAGCGTGTAGGCGCCCGGCGGGAGGCCCTCGATCTTGAAGCTCCCGTCGTCGCCGGTGACCGCCTGGAACGGGTTCTTGTTCACGCCGACGTAGGCGCGCATCCAGTCGTGCACGTCGCACTTCCAGCGGATGACCCCGCTCTTGCCGGCCACGTGGGTGATGGGCTTGGCGTCGGCGTTGGGCATGCCCTTGTTGAAGAGGGTGGCCGGGCCCAGGTAGGTGTGGACGTTGTGGAGGATGGGGTCGCCGTTCCTGGCCACCACCTTCTGGCCGACCAGGGCGAACTGGACGCGCGGGCGGTAGGTGCAGTCGGCCTGGTTGACCACCACCTCGGGGGCGCCCTCCGCGGCCTTGCTGTCAGGCGCGCCCTTGACCACGTGGACCCAGACGTTGACGAGCTTCTTGTTCTTCACGATGACCGACTCGTCGTTCATGGGCTTCTTGGCGCAGAACGCGTCGGCCTCGCGGTCGAGCTTGGCCATCACCGGCGGTGTGCCGGTGAAGTCCACGGCGCCGGTGAGCGTCTCGGCGCGCGCGGCGCCAGGCAGGGCGGCCGCGGCGAGCACGGCGATGAGGGTGGTTCGGATCGACGGCATCTGGTTTCTCCTCGGGTTGGGGGCTTCCGTGCGGTACGGCGGTCGGGACTAGCCTCGGGGGTCAGGGGTCTCGCTGGCTCTCCTCGGCGAGCCGAGCTCGAAGCCCGGCTCGCCCAGGTGCATGAGCAGGTCGCGCAGCGCCTCCATCTGGGCCTGCTTGTCCCCGCCGAAGGTCTTGTGCGGCGCGGGGGCCGTCGGGTCCGGGTCCCAGAAGGAGGGCATGCGCGTCCCCTCCATGAGCGCGTTCGGCTCGCGGAGCCAGAGCGGGATCCAGTCCGGCCGCAGCCGCTTCCTCGCCAGCAGGAAGTCCGGGGCCGCCGAGCGCGGATCCTGCTTGGGGGCGAGCTTGCCCACCACGTGGCACTTGGTGCATTGCAGGGCGCCGAACAGCGCCATGGCCTCCCGGGCCTTCTCCGGCGGCGGCCGCGGGACGTCGACGGTGAGGTAGGGGAAGCTCTTGCGGGAGGCCGAGGCGAAGTATTTCACCAGGGTGCCGGCGTCCTCGTCGGAGAAGTGGAAGGTCGGCATCCGGATCTCGAGCCAGGGCCTGAGCGGGCTCGGCTCCTTGAGGAAGGCGAAGAGCCAGGGCGGCTGCACCTTGGCCCCCTCGCCGGTGATGATGGGCGGTGCGGAGCTCTGGTTGTCTTCGTTGAAGAGGTCGCGCACCACCCCGCCGCGGCGCTCCACCTCGTGGCAGTTGCGGCAGCCGTTCCAGAACACCAGCCGCTCGCCGGTCAGCACGGCCAGCTTCGGGCCGTCGAGGCCGGGCACCAGCTCGCGGGGCAGGGCGTCCCGCTCGCCGGTCTGGCCCTTCAGGAAGGTGAGGATGGAGAGCGCCTCGTCGTCGCTGAAGTCGAACTGCGGCATGCGCGTCTCCACCAGCTCGTAGCCGAAGATGCGCGGCGTGTGCAGCTTGGTCCAGACCCAGCTGGCGTAGGTCTCCCGGTGCTCCGGCGCCTCGGTGAAGTACTTCACGTCGCCGAAGTCGAGCAGCTTGGGATCCTTGCGCCCGTGCTCGCTGAGCTCGGTGCCGATCTTCTGCGAGTTCTCGAAGCCCTTGATGACGTGGCAGCCGGAGCAGCCGTACTTGTTGATGAGCGCCTTCCCCTGCTGGGCCTGCTGCTCCAGCCGGGCCCGCTCGCCCGGGGCGTACTCGGGCGGCGCCGGGTAGCTGGCCCCGCTCCGGAGCGTCGAGAGGTACGCCGTGACGTCGGCGGCCTCCTCGTCGCCGAGCCGCAGGTCGGGCATCTTGGTGTCGCTCCAGAGGGCGCGGGGGTTCTTGATCCAGGCGTAGAGCCACTCGGGGCTGGCCTTGTCGGCCACGTTCCACAGGTTGGGGGCGTAGTCGCGGGTCGCGCTCGCCTCGCTGCGGCGCGCCGCCGATCCCTCCTCGGCCACGTGGCAGGCCCGGCAGCCGACCGCGTCGAACAGCGCCTTGCCCTTCTGCGGCGAGCCGGCCCGCGCCGGCGGCTGGGCCAGCGCGGCGGGCCTGGAGGTCACCCAGAGGTAGGCGGCGATCTGGGCCACCTCGCTGGCCCGGACGCCCTGGTGGCGCGCCAGCGTCTGCTCGGCGGTCTCCGACGCCGGGTGGGAGACGCTCCGGGGATCGACCGCCCCGGGCCAGAAGTTGGGCATGCGGGTGTAGGGGCGCCAGCCGCGGGGGTGGCTGATCCAGGCCTGCAGCCAGCCGGGGGTGGTCTTGCTGACCAGGCCGGTGAGCGTCGGCCCGCGCTTGGGGAGGTCGTTGTAGCCCTCGGTCGGGTGGCAGCCCCAGCAGCCGGCCTCGACGAAGAGCTTCTTCCCCCGCGTCAGCAGCGGGGCGCCGTTGATGGTGAGCTCCTCGCGGTGGCACTTCTCGCACTTGGCCTCCACGAAGGCGCCCTTGAACTTCTGGCCCAGGACCTCGACCTCGTCGGTGAGCGGGTCGTTCCAGTGGTGGTCCTCGGCCCCGTGCCGGAACTCGAGGTGCATGATGCCCTTGGTCTGCGCCCCCTGGCCGCCGTGGCAGACGGTGCAGCCGAACTGGTCGGGCGGGTGGGACCTGACCAGCAGGTCGAAGCGCTGCGGGTGCGTCCGGAACACCGGCTTGACGTCGTAGGGGTCGGCCTTCTCGGCCTCCTCGAAGGCGGTCACCACCTCCTTCTCGGCGCAGGCCTGGGCGACGCCGCGCAGGCCGTCGTGGCCGGGCTCCTGGTGCGCGTCCTGGCCCGCCAGGTCCTGGACGCGCGGGCCGCGCGGGGCCTGGCGCGGCAGCGCGGCGCCCTTCGAGTCCTTCAGCAGGAACCTGGTGGTGGCCAGCTGGCGGTGGCCGCGGGCGCAGTAGGCGTCGCTCATGGCGAGCCACCTCCGGTAGACCGCCACCGGCCGGCACTCGGTGGCGGCTGCCGGGTCCACCGGCGCGGGCGGCTCCACCACGGGGTTGCCGCCGACCGGGACGATGGGGTTGGGACGCGGGATCTCCTCGCAGATCCGGTCGTGGACCGCCTGGTAGACCTCGGCGACCTCCTCGTCGATGGCGAACTGGACCTTGAGATCTCCCGGCGCGATCTCGGCCCGCCTGGCCTCCAGCACCTCGGCGGGCTTCGAGTAGCCGGGCGTGTCGACGCCCAGGTGGCAGTTCTGGCAGCGGTCGACGGTGTCCCCGCCCCAGGAGTTGCGCAGCCTCGGCACCCAGTACTGCTCCAGGCCGGTGGTCCTGCCGCTCGAGGAGGTGGCCGAAGCCAGCCGCTTCCTCACCTCCTCGGCCGGCTTGACCAGCTGGTCGACCTTGGCGCGGGCCTCGTCGAGCCGGCGCTGGAAGGCCAGGCGCGCCTCGGTGGCCCGCCGCAGCGCTCCCTGGGCGTCGGCCAGGATCCTGGCCCGGCGGGCGATCTCCTTGTTCTTGGCCTCGAGCTCGGCCTGGTGGGCCGCCTCCCCGTGGCCGCCCTCGTGACGCGCCTCGCGGACGAGGTAGTAGAGGGCGTCGGCCTTCGACTTGTCGAAGCCGAGGTAGAGCTTGGCCTCGACCTCCTCCTGCCTGGCCTTCTCCTCGGTGGCGAGGATGGCCTGGTAGACCTGGCGCTGCTCCGGCGAGCCGCTCATGGCCTGCTCGGCCGCCTGCAGCTCGGCCCGGGCGGCCGCCAGCCGCTGGCCGGCCTCGCCGGCCGACAGGCGCTGCTCGGCGCGCTTCAGGTCGGCGCGCAGGTGCGCCTCCCGCAGCGCGAAGAACTCCTCCTGGTAGTCCTTCCAGGGCCGGCGCGAGGAGACCTCGTCGTAGATGGCCCAGGCGGTGGAGAGCGCGATGAGCGCGGAGAGGACCGCGAACGGCCGCTTCAGGTTGGTCTGCTCGAGGGGCTTCGTCGGCACGCGGCTCTCAGACGTTCAGGATGTTGGGGATGACGAGGACGTACTTGATGTTGAAGAGCAGGCGCAGCCCCATCTTCACCACCACGCCGGCCATCATCATGGAGAGCGACGCGACGATGCCGTAGCGCACCAGCCCGAGCTCCTGCATGAAGGGCGCGCCCCGCTTCCAGCGCCAGACCGCCGCCGGGATGCCGACCAGCCACCCGCCCAGGCAGGCGAGCCCGAAGAGCATGGCCCACGGCTCGGAGCGGATGCCCAGGAAGTAGGGCAGGTCGATGTTGGTGAGCGGCACCACCAGGTGCGGGTCCCAGTACTCCCAGGGCATGAACAGGTTCCACCCCGGACCGCGCAGGAAGACGCCGATGACGATCATCCCGAGCCAGAGGCCGAGGAAGCCGGCCAGGAACACCGAGATGGCGAACTTGCGCTCGCGCCAGGTGTAGTAGCCGTTGCCCCTGGGGTTGATGTCGACGTAGGGGATGGCCATCAGGCCGACGATGATGATCCCCGGCAGCACCACGCCCGCGATCCACGGGTCGAAGTAGACCAGGATCTCCTGCAGCCCGAGGAAGTACCAGGGGGCCTTCGACGGGTTCGGGGTCTTGGTGGGGTTGGCGGGCGCCTCCAGCGGCGCGTCGATGGCGAGGCTCCAGACCAGCAGCACCAGCAGGAGCACGGACCCGGCGATGAACTCGGCCCGCACGAAGTAGGGCCAGCTGTGGATCTTGTCGGGCAGGGCCGCGGCGGGGGGAGCCTTGGCCGGGTCCGGCCGTGGGACGGCGGCGGCGGCGGCGGGCGTGGGGAGGTCGGCCATGGGGCTCCTCGAGGCGGGCGACGGCTACAGCGGACCGGAGATGCCGCCGTCCTTCCGGACGCGCCAGAAGTGCAGGATCATCAGAATGGACGCTGCGATGGGCAGGACGATGCAGTGCAGCACGTAGAACCGCAGCAGGGTGGGCGCGCCCACCAGGGTGCCGCCGGTGAGCAGCGACCGGGCGTCATAGCGCGCCGTGGCGCCCAGCTCGGGACCGAGCGGCCCCTCGTTGCCGAGCAGCGGCGTGGCGCGGGCCATGTTGGTGCCGACCGTGACCGCCCAGATGGCGAGCTGGTCCCAGGGGAGCAGGTAGCCGGTGAAGGAGAGGAGCAGGGTCAGGGTGAGGAGGACGACGCCGACCACCCAGTTGAACTCGCGCGGCGGCTTGTAGCTCCCGGTCATGAAGACCCGGAGCATGTGCACCCAGATGTAGATGACCATGCCGTGCGCCGCCCAGCGGTGCATGTTCCGCATGAGCATGCCGAAGGGGACGTCGAAGTCGAGGTACTTCACGTCCCAGTAGGCGTACTCGGCGGTGGGCCGGTAATAGAACATCAGCACCACGCCGGTCACCACCGTGACCAGGTAGAGGAGGAAGGTCAGCCCGCCGGCGCACCAGGTGAACTTGAAGCGCACGCCGTGCCGGCGGATCTTGGAGGGGTGCAGGTGCAGCCAGACGTTGGCGGCCACCTGGAGCACCCGGTTGCGGGGCGTGTCGGCGTAGCCGTGGCGGAAGATGGACCGCCACACGTAGTTGTCGGTCAGCCCTGCCAGGAGCGGCTGCTTCTTCTTCGCGGTGGACTCGGCCACGGGTGCCCTCGTTCGCTGCTCCGGGGTGGCGGCGGGCCGGCTAGACGTCGGCGGACCGGAGGAAGGACTGCGGATCGCTCCACTGGCCCAGCTCGTGGCGGAAGCGCACCGAGGTGTCGACGAGGATCTGCCCGTCGTCGGCCAGCGCGATGCGGACCCGCTCGAGCGGACGCGGCGTGGGCCCCTCGAAGTTGACGCCGTCGATGTAGTAGCCGGAGCCGTGGCAGGGGCACTTGAACTTTCCCTCGGCCCCCAGCCAGCGCGGCGTGCAGCCGAGGTGCGTGCAGATGCCGAGGAGCGCGTAGATCTCGCTCTCGTTGCGGACGATCCAGACGCGCTGCGTCTTCATCCACTTCTCGGAGACCTCGCCGACGATGTACTCGTTGGGGTAGCCCGCCTTGAAGGCGGTGGCCGGCTCGAAGAGCACGCGGGGGAAGAGCTGCCTGACGATGGCGCCGCCGGCCACGCCGAGGCAGCCGAGGATGGCGCCGGACGCCGCCAGCGAGGTGAACTCCCGCCGAGCCCAGATGTGGTTGCGCTCCGGGGGGGCGCCCGCGTCCGCGGCGCCCTGCTCCGCTCCAGGCTTCTCCGCTCCGGGCTTCTCCGCTCCGGGTTTCTCCGCTCCGCTCTTCGGGTCGTCCATTCCACCTCTCCTGGGCGCAGGTGACTCGTCGGTGAAACGAGGCCAATCCCAGATCCGTGCCATGGCCGGGACCGGCACCAACCGGCCGGAAACAGGCTCGCTTCGAGGTGCGCCACCCCGGCCATGTCGGGTGGCCGGCTGCCAGAAAGGCTTGCGCGGAGTCAAGCGCGCTCGGATTGCCGCGCCTTCGCAGCGAGTTGTGCGTCACCGTCGAGGCTGCCACCCTGGCAGCCTCCGCCGAGCCGACCGTTGGACCTGCAACCGCCGCGAGCGGACCGGCGGGCGCGCCCCGGTTGGGCGCAGCGCCTGGCCCGGCGCGGTCAAAGTCGGCTTACCCCAGGGCGAGGCGCCGGCCTGGTGTGCTAGCGTTTCGCGCCTGTCTCGAGGGGACTGGCGAGGACGACATGGGACCTCTGGCGAACTTCTGGGCCATCATTTCACTGCCGGACAACATCCCGATCGTGCTCATGCTCGGCCTGGTCGGCTTCTTCGTCTGGCTCAGCTTCGCCCAGGCCAGGAAGCACGATCGGCACATCGCCGAGGGGCGCAAGGACCAGGTCCTCAAGTCGATGCAGGACTAGGGCGGCGCTAGAACGTCCGCGTCGCGTAGGCCTGCGGCAGGTGCTTCTTCAGCAGCGCCGCCAGATCGTCGCCGTCGACCAGGTCGACCGGGTTCTCCCGGGCGGCCTCGCGCGCGTCCAGCGAGAAGCGGCCCAGCGTGATCAGCACCGCCTTCCCGGCGGACTCGGCGCGAGCCGTGTCGAGGAGCGTCCGGACGGCGTCGCCGTCGATGGCGTCGCTGGCGCCGGCGAGCCGCCCCTGGACCAGGATCCGGCCCCCGCGGATCGGCGCCGGGTTCACCGCGAAGAACTCCACCGTCTCGGCGTCCGGCTCGGAGGGCTCGGCGTCGAAGCCCATCTCGCCGAACAGCGCCACCAGCAGGCGCAGGAAGCCCTGGCTGCCGAGGGGCCGGACCCAGGCGAGCTCGGCGCTGGTGGCCTGGTCGGTTCCGCCTCGAGCGGCCGGCGAGACGCGCTGGCCGCGCCCGGCGAGCAGGATCACCAGGAACCCGAGGGCGGTGGCGACGGCGGCGAGGACGAAGACGCTCAAGACCCGATGGTGCGTCCGGGCCCCCCGGAGCACAAGGGGCGCGGTGCCGGAGGCCTCCCTGGGCGCCGGCCACGGGCCGTCTCGGCGCAGCCTGACACGTTGGCAGTACGCTCCGGACCCTGCAACCCGCTGCGAGATCGCGGCAATCGGAACGCATTGATCGCGCGCAAGCCGTTCTGGCAGGGCGACGGCGCGCGCCGCCGCCCGGAGCCGGGAGATTGGCCCGTCTCTCCGGCAGCTTGCGACCTGGCCGGGGGTGGCACGATTCTGGGATTGAGCCTACCTCACCGTGCGCCTCTCCCCGCGATGGCCGACGACCGCTTGGCTCCTGGCGCTGCCGCTCGCCCTGGCCGGCGCAGGCTGCGCCGGCGCGGCCCGCCCGCGGGTGGCCTGGCCCTCCCCGCCCGCCATCGAGCGCATCCGGCACGTGCGCACGCTGGCGGGCGGCGAAGACGTCGAGAGCGGCGCCGCCCGGTTCTGGCGCAAGCTGGCCGGGCAGGAGCGCCCGCACCGCCTCTACCACCCGCTCGGCGTCGCCGTGTCGCCCGAGGGCGACCTGGTGGCGGTGAGCGACCAGGGCCTGGGCCAGGTCCTGCTCTTCGACCTGGCGGCCGATCGTCTTCACACCATCACCCGCGAGGAGCTCGGCGACGCGCCGGCCGGGGTGGCCGTGGAGGGGCCGCGCGTCTGGGTGGTCGTGCCGCAGCGCAAGGTGGTGCTGGCCTTCTCCCGGCAGGGCAAGCTCCAGCGCGCCATCGAGCTGCCCGACTGCGAGCGGCCGCTCGGCCTCGCCGTGGACGCCGAGCGCGGGCTCCTCTACGTCAGCGACGCCTCCTCGCCCCAGGGCGACGGGCACGCCATCCACGTCTACTCGCTCCAGGGCGGCGAGCACCGGAACCGGATCGGGAAGAAGGGCCAGGGCGACGGGGAGTTCTTCTTCCCCACCTTCCTGGCGCTGGGCCCCGGAGGCGGCCTCTACGTGGCGGACACCATGAACGCCCGGGTCACCGAGCTCGACGCCGCCGGCGCCTTCGTGCGGCAGTTCGGCGAGCGCGGCGACCGCTTCGGCCAGTTCGACAAGCCGAAGGGCGTGGCCCTCGACGGCTTCGGAAACGTCTACGTCGTGGACTCCTTCTTCGCCGCGGTCCAGATCTTCACCCGCGACGCCCGCCTGCTCCTCTTCTTCGGCGGCCCGGGGGACTCCCCCGGGTTCCTGGCCAACCCCGCCGGCATCGCCATCGACGCCAGGAACCGGATCTACGTCGCCAACGGCCTCAACCACCGCGTCGAGGTCTACGAGCTGGTGAACACCACGGGGCAGGACAGCCGCGCGGGCCTGTCGCCCTAGGGCCCGCCATGCACGTCCTCGGGCTCCGCCCGCGGACCTAGGAGGAGCACATGACGAGACGAGCGTGGCCGTTGGTCGTGGCCCTGACGCTGGCCGGCCTGGCCCGGGCGGCCTCGGCGCAGGTCGGTCCCAGCCGGATCGCGGACTCGAAGCACAACTTCCAGCTGCTGACCAACGACGTCCACGTCGACGCCGGCCTGGCCGAGGAGGACGGGGTCTGCGTCTTCTGCCACACGCCTCACAAGGGGGCGTCGTCGCTGCTGCTCTGGAACCACCAGTTCTCCTCCGCCGCCTACTCCTGGAAGGACGTGGAGGCGGGTCGGACCACCGGCGGGACCGCCTACCCGGCCAACCTCCAGACCTGGGCCGGCTCGACGCGCAAGTGCCTCTCCTGCCACGACGGCACCGTCAGCGTCGGCTCGCTCTACTGGTCCAACGCCGCCGGCCCGGTCACCGTGACCATGGCCGGCCCCGACCAGACCGGCGGGGCCATCAGCAACCCGGCCTACGTGATCCCCCGCCTCTCCGACGCCGCCGACCTGTCCGGCAATCACCCGGTGGGCGTCCCCTACAGCTACGGCCAGGTGGCCAGCAGCTACAACAACATCGTCACCGGCCCCGACGTCCGGCTGGCGCAGTGGGTGCCGGTGCCCACCGGGGTGAAGATCTTCGGCGCCGGGGGCGGCGGCGCGCCGGTGCCGGGGTCCGCCGGGATCGAGTGCGCCTCCTGCCACGATCCGCACGGGACCGGGAACTCCTTCTTCCTCCGGGTGCCGAAGAGTGGCAGTCAGCTCTGCTTCGCCTGCCACCTCAAGTAGCGGCGGCGCCGGATGGCCTCCCCGCCGCGACCAGCCCGCCACCTCCTCGTGGCGCTCACGCTGCTGGCCGCGCCGTGGGCGCGCGCCAACGTCTCGGGGTACGCAGAGGTGCAGGGCCAGGCCACCCAGAACACCACCCAGCCGGTCGGCGGCGCCGCCCGGACCAGCGCCACCTCGCTCCTGATGGAGACCCTCTCCCTTCACTACGCCGGCCTCCCCTTCGGCCCCTCGGTGGTCGTGGCCACGGCCGGCGGCAGCTTCACCAACGTGGACAACTGGGGCGGCCGCGGCGGGCGGTCGCAGAGCCAGGCCCTCTCCTTCGACACCTCGCTCGGCCTCCTGCCCCGCCGGGCCGTGCCGCTGCGCCTCTACGCGGGCGGCACCCTCTTCCACGGGACCGGCCAGTACCTGGCCACCGCCGGGGCCGGGCCCAGCCTGGTCTACGGCGGCGCCGTCAACCTCGAGCCGGGCCGCTACGTGCCGGGGCTGCGTCTCGACGCCTCGGAGGCGCGCAGCTCCCGGCCCGGCCTGCCGGACCTCGCCGACGTGCAGCGCCGCCTGGCGGCCAACGGATTCCTCGACGTCGGTCGCCACCGCCTCAACCTGGCGCTGCGCCTGGAGGACGACCA
This sequence comes from Anaeromyxobacter sp., assembly GCA_031396105.1. Classification (GTDB taxonomy): domain Bacteria; phylum Myxococcota; class Myxococcia; order Myxococcales; family Anaeromyxobacteraceae; genus JADKCZ01. The sequence continues at coordinate 19,723 of JANNKC010000104.1, forward strand.
CCGCGAGGCCGCCGGCGACGTCTCCTCCCGGGCGCTCACCCTCGACTGGGGCTCCCCTGGCCAGCAGACCACGCTGCTGGCGACCGAGGTGCAGCGCTCGCTCGCCTTCCTGAACGGCATCACCTCGGAGCGGCTCCTCAGCGGCAGCAGCGTGCAGCGCTGGCGACCCTCGGTCCAGTCGACGCTGGCGGCCCGGCTCTCCGAGTCGGGCGGGGCGGGCGCCAGCGGCAGGCTGGGGGACGCGCGGGCCTCCCTCACCTGGCGGCCCATCGACGCGCAGCAGCACCTCACGCTCTCCGGCAGCGGCGGCGCCGGCTTCACCAGCACCACCTCCGCAGCCGGCGAGGTGACCGGCCGGACCTACGGCACGGGGGCCCGCGGCGCCTACGGCCGCCGGCTCGGGCCGGTGAACGGCGTCCTCTCGCTCGGCGCGGCCTCCACCACCTGCGACTGCGCCTTCGGCAACGACGGCACCACCACCACCCTCGACGCCACCATCTCCGCCTCGCTCCTGCCGGGCTCGCGGCGGTCCTGCCAGGTGGAGTACTCCATCGTCATCGCCCGGGCGCCCATGACCGCGGGCGGCGACCGGCTGGAGAACCACGCCCGGGCCTTCGGCTGGCTCGGGCTGGGGGCGGCCAGCAGCCTCACCGCCTCGCTCGCCTACGACGACGGCCGGCGCGAGCTGCTCGACATCACCACCGGGCGGGCCGTCGTCCTGCCGGAGCGGGCCATCAGCGCCTCGCTCGGTGGCTCCACCCAGCTGGGCCGGGTCTACCCCTCGGCGGAGGTCCGTCACGCGCGCAACACCGTGGTGGCCGAGGGCTCGCCCTTCGTGGCCGGCAGCGTCACCAAGGTGCGCTCGGTGACGAGCGCGCTGGCGACCGCCACCTGGAACCCCCTCGAGCGGCTCGGCCTCCAGGGGCAGCTGCGGGCGACCCTCACCGAGCTCAACGACTCCGACTCGCTCACCTCGGCCGGCGCCAGCCTCCACCTGACCTGGCGGGTGGGGCGCCTCTCCTTCAACGCCCAGTACCAGTACACGCGGAGCCAGCTGGGCGGCGACCCGCCCTCCCGCCAGCAGTCGATCCGCGCCTCGCTGTCCCGCCCCTTCGAGCTCTGAGCCATGGCCCGCCGCCTCGCCCTCCTCGCCGCCGCCTCCCTCGCCGCCGCCTGCGCGCACGGCGAGGTGCGCCGCGTCGGCGCCCACCTCCCCGGGGACCCGTCCTGGCCGCGCGGCGGCGAGCGGCGCATCGCCTGGGTGGGCGAGATCCGCGGCCCGGAGAACATGGGGATCGAGCGGGGCCTGCTCTCCCGCCTCTGGGACTTCATCACGGGGCGCGACGAGCTGGAGGGGCTGTACCGCCCCTTTGGCGTGGCGTTCGACGCCGCCGGGCGCATGGCGGTGGCCGACCCGGGGCGGCGCGCCGTGCACCTCTACGATCCGGCCGGCGGCCGCGCGCTGCGCCTCCGCGGCGCCGACGGGGCGCGGCTCGTCTACCCGGTGGCCGTCGCCTTCGTCGGTCGCACCCTCCTGGTCGCCGACGCCGAGGCGGCCACGGTCCGCGCCTACGACGAGCGGGGCCAGCCCGCCGCGCTCCCGGTCACGCTGCCCCGGCTGGTGCGCCCGGCGGGGCTGGCGGCCGACGAGCCGCGGGGTCGTCTCTTCGTGGCCGATGCCGCCAGCCACGTCGTCCACGTGCTCCCCCTTCGGCCGGGGGGCCAGCCGCGCGTCCTCGGCGGGCGCGGCGTGGGGCCCGGGCAGTTCAACGCCCCGACCCACCTGGCGCTCGACGGCCAGGGGCGGCTGGCGGTCTGCGATGCGTTCAACTTCCGGGTGCAGCTCTTCGACGCCGAGCTGAACCACCTCTCCGCCTTCGGCCAGAACGGCGACGGGCTCGGCGACCTGGCGCGCCCCAAGGGGATCGTCATCGACAAGGAGGGGGTGGTGTTCGTGCTGGAGGGCTACTTCGACGTCATCCAGGCCTTCGAGCCGCAGGGGAAGCTCCTCGGCGTGTTCGGCGGCTCGGGGGTGACGCCCGGCCGCTTCTGGCTGGCCGGCGGGATGGCGCTCGACGCGCGCGGCCTGCTCTACGTGGCCGACACCTACAACGCCCGGATCCAGGTCTTCGACCTCGACCAGAGGACGCCATGATCGCGCTCGCCCTGGCCCTGGTCCTGACGCAGGCGTCGGACATCCGCTCCACGCGGCACAACCTCTCGGCCGCCTCCGGCAACGCCGTGCGCGCGGCCACCCTCGACGAGGTCTGCGTCTTCTGCCACACGCCCCACGGCGCCTACCAGTCCAGGCCCATCTGGAACCGGAACCTGTCCTACCAGGACAACCCGACCCTCTTCTCGGTCTACGCCTCGAGCACGCTCGACGCCCCCGTGGCCCGGCCAACCGGGGCCAGCAAGCTCTGCCTCTCCTGCCACGACGGCACCCTGGCCCTCGGCTCGCTGATGAACCTCGACGCCCAGCGGCCCGCCAGCGTCGCGCTGCAGGGCGGGGTGGTGACCATGCCGCCGGGGCGGACGCTGCTCGGCACCGACCTGCGCAACGACCACCCGGTCTCCATGACGCCCAACGTCGCGCTCGACCCCGAGATCCGCCTGCCGCCCGCCGGGGACGCCATCCGCCTGCGCGAGGGCTCGACACCGGGCGTGAAGGACTCGGTGCAGTGCACCTCCTGCCACGACCCGCACCTCGCCACCTTCAAGTTCCTGGTCAAGGACAACCTCCGCGGCGCGGTCTGCCTCACCTGCCACGACAAGCCGGGCTGGCTCGGCAGCCGGCACGAGGCGTCGCTGGCCCCGTACCCGGCCGGCGGCGCCGGCACCGTGGGCGACCTGGGCTGCCTGGCCTGCCACGCGCCGCACAGCGGGCAGTCCCCCACGCGGCTCCTGCAGACCAGCAACCTCTCCTTCGGCACGCCCTTCGCCTGGGGCGAGGAGAACGTCTGCTTCTCCTGCCACCAGCCGGGCGGCACCGGCGTCGACCCGGCGCGCGGGCGGGCCGCGCCCGACCTCCGCACCCAGTTCCAGAAGCCGGTCCACCACCCGGTGGAGCTGAAGACCGACGAGCACCAGCCGGTCTTCACGGCGCGCCAGCCGGAGCCGGAGCCGGTGCTGAACGACCGGAAGCACGTGGAGTGCGCCGACTGCCACAACCCGCACCGCGTCCAGGCCCTGCCGGGCAACGTCCACGAGGGGATGAAGGGCCTCTCGCTCTCCGGGGCGGTGGTGCTCGACGACGCCGCCGTCGACCTGAAGCAGTACGAGCTCTGCTTCCGCTGCCACGGCGACGGCTTCGCCACCATGATCCCCCCGGCGCCGACCCGCCCGCCCGGCGGCGGCAACAAGCGCCTCGAGTTCCAGCCCACCAACGACTCCTTCCACCCGGTGCCGGGGCCGGGGCGCAACCAGTCCTCCTTCCTCAACAACGTGCTCGACACGCCCGACGGGCAGCTGCACGGCAACGACTGGCAGGGCAACCGGCTGAGCCGCCTCTCGACGGTGCTCTGCACCGACTGCCACAACGGCGACCAGACCGCCGACACGCGGGGCAGCGCGCGCAACTCCCCCTCCGGCCCCAAGGGGCCGCACGGCTCCACCAACACCCGCATGCTGCGCGCCAACTACTCGACGCAGGTGGGGAACGCGGCCGGCCCGCCCTTCGGCGGGTTCTCGCCGGCCAACTTCGCGCTCTGCTTCCTGTGCCACGACCAGCAGCGGCTGCTCGGCCAGACCGTCAACCGCAGCAACTTCTTCCAGGCTGGCGGGGTCGGCGCCGGGCGCGGCAACCTCCACCAGGTGCACCTGGTGGAGCGGACCAACGCCGCCTGCCACGAGTGCCACTACAACGTGCACTCCAACGTCCAGGCGGCCAACACCGACTACCGGAACGTGCTCGGCACCGACACGCACCTCGTCAACTTCGCGCCCACGGTGGAGCCCTTCCCGGCCAGCCGTGGGGCCGACCCGCACTACGGCGACCAGCCGACCAGGCCGCGCTACGGGCGGACGCCCACCAACCAGCCCTACTGCTTCCTCTCCTGCCACGGCAAGCCGGCCATGGACGGCGAGAAGACCCTCTACCTGCCGCCCAACCCCTAGCGCCCCGATGCCCACCTCCGCCGCCAGCCTGCTGCTCCTCGTGGCCCTCGCCGCGCCCACGCGCGAGAGCCGCCTGGACGCGTCCCGGCACAACTTCTTCGGCGCCGGGAACCCCTCGCCGGACCCGAGCCTGGACCTGTGCCAGTTCTGCCACGTGCCCAACCGCCTCCAGGGGATGACGGCGCAGCTCTGGGCGCCCGACGCGCCGCCGCAGGCGGCGGCCCTGGACGTGCGCGCCGACCCCCACGGCGTGCCGCAGCCCTTGCGGTTCGCCGGCTCGACGCTGCGCTGCCTCTCCTGCCACGACACCACCGTCTCGCGGATCGGCATCGCCTTCCGCCCCTCCTCCGCTTCGCTCCGCAGCGACCCGGTGGCCGCCGACCGGCACCGCACCGAGGCGGCCGGTGACGCCTACCTGGGCATCCCCGAGGACTGGGGCTGGAGCGGGCGCGTCATGGCGAACCACCCGGTGGGCGTCCCCTATCCGTTGGGCTCGGCCGGCTACCGCCTCTACAACCCGCGCGCCAACCCGCTCGCGGCCAGGGAGTGGGTGCCCGATCCGCGGGTGAACGGCCTCAAGCTCTTCACCGACCAGAGCGGCTTCGACATCCCTCCGGGTGGCGCCGGCATCGAGTGCGCCTCCTGCCACGACCCCCACGGAACGCCCTACAAACCCTTCTTGCGCCTGCCCAAGGCGGGGAGCGTGCTGTGTCTCGGCTGCCACCGAAAGTGAAGCGCGTCCCGGCCCTGGCGCTGGTCCTGCTGGCGGCTGCCTCGGCGGCGGCCGACGCCCCCACCCGCGGCGTGCGCCCGGCCGGCCCCGGCGGCGACTGCCTGGCCTGCCACGGCGGGCTGGTGGCCGGCAAGACGGTGGTCCACCCGCCGGTGAAGAACGGCCTGTGCCTCGGCTGCCACCTCCCGGCGTCGCAGACCGAGCACCTCTTCGCCTGGCAGCAGGAGGGCAAGGCGATGTGCCGCCAGTGCCACGCGCCGCGCGACACCGAGAAGGTGCGCCACAACCCGGTGGAGCAGGGGCTCTGCCTCTACTGCCACGACCCGCACGCCTCGGACAACCACGCCCGCCTGCGGCTGCCCATCTTCCAGACCTGCACCCAGTGCCACCCCTCCAAGCGCATCCAGGACGCCGGGAGCAAGACCCGCCACGGCGCGCTCGACCCGGCCCAGAACCCGCTGGTCTGCGTGGCCTGCCACGACCCGCACCAGTCGGATCACGAGAAGCGGCTCAAGCAGTGGCCGCCCATGAACGTCTGCCTGACCTGCCACGACAAGGTGGTGCAGGCGCCGGACCGGCCGCTCCTCAACATGAAGGCCTGGCTGGATCAGCACCCTGCCACCGAGCTGCGCCACGGCCCGGTGCGGGAGGGGATGTGCAACCACTGCCACGAGCCGCACGGCACCGACGAGTTCCGCATGCTGCGCGCCTCCTTCCCGCCGGAGTTCTACTGGCCGTACAAGCCCGGCGAGACCTACGGGCTCTGCTTCAGCTGCCACGACCGGCGGCTCCTCGAGGCGCAGAAGATCGACGCGCCGCCCGAGGCCGCCCGCCAGGACAAGATCGACTACGGCCCGCGCCCCGAGGGCGACCGGCTGCTCAGGGCCGGCGTCACCGGGTTCCGCAACGGCGAGGAGAACCTCCACTTCAAGCACACCAACAAGCCCGACAAGGGGCGCACCTGCCGCGACTGCCACGACTTCCACGCCAGCCCCAACCCCAAGCACATCCGCACCACCTCGGGGCTGGGGAACTGGGAGTTCAAGCTCAACTACGTGAAGACCGAGACCGGCGGGAAGTGCTGGCCCGGCTGCCACGTGGAGCGGCGCTACGACCGCGTCCTCAAGCTGGAGAACCCGCGGTGATCCCGGCCGGCCTCGTCGTCGCGGCCGCGCTGGCCGCGCCCACCATCCTGGCCCCCGGCCCCGGGGCCCAGACGGTGCGGGACGAGGTGCGCCTGGTGGCCGAGGCCGGCGTCGGCGCCGCGGTGGCGGTCGGCGGCCGCCCGCCCGTGCCCTGCGCGGTCGGCGGGGCGCGCCGGGGGGTGGCGCACTGCCGGGTGGCGCTCGAGGTCGGGCCGAACCGGGTGGTGGTCAGCGACGCCTCCGGCCAGGCCGAGCTGGTGGTGCTCCGCTACGAGACCTTCGGGAAGCACGTCGGAGCCGACCTGGCCGGCTTCGGCCAGGGGACGGTGCACCGGCCGGAGGTGGAGGTGCGCTGCGCCGGGTGCCACGCCATGGACCTGGTGAGCGGCCTGGCCCGCGACGCGCGGCTGCCGGAGGCGGCCTGCGCCCCCTGCCACGCCGACGTCACCGCGCGGGCGCGGCAGCACGGGCCGGTGGGGGGCCGGGTCTGCCTCATGTGCCACGACGCCGCCTCGGCCCCGCAGCGCTACGCGGTGGCCTGGCCCATCCAGGAGACCTGCTTCCGCTGCCACACCGACATCCAGGGGGCCATGGACCGCAAGGCCTGGCGGCACGGCCCCGCCGCGGCCGGGCGCTGCACCACCTGCCACGATCCCCACGGCTCCAGCAACCTCTTCTGGCTGAAGAGGCCCATCTTCGACCTCTGCACCAACTGCCACACCGAGAAGGCGAGCGGGCGGCACGTGGTGCTCGGCTTCGTCTACGGGGACGGCCACCCGGTGCGGGGACGGCCGCACCCCATCAAGCCCGGGGTGGAGCTCGCCTGCTCGAGCTGCCACAACCCGCACGCCGCCCAGGTTCGTTACCTCTGGCAGTTCGACGTCACGGTGAGAGAGGAGCTCTGCCGCACATGTCACCCCAAGTGATCCAGCTCGCGAGGGCCGCCCTGCCAGCCGCCCTGGCCGCCCTCCTGGTCGCGGCCCCGGCGGCTCGCGCCGCCGAGGCCCCCGCTCCCGCCCGCCCCAGGGCCGCCGCCCCCGGCGCGCCGGCCTCGCCGCTGGCGCGCACCTTCACCAGCTGGGACCAGGCGCCGCCGCCGTCACCGCCAGCGGACCCGGAGCTCCTCGCCCTGGGCGAGCGGGTCTTCCGCGGCGCCTGCCTGGGCTGCCACGGCGAGAAGGGCGGGGGCGACGGCCGCGAAGGCAAGCTCCTCCCCATCCCGCCGCGCGACTTCGTGGCCGCCCAGTTCCTCTGCCGCCACACGCCCTCCGGGTCCCTGCCGCGGGACGAGGACCTGTTCCGCTCCATCCGGCGCGGCTTCAGGTCGGAGGTCGGGATGCCGGCCTTCCGGTTCCTCAGCGACCGCGAGGTGTGGGCGGTCATCACCTTCCTCAAGACCCTCTCGCCCCGCTGGCAGGAGGACGAGGTGCCGCCGCCCCTGGAGGTCCCGCCCCCGCCGCCCTTCGCGGCCGAGGCCGTCGGCCGCGGCGCGGCGGTCTACAAGAAGCTCGGCTGCCAGGCCTGCCACGGAGCGGGTGGCCGCGGCGACGGGCCCTCCGCGCCGAAGCTCAAGTACGACAGCGGCAAGCCGGTCCGCCCCGCCGACTTCTCGCGCCAGGCGGACTTCAAGTGCGGGCAGCGGCCGGGCGACGTCTTCCGCACCCTCGTCAACGGCATGGACGGCAGCCCCATGCCCTCCTTCGCGGACGAGACCACGCCGGAGCAGCGCTGGGACCTGGTGCAGTTCATCCTCTCCGTCGAGCGGTCCACCGCCGCGGCGGCCGCCGCCACCGGGAGATAGCCCTTGGCCTTCTTCATCATCGAGACCTGCATCGGCTGCACGGCCTGCACCAACCGCTGTCCGACCGAGGCCATCACCGGCGAGCGGAAGCGGCTGCACGTCATCGACCCCGACCTGTGCATCGACTGCGGCGCCTGCGGCGTGGTCTGCCCGGCCGACGCCATCTTCGACCAGCACGGCGAGGTGACCGTGCTGCTGAAGAAGCAGCAGCGGCCGCTGGCCTTCGTGGACGAGCTGGCCTGCACCGGCTGCGACAAGTGCGCCGAGCACTGCCCCTTCGACTGCCTGCGGCTGGAGGAGACCGGCGACCCCCAGTCGCCCTTCTTCTGGGTGATGCGCGTCGAGGAGCCCAAGTGCACCGGCTGCCTGGAGTGCGTCAAGGCCTGCCCCTACGACGCCATCTTCGTCTACCGCAGGGATCAGGTCCCCGACTGGCTCAGGTCGAACATGGGGGTGCTGGCCGGGAAGACGGCGGCCGTCCCGGCCGCGGCCCCGCCCCCGGCGGAGGGGGCACCGTGACCAGCGCGCCACCAGGCCCGGAGGCCCGCGCCATGGCCAGCCGAACCGTCGTCCGCACCGCCCTCGAGTACGCCCAGGCGCTCATCCCCCACCTCGAGCACGAGGGCTTTCGCTGCGACAGGCCACGCGAGCGGCTCATGGGAAAGGGCTGCCGGACCTGCGGCGTGG
>JANNKC010000125.1:0-20063 GCA_031396105.1 Anaeromyxobacter sp.
CGTGGCTGGCAGGACGCTGGTCAGCATCGCCACCACCGCGAAGACCCTCAAGGGCGAGGTGGGCGACGACGACAAGACGGCGGCCGCCAAGAAGGTCGGCGCCGCGCTGGCCAAGGCCGCCCAGGCCAAGGGGATCACCACTGAATCAGTTGCCGTAAGGGATCTTATCCGACCTGAACCGCGGGTTGAATGACCTACCCGCAAGTACTCAAGGTATGTTACTGCTGTGGCAATGCTGACCCAGGGAGCCACATGAGCCTGACAAGGGCTCGGCACACTTCGCGCTATGCGGTTCTTGCAGCCGCTGTCGCTTCGTGGGCGCTGACGGGCTGTGGGCAAGGGATGGGCGAGTGCGGCGCCTACACCGACACCGAGGGTATGGCGCGCATCACGTCGATCTCGGCCGCGCCTGCCGGCCAGAACAACTGCCGGAACGATCCGGTGCAAGTGCTCTACGACTTCACGCCGGCCGACCCCAGCAAGGCTGCTCTCTACGCAAGCGGCGTCATGCTTCTCATTGGCTCTGGCCAGAATCCGCCTCGCACTTGGCTTACGGCCTCGGGGATAGCGGTCGGCGCCGAGCTTCCGGTTACCCGGCACGATCAGCCCGTTGGACCCTGCACACCAACTACCTGGACCTTCACTAGCATCGACGAGGCTGCGGCTCTCGCTGCCTGCAACTAGAGGCTCCGAATCTGGCGGCTGGCCAGGCGGCAGCGCCGGGGCGCTCAGGAACTCGGGTCCCGTAGTCGGGTTGCAGTCGCAGGCGGCAGGGGCCTCGGCCAGCCAGACCTCCAGCGGACATTCAAGGTCTACAGGCGTCGCTACTTCGCCAACCGAGAGGCGTTCAGGCAGGCGTTCCGGTGGGATACCCCGGACGTGCGGACAACGGTGAGATTGGGTCGAACCGCAGGGGGGCGTGAGTGTGTTCAGGCGTTGAAGGCCAAGCAAAACAAGACCTCCCCGCACGAATAGTGCAGCCGAGTGCGGGACGGCCACTGAATCAGTTGCCGTAAGGGATCTTATCCGACCTGAACCGCGGGTTGAATGACCTACCCGCCCCGCCGAGGATCCGACCCATCACGTTCGCCACCATCCGGTCGCAGCGCCAGCCGAGGAACACGAAGGCGGCCTCGGAGGCCGAGCCCACCCGGGCGTAGAGCCGGTCCCGCAGCGCGAGGCGCGCCCGGTGGAGCCGCGCCTTCACCAGCTCCTCGGAGACCGAGAGGGCGAGCGCCGCGTCGGCGGTGGACATCCCCTCGATCTCGCGCAGCACGAAGACGGCGCGGTAGGGGCCGGGGAGGTTGTCGACGGCCTCTTCCATCATGCGCCCGAGCTCCCGGTCGGCCGCGCGCCCCTCTGGATCCTGCGTCTTCGAGCGCATGGCCTCGTCCCCTTCCGGAACCTCGTCGAGCGTTGCCAGGCGCGGCTTGCGGCCGGCGCGCCCGAGCGCCTCGTTCAGCGCGATGCGAGTCAACCAGGTGGAGAAGGAGGACGTCCCCTGGAACTGGCCGAGGTGCGAGTAGGCGCTGAGCCAGGCCTGCTGCATGGCGTCCTCGGCCTCGTCGTCCCCGCGCAGCACCGAGCGTATGGCGCGGTAGACGCGCTGGTTGTACCGGCGCATCAGCACCTCGAAGAGCGCCGCCTCGCCGCCGAGCACCCGGCGCACCACCTCGTCGTCGGAGAGCACGGCCTGGGTCCCGGGCGCGGCGAGCGGGTCCAGCAGGTCGATGTGGGCCATGCCTTGCCTCCTACCCGGGTTCGATGCCGGTCGCCTGGAAAGGTTACAGCCCGCCCAGCCGGGTCTGGCGCGTAACCGCGGTCACCCCGCGCCCTCCAACCCTGCAGTGGCCGAGCAGGGGCCTGAAACCGGACTCCTCCTGCGACCCAACCCGAATGGAGAACCACATGAGACGGCTCCTGCTGCTGCTGTCGGCCCTCACGCTCGCCCTCGCCGCGCCCGCCTTTGCCCAGGGAGAGAAGGGCTCGGCCCGCCTGACCGAGCCCCAGCTCCGCGAGGGGATGCGGAAGCTCTGGGAGGACCACGTGACGTACACGGCCTTCTTCTACACGGCCGCCATCCATGGCGGCGACGACGCCGCCAAGATCGCAGCGCGGCTGCTGCGGAACCAGGACGACATCGGGAACGCCGTGAAGCCGTTCTACGGCGAGGGCGGGGGGAACAAGCTCTCGGCGCTGCTGCGCGACCACATCCTCGTGGCCGCCGACCTGGTGGCGGCCGCCAAGGCGGGGGATGCGCCCGGCCTGCAGCAGGCGACCAGGCGCTGGACCGCCAACGCCGACGAGATCGCCGCGTTCCTGTCGTCGGCCAATCCCCACTGGCCGCGAAAGGCGCTCGAGGACGCGCTCCACGCCCACCTCGCCATGACCACCGACGCGGTGGTGGCGAAGCTCAACAAGGACACCGCCGGGGCCATCGCGGCCTTCGACAAGGGGCGCGAGCACATGCTCGCGGTGGCCGACATCCTCTCCGCCGGGATCGTGAAGCAGTTCCCCGCGCGCTTCGCCCCCTAGCGTCCCGCCGCCCACCGCCAACCAGGAGATCGCAGATGACCACCGCCACTTCCACAGCAGCATCCCCCGCCGCGCGCAGGTCCCCTGGCTCTCCGGCCCGCCGTCTCCGGCAGGCCGGGCTCCTCGCCTTCCTGACGGCAGGCCTCCTCGCCTGCGGCAGCGGCGAAAAGAGCCACGCCGCCCTGGTGGCGGAGGGCCGGCAGACGTTCCGCTACGACACCTTCGGCGACGAGACCAAGTGGACCGACACGCTGCGCCTGCACGAGGTGGTGGCGACGGCGGTCGACCCCACGACCGCCCTGGCGGTGGGCCTGAAGGTGGACGCGGAGGCCCTCCCCCCGGGCGTGGTCGCCGGCATCCAGGCCGGCACCATCAGCCTGACCGATCCCGCCACCACCGTGGCCCTGCTGAAGCTCAACGCCGTCCTCGGCGTCAAGGGGACCGTCGAGACCATCGGCGGCCAGGACACGCTGACGCGGCTCGGGATCAGCTGCGCCCTGTGCCACTCGACGGTGGACGACTCCTTTGCGCCCGGCATCGGCAAGCGGCTGGACGGCTGGCCCAACCGCCAGCTCGACGTGGGCGCCATCGTGGCGCTGTCGCCAGCGCTCGACGCCCCGACCAAGGCGATCTTCAACTCCTGGGGCCCGGGCAAGTACGACCCCCGCTTCAACCTGGATGGCCTGAACGGCCCGCAGGTCATCCCGCCGGCCTACGGCCTGGCCGGCGTGGACCGCATCACCGCCACGGGGGACGGCCAGGACATCGCCTACTGGAATCGCTACGTCGGCGTCACCCAGATGGGCGGCCACGGGACCTTCTCGGAGCCGCGCACGGGCGTGAACGTCGTCAACGGCAGCGACGACCTGATCAGCGCCAAGCTGCCGGCGCTGCAGGCCTACCAGCTCACGCTGATGGCCCCGGCGCCGCCGGCCGGGAGCTTCGACCCGGTGGCGGCCACGCGCGGGCAGGCGATCTTCGCCGGGAAGGCGGCCTGCGCCACCTGCCACAGCGGCCCCCAGCTCACCGACGCCAACCTCCGCCTGCACCCGGTCGGCGACGCGATGGGTGAGCCGGAGCCTGCCGGCGTCCCCAGCTACGCGTCGCGCAGCGCCACCCAGCAGTACCGGACGGCGCCGCTCCGGGGGGTCTGGCAGCACGCCCCCTACTTCCACAACGGCTCGGCCCCCACGCTGGACGACGTCGTGAACACCTACGACACCCGGCGGTCCCTGGGCCTCACGGCCCCCGAGAAGGCCGACCTGGTCCAGTACCTGAAGTCGCTGTAGCGCGCGTCGACGGGACTGCATCAGTTGCCATAAGGGATCTGTTCCGACCTGAACCGCGGGTTGAATAGCTTACCCGCACCCCCGACTCTCTTCATCCCCAAAGATCGCACCGGTCCCTCGACGTCTCGAGCGACTCGCAGCGGCGCTTCCCCGTGGCGCAGGTCGCTCCGCCGGAGCACCGTCCCGCCGGTTCGACATCCAACGTCATCAGCCTCCCCCGGGTCGGCGGCCTGCATCACCGCTACGCCTGGAGCACGAGACACAGCCGCTCAGCCTCCTCGCCCCGGCCCGGCGCGGGCTCCCTGGCGGGTGAGGGACGCGGGGCGCCGGCGGCCCGAGGCCGGCGTGGCCGCAGCGAAGGGAAGCGGCGACCACCCGCCTGGGATGGCCGCCGCCACGGGGACACGGGAGCGGCCCCTGCCTCCTCTTCGGCACGCCGCGCCCGGGCGAGAAGGGCCCTGGGAGAAGATCCACCCCACACCCCGAAAAGGAGACGGCGGCCGCCCGTCGCCGGGGGCCGCCGTCGCATCGCCTGGTGATGTCCGCGATTACTTCTTGGGCCGCATGTCGCCGGTGGCCAGGTAGCGCTGGTGGAACGAGAAGGCCTCGCTGAACATGTGCGGCGAGTGGAGGCCGGCGCTGGGGTTCTTCATGGCGCGCTTGTAGTAGTCCCACAGGATGGGGCGGTACTCGGGAGCGGCCGCCTTCTCGATGATCTCCTTGGCCTTCTCCTTCGGGCTGCGGCCGCGCAGGTCGGCGAAGCCGTGCTCGGTGACGATGCCGTTCACCTCGTGCTCGGTGTGGTCGATGTGCGAGGCGAAGGGGACGATGGCGGAGATCTTGCCGTCCTTGGCGGTCGCCGGGGACATGAAGATCGTGTAGGCCGAGTTGCGGGCGAAGTCGCCCGACCCGCCGATGCCGTTCTCGATCCCCTTGCCGGCGATGTGCGTCGAGTTGACGTGGCCGTAGATGTCGGCCTCGACGAACCCGTTCATGGCGATGCAGCCGAGCCGGCGGATGATCTCCGGGTGGTTGGAGATCTCCTGCGGGCGCAGGATGATCTGCTTGCGGTACCGGTCGATGTTCTTGTTGAAGCGGACCTGCCCCTCGGGCGAGACCGAGAAGGCGGTGGCCGACGCCGCCACCAGCTTGCCCGAGTCGAGCATGTCGAGCATGCCGTCCTGGATCACCTCGGTGTAGGAGATCATCCGGTCGAACGGTCCCTTGTTCAGCCCGACCAGCACCGCGTTGGCGATGTTGCCGACGCCCGACTGCAGCGGGTTGAGGTGCTTGGAGAGCCGGCCCGCCTTCACCTCGCCGTCGAAGAAGGCGAGGATGTGCTGCGCGATCCGGATGTGGATCTCCTCGGGCGGCTTGAAGGCCGCGTTGCGGTCCGGGTGGGCGCTCTCGACGACCGCCACCACCTTGGAGACGTCGAACTTCCAGACCGTGCTGCCCTTCCTGTCGTCGGCGGCGTTGATGGGCAGCGCCACGCGCTTGCCGTGCTCGGCCGGCACCGAGATGATGTCGTGCATCCCCTCCAGCCGCTCGTCCTGCCAGGAGTTGACCTCCAGGATGATCTTGTCGGCGTGCTCCAGGTAGACGTTGTTGGCGCCGCAGGAGGACGAGGGGACGCAGGTGCCGTCCTCGTTGATCCTGGTGACCTCGATGAGGCAGAAGTCGAGGTTGTTCTTGCCCTTGCCGTAGTAGCCGTAGCGCACCAGCGAGCCCACGTGGCTCAGGTGCATGTCCTGGTACTCGATGAGCCCGGCGTTGATCTTCTCGCGGGTGACGGCGTCGCCCTGGTAGGGGAAGCGGAAGCGGGAGGCCTCCACCGTGCTCATCATGGTGTCCTGCTCCGGGCCGGTGGAGGCGCCGGTGAGGACGTCGAGCTTGAGGGCCTTGCCCTTGAGCTTCTCGTCGAGCGCGCGCTTGGCGAGCGCGATGGGGACGGCCTTGGGGTAGCCGGCGCCGGTGAAGCCGGACATGCCGACCACCGAGCCGTTGGGGATGAGGTTGGCGGCCGCCTCGGCGGACATCACCTTGGCCTGAAGACCCTTGTGGAGAATCCGGTTCGACATCGTGAAAGCCTCCTGAGCTGCGTCCCCTTCGGGGGAAAGGTGGAACGATCCTCGGAACGCTTCGGTGCGGCGCGGTGGGGCGGGAGCCTAGTCCAAGAACGCGCGCCCTTGGAAGGGCGCGGCGCACATTTCGGCCGTTCCTACGACCCGAGATAAGGAGTCATCCCGTCGATGATTTCCCGAAGATCGACGGGATCCTGCGAGATCCAGAGCCCCCCGTCGCGCTCCTCGATCCGGCCCGTGGAGACCAGCCACTCCACCGCGTTCTCCAGCGTCGCCTTGGAGAGCGCCTCGCGGCACTGCAGCCGCCCCGCCAGGAAGGCGCCGCGGCCGCGCTCCAGGGCCGCCTTGACCAGCGCGCGCCGATCCAGGCCGCCCTTCGGCGGCGCGGCGAGGAGCGTCAGGGCCGCCTCGGCGGCCACCCGGTAGGCCTCCAGGTAGGGGCGCAGGAACTCGGCCAGGAAGGCCGCCGGCTCCGGCTCGGGTCCCGGCCGCAGCAGGTCGCCGTGGCGCACCACGCTCCCCACCCGCTCCAGGAAGGCGAGGTTCTCGGCGAAGATCACGTCGAGGCTGGCGCCGGGCCGGTACATGAACTCCAGCTTGAAGAGGCGCGAGAGCCAGCCGGCCCGCTCCCGCACCGCCTCGACCGCGGCGCCGTCGCCGCTGGCGCGCAGCGCGGCCGAGACGATGGCCGGCGCCACGTAGCGGTGGATGACGGCGTTGCGGTGGTAGTCGAGCACCGGCCGCTTCTCGTCCACCACCAGGTAGATGTGGTCGCCGGCCGCCACCTCCACCTCGAGCAGCCCGCCGGCCGCCAGCCGCGCCACCGCGTCGGCCACCGGGCCGGGCTGGCGCGGGTCGGAGGAGGCGCCGGCCAGGTCGCGGCCGAAGCGGGCCCCTCCCTCGGCGGCGATGTAGCGGAGCAGCTCGATGCGCCGCTCCAGGTCCGCCGCGGTGAGGCCGCGCCGTACGTGCGAGAGCAAGGCGGCCGCCACCAGGCCGAAGGGGGTGATGGTGACCGCCCGGCTGATCCCGTAGGCGATGCGGTTGGCCATGGCCAGCACCAGCTGGCGCTTGTCCGCCGCCGGGTCGTCGGCCTCGGGCGAGGGCAGGGTGGCCCGGTCGCGAGGCGCCGCCTCGCCGGCCCAGTCTGCGTCCGGCAGGAGCCGGGCCGCCCGCCCCCCCAGCCGCTGCGCCGCCACCTCCTTGAGCGACACCGGCGCCTCGAACTGCACGTAGAGCCGCTCGTAGGTGCGGAAGAGGACGCCGAAGGCGCCCAGCAGGCCGGAGAGGCTCTCGGACTTCTTCTCGCCGCCGGCCAGCTCGCGCACGTAGGCGGAGGCCTCGATGAGCCGCTCGTAGTCGATGGCCACCGGCACGAAGAGCACGTCGTCGGCGGCGCCGTCGAGCCAGGCGTCCACCTCCATGGAGACCAGCCCCATCTTCGGGAAGAGCAGCTTGCCGGTGCGGCTGCGCCCGCCCTCCAGGTAGAACTCCTGCGGGAAGCGGTCGCGCAGCAGGAGCTTGACGTAGGCCCGCAGCACCGCCGTGTAGACCCGGTCCCCCTTGACGGTGCGGCGGATGAAGAAGGCGCCGCCGCGCCGGGCGATGGCGCCGAAGGGCCAGAAGGAGAGGTTGAGGCCGGCCGCGATGTGGGGCGGGGTCATGCCGCGCGAGTAGAGGAGCCAGGAGAGGACCAGGAAGTCGACGTAGCTCTTGTGGCTCGGGCAGAAGACCACCGGCGCGTCGGCGGCCCGCTTCTTCACCAGCGCCAGGCCGGCCTCGTCCACCTCCACCGAGTCGTAGAGCCTGCGGAAGAGGAGCGAGAGGATGGGGCGCGCCACCGAGATGACCCGCGGGTCGTACTGGCTGGCGATCTCGCGGAAGCAGCGGTCCGCGTCGGCGGCCAGCGCCGCCGGCGGCCGGCCGGTCTCCCGCGCCAGGTCGTCGAGGGTGGCGCGCAGCGTCCGGTCCCGCAGCACCTTCTCGTGCACGCGGGAGGGCGTCTTGAGCGGCGGGCCGACCGCGGTGCGGAGCTCCCGCGCCAGCTGCTGGTGCAGGGCGCCGCGCAGCGTGCGCGAGAGGGCCGCGTCCTCCATCTCCGGTCGCGCCGCCGTGAAGTCCTGCAGGTCCACCGCCCGCCCCAGCGAGAGGAAGGCGCGCCGGAAGTTGCGCAGGAAGCCCACCGCGTTGGCGAAGGCGCTGGGCGCCTCGGGCGAGCCGTAGAGCACGTCCCACACCGAGGGCTGCAGCCGCTGGGCGCGCCGGCTGTAGAGGAGCAGCGCCGGCACCACGAAGACCGGGCGGGAGAGGGACCGCTGCAGCCGGACCAGGTGGCTGAAGGGTTCGTGGGCCCGGGTGGGCTCGCCCAGGAAGACCAGGCCGGTGTGGCCCCCCGCCACCGCCTCCTCGAGGGCGCGGCGGGAGCGGCGGATGCGGGCCACGGCCCCGAAGAGCCCATGGAACCCCAGGGCGGCGCGCAGCGGAGGCAGCTCGAGGCGCCGCAGCAGCCAGCGCAGGTAGAGGAAGTTGAGCAGCCCGGAGGAGCGCATCACCACCACCAGGCTGCCGCGCGCCGCCAGGGCGTGGAGCTCCTGGGCGGCGTCGGGCGCCAGGCGGACCGCGGCGAAGAGTCGGCCCAGCAGGCCGCGCGGCGCCGCCTGGCGCACCGGCCGGCCGGGCGGTGGTGGCGCGGCCGTCATGCGCCGTGGCGCTTCACCAGGCCGTCCTTGTCGAGGAACCAGGGCTCGACGAGCAGCGGCTCGACCGAGGGGCGGTGCCCCTTCACGTCGGCCCCGAGCGCGTGGAGCGCCGCCAGCACGTCGCCGCGCACCCGGGCGTTGTCGCCCGAGCGGAGCAGGAGCTGGATGAGCCCCTGGCGGGCGGCCTCGGTGGGCGGCCGCTGCGCCAGCACCCGTGCCGCGGCGATGCGGACGTCGTCGCTGAAGTCCTCCAGCAGCACCAGCAGGGCTCGCTCCAGGGCCTCGGCGCCGGCGCCGGCGTGGTGCTCGGCGCTCCAGGCCAGCAGGGTGAGCTTCTTCTCGGGATCGCGGGTGTAGACGGCGGAGAGGCGGGCCAGCTCGGCCGTGACCACCGTCACCACCTCCTCCGGCGTCGCCACCTCGGCCAGCGCCCTCAGCCCCCAGGCCACGCCGCTCTCCTGCTCGGTGACGAAGGCCGTGACCGGGGCGATGGCCTCCCGCCCCGCGTCGGTGAGCCAGCGCAGCGCCGACTCCTTCTCCTCGTGGTCGGTGATGCCAGGCTCGGCGCAGACGGTGAAGCGCAGGCAGAGCGTCCGCAGCGCCGCCGCCGTCCCCATGTCGCCCAGCTGGTCGATGACCTTCTGCCGGTTCTCGGGTGGCCCGAACTTCTCGGTCACCTTGCGCGCCAGCTTGCGCAGCGCGCCCTGCGTTCGCTCGTCCTTCGAGCCAAAGAGATCGAAGAGCCCCATCGGTCCTCCCGCCGTCCCGCAGCCCCGATCCGGGGCCGCGCGGCGAGGTTCTACAACGAGATGCCCGCGCGCGGGTCGCCCTTGTAGAGCGGCTCGAGCGCCTTGACCGCCTTCTGCAGCTTGTCGCCCAGCTCCGGCAGGATGAGCTTGACCACCACGTAGAGGTCTCCGCGGGCGCCGCCCTTGGGGTCCGGCAGCCCCCGGCCGCGCAGCCGGAGTCGCGCCCCGCTCTGCGTGCCGGCCGGAATCTGGAGCCGAACCTTGCCGTCGAAGGTGGGCAGCTCGACCTCGGCGCCCGCCACCGCCTCGGGCACCGTCACGGGCAGGTCGAGCGAGAGGTCCTTGCCGTCCACCCGCACCAGCGGGTGGGGCCGCAGGCGGATGCGGAGCAGGAGGTCGCCGGAGGAGCCGCCGAGGCGTCCCGGGCCACCCTGGCCCGCCAGCCGGATGCGGGCGCCGTCGGCCATGCCGGGCTTGATGGTGACCCGCAGCGTCCGCCCGTCGAGCCGCAGGTCCCGCTCCCCGCCGGTGACCGCCTCCTTGAGATCGAGCTCGAGCTCCGCCTCCGCGTCCTGGCCCGCCGCCGGCGCGGCGTGGCGCCGCCCGTGGCCGCCCCGCGGCGCGCCCTGGCCGAAGATCTGCTCGAAGATGGAGCCGAAGTCGAAGGAGCCGCCTGGGCCACCCGCCGTGGCGAAGTCGCCGAAGTCGAAGGGCTGGGCGCCGGGCGGCGCCCCCTGCCGGCGCCAGCGCCGCACCTCCTCGGCCCGGGCGGCGTCGAAGCCGCTGCGGAGCGAGTCGGGGCCGAACTCGTCGTAGAGCTTGCGCCGCCGCACGTCGGAGAGGACCTCGAAGGCGGCCGAGACCTCCTTGAAGCGCTCCTCCGATGGCTTGTTCCCAGGGTTCACGTCGGGGTGGTACTGCTTGGCCAGCCGCCGGTAGGCCTTCTTGATCTCCTCCTGGGTGGCGGCGCGTGGGACACCCAGGATGTCGTACAGGTCGCGCTCTGGCACGGATGAAGGGTAACCCGCCTGGACGGCGCGTCAATGGCGAGTGGGACTACGATGGCGAACATGCTGGCGATCCTGCTCCTCGCGACCCTCTCGGCCCCCCCTGGCGAGGGCAGGGTGGTGGAGCAGATCGTCGCGGTGGTGCGCAACCCGGCCGGCGCCCAGCCGCGCCCCCTCACGCTGACCCGCCTCACCGAGGAGGCCCGCGTGGCGCTGGTGGGGCAGGGGGCCCTGGAGGCGGCCACCGCGCCGCTCGACGACGCGGCGCTGCGCGCCTCGCTCCGCTGGCTGGTGGATCAGCTCCTGGTGGCCGACGAGGCGGCGCGCCTGCAGGTGGACGAGGTGGCGCGCGACGACGTGCAGGGCGCGCTGCGCCGCTTCCGCGAGCGCTTCCCCGGGGAGGCCGCCTACCGGCGCTTCCTGCAGGCGGTCGACCTGCCGGAGGAGGACCTGACGGTGGCGCTGGCCCGCGACCTCAAGGTGCAGCGCTACCTGGAGAGCCGGGTGAACCGGGTCTCCCGGGTGAGCGACGAGGAGCTGGCGCGCCACCTCGGCGAGCGCGGGGCCGTGCTCGAGTCGCCGGCGGCGCGGGAGGCGGTGCGGGCGCGCCTCTCGGCGGAGAGGACCCAGGCCCAGGTGCGGCAGCTGGTGGCCGACCTGCGCGGCCGCGCCGACGTGCGGGTGCTGGTGCCGGCGCTGCGCGAGGACGCGGTCCGGTGAGACCTCCCGCCCTCCGCTTCCGGCGCGTCGAGGCGGCGGACCTGCCCCGCGTCATGGAGATCGAGCGGGCCGGGTTCCTCCATCCGTGGTCGGAGCAGCAGCTGCAGCACGAGCTCGCCAACGCCTGGTCGTTCGTGCTGGCGGCCCTTCAGGACGGGCCCGGCGCCGAGCGGATGGCGGGCTACATCATCGTCTGGGTGGTCCACGACGAGCTCCACGTGCTCAACGTGGCCACCGCGCCGGAGCACCGTCGGCGCGGGGTGGGGCGCGCCCTCATGGAGGAGGCGGCCGCGCTGGGCCGGTCCCGCGCCTGCCGCCTCGCCACGCTCGAGGTGCGCCGCTCCAACCTCCCGGCCATCGCCCTCTACCAGGCGCTCGGCTACCGGCTGGTGGGGGTTCGGCCTCGCTACTACGCCGAGGAGAACGAGGACGCGCTCCTCATGACCCTGGACCTGGTCGATCCGGCGGAGCGGGATTCAGGGCTGCCGCCGCGCCCCGAACCGCGGTAGACGGGGGCATGCTCTGGCCCCTCCTCCGCTGGATCCTCTTCCGCTTCGACCCGGAGACCGTCCACCGGCTGGCCCACGCCGCCCTGCACGCCGTGCCGGTGGGCCTGGCGCGCTGGCGCCGTCCGGCGCCCGACCCGCGCCTGGCGGTGCGCTGCCTGGGGCTCCAGTTCGACAGCCCCATCGGCCTGGCCGCCGGCTTCGACAAGGGGGACGCCTCGGTGGCGGGGCTGCTCGGCATGGGCTTCTCGCACGTCGAGCTGGGCACCATCACGCCGCGCCCGCAGTCGGGCAACGAGCGGCCGCGCATCTTCCGGCTGCCGGAGCACCGCGCCCTCATCAACCGGATGGGCTTCAACAACGCCGGGGCGGAGGCCTGCGCGGCGCGGCTGGCCCGGCTCCCGGCGGCGGCGCGCCTGGGGCCGGTGGGCATCAACGTGGGCAAGAACAAGGTGACCCCCAACGAGCAGGCGGTGGACGACTACCTGGCCTGCATCGACCGCCTCCACGCCCACGCCGACTACCTGGTGGTCAACATCTCCTCGCCCAACACGCCGGGGCTTCGGCAGCTGCAGGAGAAGGGCGCGCTGGACCGGCTGCTCAGGGCCTGCGTGGCCCGGGTGGCCGAGCGGGCGCCCGGCAAGCCCCTGCTGGTGAAGCTGGCGCCGGACCTCGAGCCCGAGGCGCTCGACGAGGCGGTGGACGTGGCCATCGCCGCCGGCGTGGCCGGCATCGTGGCCACCAACACCACGCTGGCGCGGTCCGGTGTGGAGTCGCACCGCCGGGCCCGGGAGGCGGGCGGCCTCTCCGGCGCGCCGCTCACGGCGCGGGCCACCGAGGTGGTCCGGCGGGTGGCCATCCGGGCGGCGGGGCGGGTGGCGATCATCGGCGCGGGCGGCGTGATGAACGCCGAGGATGCGTACGCCAAGATCCGGGCGGGGGCGTCCCTGGTGCAGGTGTACACGGGCTTCATCTACGGCGGTCCCGGCTTCGCCACGCAGACCGGCGCCGGCCTGGCCCGGCTGCTGGCCCGGGACGGCTTCGCCTCGGTGGCCGACGCCGTGGGGGCCGATCTCCCGCCCCGGTAGCCGCTCCAGTCCGGGCTCGCCGGGGCCTTGCGCTCCGCGGGCACCAACCAGAACGGGGCCTGCGCTCCGCGGGCACCAACCAAGTGGTGACCCCGGATGACGCGTCGCGTCGTCTTGACCACTACTGACGCAATGCGTTATCTGTGCCCCTAAGTCAGGGGATGGCGCACCTCAGCCCACCCCACTAGACGGAGGGTACTGTCATGGTCGAGACGAACAAGAACGGCGCCAGGCGCGCCATCAAGGTCCCCGAGTTCTTGAAGGACCAGCTGGAGCAGGCCCAGGCTCGCCTCGGGCTGCTGGAGGAGGGCGCCGAGAAGGCGCTGAAGGAGCTGGTGCAGAAGGGTCGGGCCAGCAAGAAGGAGCTCGAGGCCGTCCTGCTCAAGCTCTCGAAGGACGACCGGCTGGCGGACCTGAAGGCCAGGCTGGAGAAGCTCCAGCGGACCGGGGCGGTCCGGGCGGAGGAGTGGAAGGACAGGGCCGAAACCTTCCGGGCCGAGGCGCTGGAGCGCATCGTCGAGCTGCAGGGGAAGGCCGTGTCCTTCCTGGGCGTCGCGACCAAGGACGAGGTCGACGAGCTCCACCGCGAGCTCGACCGGCTTGCCAGGAGGTTCGAGAAGGGGCAGAAGGCGCGCCCCGCTCGCAAGGGCACCAGGAAGGTGGAGGGGTAGTCCATGGCCAACATCCAGGAGATGTTCAAGGAGGCCTGGTCGCACGCCCTCGCCGGCGTCAACGCGGCGGAGCAGGAGGCCGAGAAGGTCTTCAACCGGGTGGCCGACGTGGCCGGTTTCTCCCCGGAGGACGTGCGGCGCCATGCCCGCGAGTTCGGCGAGCGGCTCCAGGCGCAGCGCAAGGAGCTGGAGAAGGCCATCGACGACGGCGTGAAGAGGGCGGCTGCCCGCTTGCAGGTCCCGACCAAGGGGGACCTCGACGCCATCGAGCAGCGGCTCACGGCCCTCTCCACCAAGGTGGACGAGCTGGCCAAGGAGAAGGAGAAGCCGGTCTGAAGAATGGACTCGCCAGGGGCGCGGTGCGGCTCGGGCTGGCAGCGACGCTGCTGGTGGCCGGGCTGGTCGTGCCGGCGCCTCTCGGCGAGGGTCCGCGGCTGGTCCTGGCGTCCGAGCCGGAGCAGGGCGCCTGCCCGGCGGCCGGCTGCCCGGACGCCGTCCGCGAGGCCCTGGTGGCGAGGCTGGAGGACCACCTCTTCGAGCGGATGCCCGGCGCTTCGCAGGCGGTCCACCAGGCGGTGGCCCGGGCCCTGGCGCTCGAGGCCGAGGCGGTCAAGGTCGATCCGCTGCTGGTGCTCGCCATGATCGAGGTCGAGTCGGGCTTCGACCCGGACGCGACCAGCCACGCCGGCGCCCGCGGCCTCATGCAGCTGCTCCCCGGGACCATGCAGCGCGAGGCCGCGGCGCTCGGGCTGGCAGGCGCCCATCCCGCCGACCCGGTGGCCAACGTGCGCGCCGGCATCCGCTACCTGCGCCGCTGCATCGACGCCTACCGGGGGCACCAGGTCCTGGCGCTCATGGCCTACAACTCCGGCCCCAACCGCGTCTTCGAGTTCCTGGAGGACGGCGAGGTGCCGGACTGGGCGGAGGCCTACCCGATCCGGGTCGAGGCCGAGTGGCACCGGATCAGGAAGTCCTTCGGCGTCGAGCAGCCCCAGCGGATGGCCGTGGCCAGCCGGCCGCGGGGCCGGTAGGGCCATGCGGGTCTCCGAGGTCTTCTTCAGCATCCAGGGGGAGGGGACGCGCGCCGGCCTGCCGTGCGCCTTCGTCCGCTTCACCGGCTGCGATCTGCGCTGCACCTGGTGCGACACCGCCTACGCCTTTCACGGCGGCGCCGAGCGGAGCCGCGCCGACCTGGTCGCCGAGCTGACGCGGCTGCCGGTGCGCCGGGTCTGCCTGACCGGTGGCGAGCCGCTGCTCCAGGCCGACCTGCCCGAGCTGTGCCGCGAGCTCCTCGGGCGCGGCTGGGACGTGACGGTGGAGACGCACGGCCAGCGCTCCACCGAGGCCCTCCCGCCCGAGGTGGTGCGCATCCTCGACGTGAAGCCGCCAGGCTCCGGCGAGGAGACGCGCGACTTCGCCTACCTGGCGGGCCTGCGCCCGCACGACGAGCTGAAGTTCGTGGTGGCCTCCGAGGCCGACTTCCGCTGGTCGGCGGAGGTGGTGCGCCGCCACCAGCTCGAGGGGCGGGCGGCGCTCCTCTTCTCCCCGGTCTTCGGGCAGGTCAGCCCGCGATCGCTCACCGAGTGGCTGCTCTCCTCCGGCCTGAACGCCCGGCTCTCCCTGCAGTTGCACAAGCTGGTCTGGGGCCCGGACGTACGCGGCGTGTGAGCGCCGCCGGTGCGGCGAGGGAATTCTCCGCCACCCTGGACCGTCGTAGCTTCGACGCAGCGCGCTCCGGACCGGCCGCATTCTTGACGCACCACGTCCCACAGGGCTAGGAACACGAACGGATGCGCCTACTTGCACACACTGCGGCCGCCGCCGCGCTGCTGGCCGCCTGGCCCGCGGCGGCCGGGCCGGCCATCACCCTGAACGGCGTGAACATCGACGGCGTCACGGACCAGCGCTTCGAGAACGCCACGGTGGTCGTCGACGCCGCCGGCAACCTCCACATCACGGCCCGCGGCTACGCCGTGAAGGGTGAGCCGGCCGCGCCGCCGGTGGCCGCCGCGCCGCCCCACGCCACCACCCCCGCGCCCTCCAGCGCCCCGGGCGCGTCGCCGGCCCACGCCCAGGCGCCGCCACCCGCCGCCGCGCCCTCCGCGCCGGCTGGGAGCCCGTCCGCTGCGGCGCCCGCGGCCAGGCTGACCCGGCGATACTTCGTCGCCACCGAGCAGACCCAGCCGGACGGCACGCAGTACGACGTGGAGGTCTTCGTCAACGCCAGCTGGATCCGGGTGCTCCGCTCCGCGGATCCGCCCTGGGTCGGGGAGATCACCCGCTTCCTCCGCCCCGGCACCAACAAGGTGACCCTGGCGGCCACCAAGAAGCTCGCGGGCGTGGAGCGGCGCTACTACACCAGGGACGTGACGCTGCGGGTCGTCGTCGGCGAGGGCAACGTGGGCGGCGATCACGTCATGATCGACGCGCCGCTGGCGATCATGACCCGCACCGCCGCCGAGGTCGACGACAGGACCGAGGAGTTCACGGTCGAGGCCCGCTGAGGCGGAGAGGGGGACGAGTCGTGTTCACGCCGGACCCGAGCATCACCTTCGTCGCCGCCACCCGCGAGCAGCTGGTGGGGCTCATCGAGGGGATCAACCAGCCCCAGGTCTCCATCCCGGGCAAGACGCCGCAAGGCGTGTCGGGCCACCTGGCCGGCCTGCGCAACGCCAACGGGACCTTCTCCATCTTCGTGGCGCTCCACCTGCCCAAGACGGGCGAGAACGTGGTCTACCTCCACCCGCGCGGCCAGCTCAGCGCCGAGGAATACCGCGACGTCCAGGAGGAGGGGCTCCACTTCCTCGAGTCGATGGGCTTCATGCTCGACAACCTCAACTACCGGAACATGGCGCCCGCCCTTCAGGAGGCCACGCTGAAGCGCATCCCCATCTTCTCACCCCCCAGGCCGCCCGCGGCCGCCTCGGCCGCCGCCGACGGCGCCGCCGCGGAGGCAGCCCGCGTGGCCCGCCTCCTGGCCTCCTTCTGACGCCGGGAGCACCCCGCCTCATGCGCACCACCGCCGCCCTCGCCGCCCTGCTCCTCTCCGCCTGCGCCCACGGTCCCTCGGCCAAGGCCCAGAAGACCGCCGAGATCCACCACGACCTGGGGCTGGAGGCGCTGCAGCGGGGACAGGCGCCCGACGCGCTCCGCGAGTACGACGCCGCCCTCCAGGCCGATCCGGACATGCCCGAGGCGCACCTGGGGCGCGGCCTGGTGCTGGAGTACGGCTTCGGCAAGCTCAAGGAGGCGGAGGCGGAGTACCGGCGCGCCCTGGAGCTCAAGCCGTCCTACTCCGACGCCCACAACAACCTCGGGCAGCTCCAGGCGCGCACCGGCCGCTACGACGAGGCCCTCAAGTCGTTCGACGAGGCGCTGGCCTCCACCTTCTACCGGGAGCCCTGGGTGGCCCGCTGCAACAAGGGGCAGGCGCTCTACCGCATGGGACGCCGCGACGATGGGCTGGCCGAGCTGCGCGCCTGCCTCACCATCGCGCCGCGCTACTGCGCCGGGCGCCGCGAGCTGGGGCGCATCCTGCTCTCGGACGGGAAGCTCAAGGAGGCGCTCGAGGAGCTCACCAGCTACGCCCGCGACTGCGACAAGGTGGTGGACGCCCACCAGCAGCTGGGCCAGGCGCGCATGAAGGCCGGTGACCTGGCGGGCGCGCGCACCAGCTTCGAGCGGTGCGTCGAGCTCGCCAAGGGGGCCCCCTCGGGCGACGAGTGCCGCAAGAGCCTGGAGCTCCTGCAGTAGGGGAGGGCCATGGACGGCGGCCAGGACCAGTCGCCCGCCGCGCTGCTGCCGGCGTTCTCTCGCTGGCTCAAGCAGGAGCGCGAGCTGCGCGACCTCTCGCCCGAGGAGATCGCCGCCGCCACCAAGCTCACGCCCGCCGTCATCGAGGCGCTCGAGTCGGGCGACGAGGGGCGCATGCCGCCCCGCGCCTACGTGGTGGGTTACCTGCGCAGCTTTGCCGTGGCCGCCGGCCTGGACGCCGACGAGGTGGTGCTGCGCTGGCAGGAGGCCGCGGGCGAGGCCCCGCTACCGGCCAGCCAGCGGCGGCGGCGGCTCACGCCGGTGCTGGTGGTGGCGGTGGTCCTCGGGGTGGTGGCGGCCATGCTGGTCGGCGCGCTGCTGAGGTAGGGGCCCGTGGCCTCCGCGCTCAAGCTCCGCGCCGTGGTGCTGCGCACCGTGGATCACGGCGAGGCCGACCGGGTGGTGACGCTGCTGGCGCGCGGCCACGGGAAGCTGGCCGCCTTCGCCCGCGCGGCGCGCGCCTCGAAGCGCCGCTTCGGCGGGGCGCTGGAGCCCTTCACGCTGGTGCAGGCCGAGCTCTCGGGACGCGGCGGCGGCGACCGGCTGCTGCGGCTCGACTCGGTGTCACCGGAGCGGGCCTTCCCATCCATCCGGGGCGACCTGGCCCGCATCGCCTGCGCGGCCTACGCCGCCGAGCTGGCGCGCGAGCTGACCCGGGACCACGAGCCCCACGACGAGCTCTTCGACCTGCTGGTGGACTACCTCTCCCGGCTCGACGAGGCCCCGGCCCGCCCCGCCATGCTGCGCGCCTTCGAGCTGGCGGCGCTGGCGGCGGCGGGCTTCCAGCCGCGGCTCGACGGCTGCGCCCGCTGCGGCGCGCTCCTGCCGGAGGGGGCGGTCACCTTCGCGCCCGCGGACGGCGGGCCGCTCTGCGCGCGGTGCGCCCCGCGGGCCGGACCGGGGCGGCTCCAGCTCTCCCGGGCCGCCCTCGACACCCTGCGGCGGCTCCAGGCCGGGGGGCTCGAGGGGGGGGCGGCGCCGCTCGATCCGACCGCCGGGCGGGAATCCCGCCAGGCCCTGGAGCGGTTCCTCGACCACACCCTCGGTCACCGGCTCCAGGCCCGGAAGTTCCTCGACGAGGTGGGGCCCATGCTGGGGGACTGACGGGCCGCCCAACGTGGCGAAACGGGCCGTAAAGACGAGCCTTTATCGTTTGACTTCGCGGGGTGCTGGCCCTACCTTGCCCAGTTCCCGGCGCCGGCCCCTCGGCGCCGCGTCGCGGGAGCAACGCGTGTACTTCCAGGACCTCATCCTCGAGCTGCAGCGCTACTGGGCCAGCCGGAACTGCATCCTCGCGCAGGGCTACGACCAGGAGGTCGGCGCCGGCACCATGAACCCGGCCACCTTCCTGCGCGTGCTGGGGCCCGAGCCCTGGAACGTGGCGTACGTGGAGCCCTCGCGCCGCCCGGCCGACGGCCGCTTCGGCGAGAACCCGAACCGGCTGTACCAGCACCACCAGTTCCAGGTAATCCTCAAGCCCAACCCGCCGGACGTGCAGGACCTCTACCTCGGGTCCTTGAAGGCCATCGGCATCGACCCCAGGGACCACGACATCCGCTTCGTGGAGGACGACTGGGAGAGCCCCACGCTGGGCGCCTGGGGCCTGGGCTGGGAGGTCTGGTGCGACGGGATGGAGATCACCCAGTACACCTACTTCCAGCAGGCGGGCGGCTTCGAGATCAGGCCGGTGGCGGCGGAGCTCACCTACGGGCTCGAGCGCATCGCCATGTACCTGCAGGACGTGGAGAACGTCTTCGACGTGGAGTGGGTCAAGGGCGTGCGCTACCGCGAGGTCTTCCACCGCAACGAGGTGGAGATGAGCGAGTACGCCCTGCGCGCCTCCGACCCGAAGATGCACTTCGGCCTCTTCGACGTCTACGAGGCCGAGTGCCGGCGGCTCATCGGGCTGCGGCTGCCGCTGCCCGCCTATGACTACTGCCTGAAGTGCTCCCACACCTTCAACAACCTGGACGCGCGCGGCGCCATCAGCGTGACCGAGCGGGCCGCCTACATCGGCCGGGTGCGCGCCCTGGCCCACCAGTGCGCCCGGGGGTACCTGGAGAGCCGCGAGGCGCTCGGCTTCCCCCTGCTGCCGCAGAAGGAGCGGGCGCGCGCCGTCGAGTCCGCCCGCGCCGCCCGCCAGGCCGCCGGCCAGGCGCCAGCCCAGCCCGCCGCCGCCGCCCAGCCCGCCGACCTGGGCACCGAACAGCCCGCGGTCCGCTGACCCGCACCCGAGCCCGAGAGAGAGACCATGGCTGACCTGCTGCTGGAGATCGGGGCCGAGGAGATCCCGGCCGGCTTCGTGCCGGGCGCGCTGGCGCAGCTGGCCGGCGACCTCACCAAGGCGCTGGCCGAGGCGCGCCTCGCCCACGGCGAGGTGAAGGCGGTGGGGACGCCGCGCCGCCTGGCGGTCTGGGCCCGCGACGTGGCCGGGACGCAGCCCGACGCCCGCCACGAGGCGCTGGGCCCGTCGGTGGCGGCCGCCTTCGACGCCGGGGGCCAGCCCACGGCGGCGGCCCTGGGCTTCGCCCGCAGCCAGGGCGTGGAGGTGGCGGCGCTGGAGCGGGTCGAGACGCCCAAGGGGCTGCGCCTGGCGATCACCAGGGTCGAGAAGGGGCGCAAGGCCGGGCGGGTGCTGCCCGCGCTGCTGACCCGGCTGGTGGCCGGCCTCAAGTTCAGGAAGGCCATGCGGTCCCGCCACGACGAGGTGACCTTCGCCCGCCCGGTGCGCTGGCTCACCGCGCTGTACGGCGGCACGCCGGTCAAGGTGACCTTCGGCGAGGTGACCTCCGGCAAGGTCACCTACGGCCACCGCTTCATGGCCCCCAGGGCCATCGCGCTCAAGGGGACGCCGGAGGACTACCTGGCGAAGCTGGAGAAGGCCTTCGTGGTGGTGGACCCG
>JANNKC010000130.1:0-1795 GCA_031396105.1 Anaeromyxobacter sp.
TTGGCAAGCGAATTTCTGAACAATCGATTTGGGATGAACGCGTTGCTGAAGCACGCATCGACATCGAAATGACGCGACTGCTGTGCCTCAAAGCCGCGGACATGATGGACAAAGTGGGCAACAAAACCGCCCCCACGCCGAGCGCGCCCTGGCCGCCGCCGTCCCCGGAGCGCTCGAGCTCCTGGCCGACGCGCTCTCCCGCAGCGGCGACGACGCCGGGCGGGCCACGCTCCTCTCTCGCCTGGGGCGCCACCTCGAGGCCGCCGCGCTCCACGAGCAGGCCGGCGACGAGGCGGGCGCCCTGCTCGCCTACCAGGCCGCGTCCGCCGTCCCCGCCACCGCCATCGAGGCGCTGCGCGCCGTCATCCGGCTTCGCGCCCGCGCCGGCGACGCGGCCGGCACCGCCGAGGCGCTGCTGGCCGCGGCCCGCCTGGCCGGGGGGCGCGAGGGGGCCGAGCTGGCGCTGCGGGCGTTCCAGCTGGCCCGCCGCGACGACGCGCTCGACGTGGCCGTGTCCGCCGAGCCCACCTTCGCGCCAGCCCGCGCCGAGCGGGCGCTGCGGCGCGCCGAGGCCGATCCGGCCGCCGCCCTCGCCGATGCCGAGGCCGCGCTGGCCGGCGAGCCGCTCGATCCGGCCCGCCGCCCCGAGCTCCTGCGCCTCTCCGCCCGCCTGGCCGGCGCCGCCGGCGACGCCGAGCTGCAGCGGCGGCGGCTGGCGGCCTGGTGCCAGCTCGGCACCCCCACCGACGAGGAGCTGGCCACGCTCTCCGCCCTCCACCGCGCCGCCGGTGACCACGACGGCCTGGCCGCCGCGCTGGAGCGCCGGCTCGCCGCCGCGCCAGCCACGGAGGCCGTGGCGCTCCGCCTGGAGCTGGCCCCGCAGCTGGCGACCCACGGCCGGGATCTCGAGGCGGTGGCCCTCTGGCGCGAGGTGCTCTCGCTCGACCGCGGCGCGCTCCCGGCGCTGCGTGCCCTGCTGGACCCGGCGCGGGCGGCCGTGCTGCACGACGGCGAGGCCAAGGCGCTCCTGGCGCTCCTGGCCCGCCACCCCGAGGCTACGGAGCTGGAGCGGGCCGACGCCTGGGAGACGCTGGCCCGCGGCCACGAGCTGGCCGGCGACGCGGCCGGTGCGCTGGCCTCGCTCGCCGAGGCGGCCCGGCTCCGCGGCGACGACGACCAGGGGCTGGAGCGGCGCGCCGAGCTGGCGCGGCGTAGGCACGATTGTATGCCGCATCCCGAGCAATATCGAGCGCCGGCGCTGGCTGCTCAAACGGCCGTCGCCGATGGTTCATCTAGCGGGTAGTCGCCGCGGCGCAGCGGCGTGCCGTCTTGCTTGACCCCAACCTCGAACACGCGAACCAACTGCAGCCAGTGTTGCAGGTCGCGTGGGCGGAATAATCGGGCGCCCATCTGCAGGGCCATTTCTTCGCCCATCCGGGCGAACAGCAACTGCACCTCGCCGTGGACGCGGTCGCCCGCGTGGGCCACGCCGGACACCTGGGCGCTGTCGGAGCGAATCCAGTCGGCCTTCACGCGGTACGTAAGCGTCTCGCCCGGCCGCACGCGGCCGTTGAATTTCGCCTTGGACAACTTGGCCAGCACGACCAGCTCGCCGAAGCCGTAGTGTTCGCTGATCAGCAACCCGCCGGCCTGGGCGATGCCCTCGACCACCAGCGCGTTGGGCATCAACGGGTAGCCCACCTCGTGGTCGTGCAGGTGCTCCTCGGCAAGCGACACGCCCTTGACGGCCACGGCGTGCGACCCGCTGACGAACTCGGTGAAGCGATCGATCCAG
>JANNKC010000180.1:0-14955 GCA_031396105.1 Anaeromyxobacter sp.
GGCGGGAGGCACGAGATCGGCGAGCGCGCGCGGATCCAGGGCCGAACTGGTCCACGCCCCGGTGGGCTCACGGGCCAGAAGGATGGAGTGGTAGACGGCGACGGTGGTCTCGGAGCGGAGGGCGTGCATGAGCCCATGGTCGCATGGAGATCCGGGACCTCCTGGAACGCACCAATGGGCCCGCTGGGGCGCGAGCGCAGGCCGGGGGCTCGCGACCCCGCCAGCCCGTGCCAGCGTGAACGGGTGAGGCCGCGAGCGCGCCAGGCGGGCCATCCCGTGAGTGTCCGCCAGCGAAGCGCAAACCCCTCGGAATGGGCGTCAAGCGAAATGTAGCCCGCGACCCGGCTGGACCCGCCTGGTAGTCACCCTGGGTGAATAGTGCCGAGTCACTTACGCTCGAGCGATCGGAAGGAATGGGGATTTCGCACGGGCCTAGCCCCTCACGAAGTGAACGGGCATTGCCCCTGCGCCTGGCCTACGATCGGGGGCGACCGGTTCAGCCCGGGCGTGGCCCGCTCACCCACGGGCTGCCCGCCAGGAGGAAGCGCCAGCGCCGGCCAGCCCAGGGCGGCCCGGCCGACTCGACGTTGACGCGCGCGGTGGTCACCACCCGCCCCGGTGGCGGCGGGGCGTCCCGCAGGAAGAGCTCGGCGCCGCAGAGGTCCATGCCGTCGTGGCGGTCCCGCGTCACGCCGAGGGCCCGGCACAGGTTGCCCGGACCTCGGGTGGAGTGGAGGCAGCCCGCCACCGGCTCGGCCGCGCGCAGCAGCACCGCCGAGGGCTCGCCGGGCTCGCCGGTGACCAGGTTGAGGCAGTGGCTCTGCCCGTAGATCAGGTAGACGTAGGCCACGCCGGGCGGCCCGAACATGACGGCGCAGCGCGGCGTGGGGCCGCGGCGGGCGTGCGAGGCCTGGTCGCGCGGGCCGTGGTAGGCCTCCACCTCGACCAGCCGGGCGCTGCGCACCAGGCCGCCGTCCACCCGCACCAGCACCTTGCCGAGCAGGGCGCGCGCCACCTCGGGCGCCGGGCGGCGGAAGAAGGCGGCAGGCAGGATCACGCGTTCTCGACCGTATCGCCCTGACCCGGCCGCGGCAACACGGCCCGCCCCCGGCCTCCTGGACCGCGCCCGACGCCAGGGGCTACAAGGGGCCATGCGCCGCGCCAAGATCGTCGCCACCCTCGGTCCCGCCTCCTCCTCCCCCGAGGTGATCGAGCAGCTCATCACCCACGGCATGGACGTGGCCAGGCTCAACTTCTCCCACGGCCGGCACGAGGACCACGCTCGCGCCCTGGAGCGGCTGCGGGCCGCCTGCCGCCACCTGGGCAAGCCGGTGGCCGCGCTGCAGGACCTGCAGGGGCCCAAGATCCGCACCGGGCCGCTCAAGGCGGGGCGCGCCGGGGTCAAGCTCACGGCGGGCCATGAGCTCACCATCACCACCGAGGGCGAGGTGCTGGGCGACGAGCACCTCCTCTCCACCACCTACGTGCACCTGGCCGAGGACGTGAAGCCGGGCGACCGGCTCCTCATCGACGACGGCCTGCTCGAGCTGCGGGCCCTCTCCACCGACGGCGTGCGGCTGCGCGCCGAGGTGGTGGAGGGGGGGCTGCTGGGCGAGCACAAGGGCATCAACCTGCCGGGCGTGGCGCTGCGCACCGAGGCCATGAGCGAGAAGGACAAGGCCGACCTCGCCTTCGGCCTGTCCCACGGCGTGGACATGGTGGCCCTCTCCTTCGTGCGCACCGCCGAGGACGTGCTGCTCTGCCGCCGGCTCATGGAGCGGGCCGGCCGGGTGGTGCCCATCGTGGCCAAGATCGAGAAGCCGGAGGCCATCGGCTGCATCGACGACATCCTGGCGGCGGCCGACGGCCTGATGGTGGCGCGCGGCGACCTGGGCGTCGAGATCCTGCCGGAGCGGGTGCCCGGGCTGCAGAAGATGCTCTGCCGCAAGGGCAACCTGGCGGCCAAGCCGGTCATCATCGCCACCCAGATGCTCAACTCGATGATCGAGCACCCGCGCCCCACCCGCGCCGAGGCCAGCGACGTGGCCAACGGCATCTGGGACGGGGCCGACGCGGTCATGCTCTCCGGCGAGACCGCCAGCGGCCGCCACCCGCTGCTGGCCGTGCAGATGATGGACCGCATGGTCCGCGAGGCCGAGGCCGACGTGACGGTGCACGCCGCGCCCGAGTTCTCCGGCGCCGGGCAGGCCGCCTTCAACGAGGTGACCGCCGCGGCCGCCTGCCGGGCCGCCGAGGCCTCCGGCGCCGTGGCCATCGTCTGCTTCACGCTGAGCGGCACCACCGCCCGCCTGCTGGCCCACTTCCGCCCCCGCGCGCCCATCGTGGCCTTCTCGCCCGACCAGGCGACGCGCCGCCACTGCGCCCTCTACTGGGGCGTGGAGCCCAAGATCATGGAGCCGGTCAAGAACGCCGACCTGATGGCCGAGCTGGTGGGCGAGCGGCTCGTCGAGGACGGCCTGGCCCGCCCCGGCGACCGGATCGTGCTGGTCTACGGCTCGCCCATGGGCGTCCCGGGCCAGACCAACTCCATCCGGTTCCACCAGGTCCCGCTCCCCGGCGAGCAGGTCTCCGCCCGGCGCTACACCGTGCCCATCTAGCGCGTTGCCCGCGCCGCCGCCGGGCGCTACAAGCGGCCCATGGACATCCCGGCCCTGCAGCGCGCGCTCGTCGAGCAGGGGCTCGACGGCTGGCTCCTCTACGACTTCAAGGGACAGAACCCGACCGCGCTCACCGCGCTCGGGCTCAACGGCCACATGCTGACGCGCCGCTGGTTCTACCTGGTGCCGGCGCGCGGCACGCCGCGCCTGCTGGTCCACGCCATCGAGCTGCGCTCCTTCCCCAGGCAGGTCGAGGGCGAGCGGGAGAGCTACGCCTCCTGGCAGTCGCTCCACGCCGCGCTGCGCCGGCTGGTGGGCGCCCTGCCGCCGTCGCCCAGGCTGGCCATGGAGTACTTCCCGGAGGCGGCCATCCCCTCCCTCTCCCGCGTCGACGCCGGCACGCTCGAGGTGGTGCGCTCGCTCGGCGTCACGGTGGTCTCCTCGGCGGAGCTGGTGCAGCACTTCCTCTGCCGCTGGACGGCGGCCCAGGTGGAGAGCCACCAGCGGGCGCTCGGCGGCATCGACGCCGCCAAGGACGCTGCCTTCGAGCGCATCGGCGAGCTGCTCCAGCGCGGCGTCGAGCCCACCGAGACCGAGATCCAGAAGTTCCTCACCGACCGCTTCGCCGAGGCCTCGCTGACCTGCGACCACGCCCCCATCGTGGCGGTGAACGGCCACGCCGCCGACCCGCACTACGAGCCGTCCGGGACGTCGCCCACGCCCATCCGGAAGGGCGACCTCGTGCTCATCGACCTGTGGGCGCGCGGCACCGGCCCCGACGACGTCTACGCCGACATCACCTGGATGGGCTTCTGCGGCGACCGGCCGGCGCCCAGGATGGACCAGATCTTCCGCGTCGCCTCCGGGGCGCGCGACGTGGGGCTGGAGGCGGTGGCGCTGGCCCACCGCGAGGGGCGCACGCTGGAGGGCTGGCAGGTGGACCGGGCGGTGCGCGACCACATCGCCGACAAGGGGTTCGGCGACGCCTTCATCCACCGCACCGGCCACTCCATCGGCACCAGCGTCCACGGCGACGGCGCCAACCTGGACGATCTCGAGACCCACGACACCCGCAAGCTGGTCCCCGGGCTGGCCTTCTCCATCGAGCCGGGCATCTACCTGCCCGAGGAGGGGATGGGCGTGCGGACCGAGATCGACGTCTTCCTCGCGGCCGACGGCCCCAAGGTGTTCGGCAGGGTGCAGCGTGAGCTGGTCCACATCCCGGTCTGAGAGACCGTGAAGCACGTCCCTCCTGGATCCTGAGGTGAGCGAGCTCGCCGACTTCTCGCTGCCGGCGGTCCCGCCGCCGACGCCGCGCGCCGCCGCCTCGGTGGTGCTCTGGCGCGACGGCCCGGCCGGCCTGGAGGTCTACCTGGTCCGCCGCGGCGCCACGCAGCGCTTCGCCCCGGGCTTCAGCGCCTTCCCGGGCGGGCGGCGCGACGAGGAGGACGCCGAGGTGCCGGTGGCCGCGCCGGGCGCCAGCGCCCCGGCCGACGTGGCCTGCGCCGCGCGCGAGCTCTTCGAGGAGGTGGGCGTGCTGGCCGCCACCGGGGCCACGCTCCCGGACCACGCCGTGCTGGAGGCCGCGCGCCGCGCCCTGCTGGCGGGCCAGCTCCTCTTCGCCGACCTGCTCCGCCGCCATGGCCTCGAGGTGGACGGCGCCCGCTTCGAGGAGGCCGGCCGCTGGGTCACGCCCGCCTTCTACCCGGTCCGCTTCGACGCCCTCTTCCTGCTGTGCCGCGCCCGGCCCGAGGAGCGGCCCGAGGTCTGGCCGGGGGAGCTCGAGTCGGGCCAGTTCACGCCGGCGGCGCTGGCCCTCGAGGCGTGGCGGCGCGGCGACCGGCTCTTCCTGCCGCCCAACCTCTGGCCGGTGCGGGTGCTGGCGCGCGGCGGCCCGCCCGACGCCGCGGCCATGCGCCAGCCGGCCCCCGAGGCCTTCCGCATCGAGTACCAGGGCGGCCTGCTCCAGTCGCCGCTGCGCACGCCCACGCTGCCGCCGGCGGCCCACACCAACGCCTGGCTGGTGGATCTCGGCGACGCCACCGCGGTGGTGGACCCGGGCTCGCCCTGGCCGGAGGAGCAGGCCACGCTCGACGCGCGGCTGGCCACCCAGGCGGCGGAGGGGCGGCCGGCCCGCGAGGTCTGGCTCACCCACGGCCACGCCGACCACACGGGCGGCGTGGCCGTGCTCGCCGCCCGCGGCCTCACCGTGCGGGCCCACCCCGCCATCGCGCCGCGCCTGCCCGGCCTCACATTCGCGCCGCTCGCCGAGGGCGACCTCCTCGGCGGCCGCTGGCGCGTCCACGTCACCCCGGGCCACGCGCGCGACCACGTGGTCTTCCTCGACGAGCGCACCGGCGCGCTGCTGGCCGGCGACATGCTCTCCACCCTCTCCACCGTGGTCATCGACCCGCCCGAGGGGGACATGGCGGAGTACGAGCGGCAGCTCAGGCGCCTGGCCGGCCTCGACGTGCGCGCCCTCTATCCGGCCCACGGCCCGCCGGCGGCCCACGGCCGGGCGGCGCTCCTGGGCTACCTCGCCCACCGGGCCGAGCGGGAGGCGCGCATCGTGGAGGCGCTCGCCACGCCCGGCTCGCTCGCCGAGGTGACGGCGCGCGCCTATGAGGACGTCCCGCCCGCCGTGTGGCCGGTGGCGGAGCGGAGCTGCCTCGCCACGCTCTTGAAGCTGGCGGCCGCCGGCCAGGCCGAGGAGTCCGGCGGATCCTGGCGGTGCCGGCGCTGAGCCTCTCCCGTCCGGGGCGGACGGAGCATGTGGCGACGAACAGGTCGGCGTGCGCTTTGATGGCGTGCTTTGGCCGCCAGAATCGGCTAAACTCCCGGATTCCCGTCGGAGGCCGCAGAGGCACACCCGGTGCACCCCTCGTCCACATGGTCACGCTCCCCATGAAGCCCGGTCGCTTCGCCGCCGTCCTCCTCCTGGCCTTCGCCTTCGGCGGGGGCTCGGCCGAGGTGGCCGTGCGCACCCACCAGGCCCTCGAGAAGGCCCGCGAGGCGAGAGAGATCGGCTCGGCCGGCCAGTTCGTGGCGCTGCAGCTCACCGACGAGCACGGCGACGTGGTGGCCCGGCCGCGGATCATCTGCCCGGTGGGCAAGAAGGCGGAGCTGGTGCTGCACGATCCGCTCGACCCGGCCGACGTGCGGCTGGCCTTCCGGGTGGCCGCCACGCGCGAGCCCTCCGGAGAGATCGCCCTCGACTGGTCGCTCTGGGTGCCGGAGCGTGCCGTGGCCGCCAGCGGCAAGCTCTCGCTCACGCCGGGCGTGGAGCAGGCCGTGCCGGTGGGCGACGGGGCGCTGCTGGCCACCTGGCTCGCCATGCCGGTGCCATCGGCCGCCTTCGACGCCTTCCTCGAGGCCGAGCAGTCGCGCCGCCCGGGCGCCAAGCCGATCTGATGGTTCAGGGCGCGGCGCGCTGCTCGCCGAACTCGGCCCGGCCCATCTCGCGCCCGCGCTCGTCGTAGCTGATCCAGGTGCCGCACTGCGCGCCGAGGCAGTGGCGCCCCTCGCTCCGCCTCAGGCCGCCGCGGCGCCAGGCGGCGAAGGGGCCGTGCGGCACGTTGCGCATGTAGTCGCTGCGCTCCTCGAGGCCGCCGTCCTCGTACCAGATGGTCCAGGTGCCCACCTTGTCGTCCCGCTGGTAGGTCCCGGCCCGCGCCCGCTTGCCGTTGCGGTGGTACTCGACGAACGGTCCGTCGCGCTTCCCCTCCTCCCAGCGCTCCTCCACGCGCAAGGCGCCGTCGTCGTACCAGCTCCTCGCCGGGCCGTGGCGCCGCAGGGTGCCGGAGGCGTCCGGGCGCCCCGCGCACCAGGCCTCGAACAGCTCGGGCGGCGCACCGCCCCTGGGGACCGTGCCGGGGGGGCAGTCGAGCGGCGCGGCGGCGAGGAGGAGGCCGGTTGCGATGAGCGTGAGCATCGGCCTCGCAGCCTACCGCCGTCCATCCGGTCGCAGCCCCCTTTCGGCCGCGGCGGAGCGCCCGCTCGGCCAGAACATCTCTCATGGCGGCCGGTTGCGGTCATGAGGTTCAGTGAATGTTTCTCTGAGTGATTGTGTATTTGTCGCAGCTCAGCCGGTGGTTACGTCATGCACATCGCCGCGCCGGTCACCCGCCGGCGGGCCACCCCGGAGCCCCGTCATGGATCGCCAGACCCGCTTCAACCTCTTCTACGTCGCGCTGGCCTTCATGGGCGTGCTCCTCCTCCAGGACCTGTTCGCGCGCTCCCAGGCCGTGGCCAACATCCCGTACAGCCAGTTCCAGGGGCTGGTGCGCGCCGGCGACGTCGAGAAGGTGGTCATCGGCCCCGACCGGATCGAGGGCAGCCTGAAGAAGCCGCTGGAGGGCAAGAGCCGCTTCGTCACCACCCGCGTCGACACCGAGATCGGCAAGGAGCTGGACGCCGCCGGCGTGACCTACTCCGGCCGGCTGGAGAGCAACGTCGTGCCCATGATCCTCTCCTGGATCCTGCCGGTGCTCTTCTTCTTCGGCGTCTGGTTCTTCCTGGCGAAGCGCATGCAGGGCGGCGCCGGCGGGCCCGGCGGCGGGCTCATGTCCATCGGCAAGTCGAAGGCCAAGGTCTACGTGGAGACCGACACCAAGACCTCCTTCGCCGACGTGGCCGGCGTGGACGAGGCCAAGGCCGAGCTCACCGAGATCGTGGCCTTCCTGAAGGACCCCAAGAGCTACGGCCGGCTGGGCGCCCGCATGCCCAAGGGCGTCCTGCTGGTGGGCCCGCCGGGCACCGGCAAGACGCTGCTCGCCAAGGCCGTGGCCGGCGAGGCCAGCGTCCCCTTCTTCTCCATCTCCGGCTCGGAGTTCGTGGAGATGTTCGTGGGCGTGGGCGCGGCGCGCGTGCGCGACCTCTTCGAGCAGGCGCGCAAGAAGGCGCCGGCCATCATCTTCATCGACGAGCTCGACGCCCTGGGGCGCGCCCGCAACTCCATGGGCGGCATGGGCGGCGGGCACGACGAGAAGGAGCAGACGCTGAACCAGCTGCTGGTGGAGCTGGACGGCTTCGACGTCTCGACCGGCCTGGTCCTGCTGGCCGCCACCAACCGGCCCGAGGTGCTCGACCCGGCGCTGCTGCGCGCCGGCCGCTTCGACCGGCAGGTGCTGGTGGACCGGCCCGACCGGCTGGGCCGGGTGCAGATCCTGGAGGTGCACGCCAAGAAGGTGCTGCTCGACGCCGACGTGAAGCTGGAGCAGGTGGCGGCGCTGACGCCGGGCTTCACCGGCGCGGACCTCGCCAACCTGATCAACGAGGCGGCCCTGGCCGCCACCCGGCGCGGCGCCGAGGCGGTGGCCGTGACCATGACCGACTTCAACGTGGCCATCGAGCGGATCGTGGCCGGCCTGGAGAAGAAGAACCGCCTGCTCAACCCCAAGGAGCGGGAGATCGTGGCCCACCACGAGCTGGGGCACGCCCTGGTGGCCTCGGCGCTCCCCGGCGCCGACCCGGTCCACAAGATCTCCATCATCCCGCGCGGCATCGGCGCGCTCGGCTACACCATCTCGCGCCCCACCGAGGACCGCTTCCTCATGACCCGCGACGAGCTGCTCAACAAGATGGCGGTGCTCCTGGGCGGGCGCGCCGCCGAGCACCTGGTCTTCGGCCACCTCTCCACCGGCGCGGCCGACGACATCTCGCGCGCCACCGACATCGCCCGCTCCATGGTGACCCGCTTCGGCATGGGCGGCCGGCTCGGTCCGGTGACCTACGAGACCGAGCAGGCCGGCTTCCTCGGGCAGCTGGGCGGCCCGCGGCGGCTCTACGCCGAGGAGACGGCGCGGGAGATCGACATGGCGGTGCGCGACCTGGTGGACGGCTCCTTCCAGCGCGCAAGGTTGCTGCTCCTGCAGAACCGCGACCTGCTGGTGGAGGGGTCGCGACGGCTGCTGGTGAAGGAGACCCTGGCCGACGGCGAGCTGGCCGAGGTGCTGGGGCGGGTCCGCGGCGAGGCGCAGCGGGCCGCCTGAGGGCTCAGGCCCTGGGCGCCGAGTGCGCCACCAGCCAGGCCCGCACCGCCGGGAAGAGCACCTCGGGCGCGCGCCGGCCGAGCAGCAGGTCGGTGTGGCCGATGCCGGCCGGGAGCACCAGCAGCGACTTCTCCCCGCCCCACCGCTGGTACGCCTCGGCCACCACCGCCGGCGGCGCCAGGCCGTCCGACGGCGCCGCCACGAAGAGGGCCGGCGCGCGGCAGGAGGCCAGCTCCGCCCGGTAGTCCACCGCGCCGTCCGCCGAGCCGAAGCGATCCTCGCGGACGAAGGCCTCGAACTGCGCCACCACGCCGGGCGGCAGGTCCTCGATGACGTTCATGAGGAGGCGCCGGAAGACCGGCCGGTCCATCTCGCCGGGCTGGATGGAGAGGTTGGCCGCGCGCGGCTGCCAGGTGCCCGCGAACGGGGCGACCAGGCGCGCCGCCAGCCGCGTCAGCCGGAGGCGGGCCAGGAGCGGCAGGAGGCGCAGCAGCGCCGCCTCCTCGGTGAAGCGGACCGGCGGGGCCAGCGCCACCACCCCGGCGATCCGGTCCGGGTGGCGGGAGGCGGCGGTGAGGCCGAGCAGCGCCCCCTGGCTGTGGCCCACCCAGAGGACGCGCGCCCCGCCGGTGGCGGCGGCCACGGCGTCGAGCGCGGCCGGCACGTCGAGGGCGAGGTAGTCGTCGAGCGTCCAGCGGGGCGGCGCGCCCGGCTCGGGCCGGGATCCGCCGTGGCCGCGCAGGTCGAGGGCGAAGCAGTCGAAGCCGGCGGCGGCCAGGTGGGCCGAGAGCGAGTGGCTCTCCACGCCGAAGTCGAGCGCCAGCCGGTTCATGGCGATGCCGTGGACCAGCAGCACCGGCGGCGCCCGCGGCTCGCCCTTCGGCCTTCGCCGCCCCAGGCAGAGCACCCAGCCGTCGGTGGTGCGGGCGTGGAGGAGCTCGTCCTCCCGCCCCGGCGCCGCCAGGCGCCAGCGCCAGAAGACGAGGTGGGCCCAGGTGGCCACGAGGAGGGCCGCGAGGGCGAAGGCGGCGAGGAGGGGCCAGGTCACCCCCGCATTCTACGGTGGGAAGGCCGGCGCGGGTCGGGCGCTCGAGCGGTCGCCGGAGGACCTGCCGCCGCGGAAGCGGGCCGTTCGCGCGTGGCCTGCACGTTGCAGAATTCTCCCGCGTGGCCCAAGTGATCGGCGTCCCGGGGCTTTTCCTGGGCGGCGATCCGGCGGGCCGTGCGGAGCAGCACCTTCGGGACCCGAGCACGCTGTACGGATCGCGGGCAGCCAGCTGCCCGATTGTCGAGCAGCCGCACCTTGACCGTCTGCGGTGACGGAGCGTAGCGTCAACACACATTTTCCTTCCATCGAGGTGAGCCGTGAAGAAGGTCGAGGCCATCATCAAGCCGTTCAAGCTGGACGAGGTGAAGCAGGCCCTTTCCGAGATCGGCGTGGCCGGCCTGACCGCCACCGAGGTGAAGGGCTTCGGTCGGCAGAAGGGGCACACCGAGCTCTACCGCGGCGCCGAGTACGTGGTCGACTTCCTCCCCAAGGTGAAGGTGGAGGTGGTGGTCTCCGACGCCCTGGTCGTCAAGGTGGTCGAGGTCATCGAGCGCGCCGCCAAGACCGGCCGCATCGGCGACGGGAAGATCTTCGTGGTCCCGGTGGAGGAGGTCATCCGCATCCGCACCGGCGAGCGCGGCGAGGAAGCGCTGTAAGCGGGACCGGGTGGCCCGCACCGGCAAGGCTCCTCCGCTCCCGGCGGCGCTCGCCCGCGCCGCCGTGGACTCCGTCGCCGACGCCATCGTCATCATCGGCGCCGACGGCGGCGTGGTTCACCTGAACCCCGCGGCGGAGGAGCTCTTCGGCCGGAGCCGGGAGCGGGCGGTGGAGCTGCCGGCGCGGGCGCTGCCCGGCGGCGCGCAGCTCGCCGTCATCTCGGAGCGGGCGCGGCTCTCGCAGGAGAGCCAGTCGGCCGACTTCCCCAGCCCGCAGGACCCGGGCGTGGCCATCTCGGTGGAGGCCTCGCCGCTCTTCGACGGCCCCACCATCGCCGGCACCGTGGTGGTCCTGCG
This sequence comes from Anaeromyxobacter sp., assembly GCA_031396105.1. Taxonomy (GTDB): domain Bacteria; phylum Myxococcota; class Myxococcia; order Myxococcales; family Anaeromyxobacteraceae; genus JADKCZ01. Next base: position 10,670 of record JANNKC010000180.1, read on the forward strand.
CGTGCCGCGAGGCGGCGAGCGCGCCCTCAACTTCGAGGCGCTGGCCGCCGGCCTGGCCCACGAGATCAGGAACCCGCTGGCGGGGCTGCAGGGCTCGGCCGAGCTCCTGGCCCGCGAGGCCGAGGGCGGCGCGCGCGAGTACGCCCAGGTCATCGCCCGCGAGGCGAAGCGGGTGGACGGCCTGGTGCGCGAGCTCCTGGACCTGGCGCGCCCGGCGGCGCTGCAGACGGCGCCGGTGGACATCCACCAGGTGCTGGGCGACGTGCGGGCCCTGGCGCGCGGCTTCCCCGGCGCCGAGCGGGTCACCTTCCACGACCGCTTCGATCCCTCGCTGCCGCCGGTGCACGGCGACGACGAGAAGCTCACGCAGGTGATCCTCAACCTGGTGAAGAACGCCCTGGAGGCGGTGGCCGACCGGCCCGGGCCGCTCATCACGCTGGAGACCAGCGTGGCCACCTTCCGGCTGCGCGGCTCCAGCGGCCGGACCCGGCCGCTGGCCCGGGTCTCCATCCAGGACAACGGCCCGGGCATCCCGGAGGCCATGCTGGCCCGGCTCTTCACCCCCTTCTCCACCTCCAAGCCACACGGCACCGGGCTCGGGCTGGCCATCTCGCGCCGCATCGTGGAGGCCCACGGCGGGCGCATCGAGCTGCGCAACCGGGCCGGCGGCGGCGCCGAGGCCAACGTCTACATCCCCCTGGAGGTCGGCTAGGACCCGCCCCACCCGCGGGGATGCTGGCCGATCTTCGGGCTGGCCCCCGCCTTGCTTGGAGGCAGACCGTGCGCAAGGTCCTGATCGTCGACGACGAGAGCTCCATCCGCTTCGTCCTGGCTCGCACCTGCGAGCGGGCCGGGGTCCCCTGGGAGGAGGCCGGCAGCGCCGAGGAGGCCAGGGAGAAGCTCCGCGCGCTCGGCACCGGCCCCGACGGCATCGGGCTGCTCCTGCTCGACGTGCGGCTCCCCGGCGACGACGGGCTCAAGCTGCTCGGCGAGATCGGCGGCCGGCCAGACTCCCCCTTCGTGGTGGTCATGACGGCCGAGGACACCATGCGCTCGGCCGTGGAGGCCATGAAGCGCGGCGCCGCCGACTACCTGGGCAAGCCCTTCGACCTCAACCGCGTCGAGCGGATCGTGCGCGACCTGGCGGTGGCCCCGCGCGAGTCCGGCGACGGCGACCCGAGCGGCGGCGACGTCGAGGGGCACATCGACCCCAACGCCGAGCCGCGCCGCTACCGCGAGGTGGCGCTCCCCGAGACGCTGGTGGGGCGCTCCTCGGCCATGGTGGAGGTCTACAAGGAGGTGGGCCGCGTGGCGCGCACCGAGATGACGGTGCTGCTCATGGGCGAGTCGGGCACCGGCAAGGAGCTGGTGGCGCGCGCCGTCCACGCCAACTCGACGCGGGCCAAGGGGCCGTTCATCACCGTCAACATGGCGGCCATCCCCAGGGACCTCATCGAGAGCGAGCTCTACGGCCACGAGAAGGGCTCCTTCACCGGCGCGGTGGAGCGGCGCCCCGGCAAGTTCGAGCTGGCCAGCGGCGGCACGCTCTTCCTCGACGAGATCGGGGAGCTGCCCCTCGAGCTGCAGGCCAAGCTGCTGCGCGTGCTGCAGGAGCGCGAGGTGGACCGGGTGGGCGGCAGCCGTCCACTGCCGGTGGACGTGCGCATCGTGGCCGCCACCAACGCCGACCTGGCGCGCTCGGTGGAGGACGGGCGCTTCCGGCGCGACCTCTACTACCGGCTGGCGGTGGTGCCCATCCGGCTGCCGCCGCTGCGCGAGCGCGAGGGGGACGTCATCCTGCTGGCCCGCCACTGCATCGCGCGCTACGGCGAGCAGCTGAAGGGGCGCAGCTTCACGCTCGGCAAGGACGCCGAGCCGCTCCTGATGGCCCACCCGTGGCCCGGCAACGTGCGCGAGCTGCAGAACGTGATCCAGCGCGCGCTCCTCAAGCTGAACGGCACGCGCATCTCGGCCAACGACCTCATCGGGCTCCTGCCGGCGGCGGCCCACGCCGAGCGCGGCGTCTCCGGCATGGTGGAGGCGCTGCTCGACGCGCCGGCGCCGCAGGCCGGGCGGTACCAGGCGGCGCTGGCCGCGGTGGAGGCGCCGCTCCTCGCCGCCGCGCTGGCGCGCACCAAGGGCAACCAGCTCCGCGCCGCGGAGCTGCTCGGGATGAACAGGAACACCCTGCGGGAGCGGATGCGGGCCCTCGGGATGAAGGCGAAGTAGCGGTCCTTCGAAGCGACTCCTTCGCGGTCACTGGCTGCCCGCTTCCCAGGCAGCCGGCTGCCCGTGTTTCAGGCAGGCCCACGGGCAATCCCCCCGCCACGGCAGGCTTTTTCTGTCCACGGCGGGGCCTCCCAAGGCGGCACGGAAGGTGCTATCGATCGCCGCCATCACCCCCCTTTCCACGTGGAGAAACGATCGCGATGGCCATTACGACCCCGAAGCAGGTGCTCGAGTTCGCCGCCGAGAAGAAGGCGACCTATGTCGACCTGAAGTTCATGGACTTCATCGGCACGTGGCAGCACTTCTCGATTCCCCTCTACGAGCTGACCGAGGACATCTTCGAGGAGGGGCTCGGCTTCGACGGCTCCTCGATCCGCGGCTGGCAGGCGATCCACGCCTCCGACATGCTGGTCATCCCGGACGCCACCACGGCCACCATCGACCCGTTCATGGCGGAGCCGACGCTCTCCGTCCTCTGCAACGTGGTCGACCCGATCACCAAGGAGCCGTACTCGCGCGACCCGCGCAACATCGCCATGAAGGCGGAGAAGTACCTGAAGGGCACGGGCCTGGGCGACACCGCCTTCTTCGGCCCGGAGCCCGAGTTCTTCATCTTCGACGAGGTCCGCTACGACAGCGGCGTCAACCACGGCTTCTACAAGGTGGACTCGGTCGAGGGGCAGTGGAACACGGGCCGCGAGGAGGCCGGCGGCAACCTCGGCTACAAGCCCCGCTACAAGGAGGGCTACTTCCCGGTCGCCCCGACCGACTCGCAGCAGGACATCCGCACCGAGATGTGCCGCGTCATGGAGTCGGTGGGCATCCACGTGGAGCGGCAGCACCACGAGGTGGCCAGCGCCGGCCAGGCCGAGATCGACATCAGGTTCGACTCGCTGGTGAAGATGGCCGACAAGCTCCAGTGGTTCAAGTACATCATCAAGAACGTGGCGCGCCGCCACGGCAAGACCGTCACCTTCATGCCCAAGCCGCTCTACGGCGACAACGGCTCCGGCATGCACGTGCACCAGTCCATCTGGAAGGGCGGCAAGCCGCTCTTCGCCGGCGACGGCTATGCAGGCCTCTCCGAGATGGCCATGCACTACATCGGCGGCATCCTCAAGCACGGCCCGGCCCTGGCGGCCATCTGCTGCCCGTCCACCAACTCGTACAAGCGGCTGGTGCCCGGCTTCGAGGCCCCCATCAACCTGGCCTACTCGGCGCGCAACCGCTCGGCGTCGATCCGCATCCCCATGTACTCCCCGAGCCCGAAGGCCAAGCGCATCGAGTTCCGCTCGCCGGATCCGTCGGCCAACGGCTACCTCGCCTTCGCGGCCATGCTGATGGCCGGCCTGGACGGCATCGAGAACAAGCTCAGCCCCGGCCAGCCGCTCGACAAGGACATCTACGGCATGTCGCCGGAGGAGCTGAAGGACATCCCCAAGATGCCCGGCTCGCTCGACGAGGCGCTGGAGTGCCTGCGCAAGGACCACAAGTTCCTGCTCAAGGGCGACGTCTTCACCGAGGACGTCATCGAGACCTGGATCCAGTACAAGTACGACAAGGAAGTGAACCCGGTCCGGATGCGCCCGACGCCGCTGGAGTTCGCGCTCTACTTCGACATCTGAACGACCGAGCACGAATCGAGATCACCCCGGACGCCCCGAGCCCTTCGACTTCGCCCAGCTTGGGCTGGGCTACGCTCAGGACAGGCTGCGGCGAGCGCAAGCGAGCCGGAGTCGAGGGGCCGCCCTTTCAGGCGAGGCCGGACCGCACCGGACGCCACCGACGGCCGCTCCTCACGGGGCGGCCGTCGTCGTGTGCGGTTCCCACTCCGGGTTGTGGTACACGGGCCCAGGCGGTGGCCCATACCTCCGGTGCGTCCCGGGCCCAGACGACCGAGCACGAATCGAGATCACCCCGGACGCCCCGAGCCCTTCGACTTCGCCCAGCTTGGGCTGGGCTACGCTCAGGACAGGCTGCGGCGAGCCCAAGCGAGCCGAAGTCGAGGGGCCGCCTGCGTCGCATCAAAGCCGGGCGACGGGCTTGTCTCCGCCGGA
>JANNKC010000189.1:0-4415 GCA_031396105.1 Anaeromyxobacter sp.
GAATTTGTCCAGGGGCACAAAAATGTTGGTCGCGTGCGCCGCACTGCGGCCCCTGCGGCCGAGCCGGAGCAGCTGCCGGGCCCGCGCCGGAGCCGCCTCCGGCCCGGGCGGCGGCGCGGCGGCCGCGGTCAGGCCGGCCACCGCCTCCACCAGCAGCACCAGCTCGCGCCGGGCGTAGCCGCGGTGGCGGGCCAGCGCCTCGGCGTCCAGCCCGCCGTTGCGGTGGGCGCCCATGGTGACGCGCGCCAGGTGGCGCCGCAGCACCGCCAGCGCGCCCTGGTAGAGCGGCAGGCCGTGCAGCGGGTCGCCCGGCGGGTGGAAGCGGAGCCTGAGCGCCCGCCCCGCCGCCTGGAAGGCCCGCTCGATGGAGAGCGGCGAGGCCAGGTCGGGGTGGGCCGGGTCGGCGTCGAGCGCCATGTCCGGCTCGCCAAGGGCCGCCGCCAGGGCCGCGGCGATGGAGGCGCGCCGGCGGTGGCGGTGGAAGGGCTCGCCGGCCAGCAGCGCCAGGTCGAGCACCAGGTCGGCGTGGCCGCGCACCGTCTGGAGGAAGGCGTCGAGCGGCGCCGGCGCCGCGGCCTCCAGCCTGCGGAGGCGCAGCGAGCGGGCCACCAGCACCCGGGCCCCCGGCTCGAGGTCCGGCCCGGCCTGCCCGGGCTGCAGCTCCCGGGGCAGGCGAGCGCGCGCCGCGGCCACGTCGTAGCGGGACAGCTCGTCGTCGACGAGGCCGGCCAGCCAGTCCCGGGAGGTGAGGTCGGTGGTCACGGGTGGGCAGTCTACCCCGGCCGCCACCCCGTCGCGTCGCCGGCGGACCGGGCCGGCGCGGGAGCCGGTGGCTCAGGCCGCTCCGCGCTTCGCCATCCTGGAGTCGAGGTACCAGATGCCGCCGCCCTTGTCCCCGACCGCGTGGAGGTGCGCCACGATCTTGCCCACGTTGCTCTCCTCCTCCACCTGCTCCGTCACGTACCACTGCAGGGTGATCTCGCTGGCGTGGTCCCGCTCCGCGCGGGCGCGCTCGAAGAGCGCGCTGATCTTGCCGGTGATGCCCTGCTCGTGGGCCAGCACCTGCTCGAAGACCTGGATGACGCCGCCGAACTCCGCCGGGGGCGCCTGGACCGGCTGGAGCTCCAGCCGGCCGCCCCGGTCGACCAGGAAGTCGATGAGCTTCACGGCGTGGGCGGTCTCCTCACCGGCCTGTACCCGCAGCCAGTGCGCGAAGCCGCTGAAGCTGGAGGTCTCGCAGTGCGCGCCCATGGCCAGGTAGAGCTGGGCGGAGTACTGCTCCACGTTGATCTGCGCGTTGAGCGCGTCCTGCATCGTTGTGCTGATCACGGCGTCCTCCTCGGGGTGGGAGGGGAGCCTAATGGCCCCCAGAGAGCGGGGCCGGCCCCTCTCGGAGCCGGCCCCTGTCGCCTGGGCGCCCGCGGTCGCGAGCGCGAAGACGATGGCCTTGTCACTTGACCGCCTTGACCCGCGCCTTCTTCTCCTCGGGCGCATCCTCGGCCTCGGCCGGGTGGGCCGGCGGGCCGCGCTTGACGCCGAACTTCTCGAGGACCAGCGCCTCGATCTTCTGGAGCGCGGCGGGGTGCTCCTTCAGGAAGGTCTTGGCCTGCTCGCGCCCCTGCCCGATCCGCTCGCCGTCGAAGCTGAACCAGGTGCCGCTCTTCTCCACCACGTTCTCCTGGGCGGCCAGGTCGAGCAGGTCGCCCTCGCGGCTGATGCCCTGGCCGTACATGATGTCGAACTCGACCTCCTTGAAGGGCGGGGCCATCTTGTTCTTCACCACCTTGACCCGGGTGCGGTTGCCGATGACGTTGTCGCCGTCCTTGATGGCGCCGATGCGGCGGATGTCGAGCCGCTGCGTCGCGTAGAACTTGAGCGCGTTGCCGCCGGTGGTGGTCTCCGGGTTGCCGAACATGACGCCGATCTTCATGCGGATCTGGTTGATGAAGATGACGATGGTCTGCGACTTGGAGATGGTGCCGGTGAGCTTGCGCAGCGCCTGGCTCATGAGGCGGGCCTGCACGCCCATGTGGGCGTCGCCCATCTCGCCCTCCAGCTCGGCCTTGGGCACCAGCGCGGCCACCGAGTCGATGACCAGCACGTCGATGGCGCCGGAGCGGACCAGCGTCTCCACGATCTCCAGGGCCTGCTCGCCGGAGTCGGGCTGGGAGATGAGCAGGTCGTCGGTGCGGACCCCCAGCTTGCGGGCGTAGCCGACGTCCAGGGCGTGCTCGGCGTCCACGAAGGCGCAGATGCCGCCCGCCTTCTGGGCCTCGGCGATGGCGTGGAGGGCCAGGGTGGTCTTGCCGGAGGACTCCGGGCCGTAGATCTCGATGATGCGGCCGCGCGGGAAGCCGCCCACGCCGAGCGCGATGTCGAGGGAGGTGGCCCCCGTCGAGACCGCCGCCACGTCCTTCACCAGCGACTCCTGGTTGCCGAGCCGCATGATCGAGCCCTTGCCGAACGCCTTCTCGATGGACGAGACGGCCAGCTCGATCGCCTTCTCCTTCTCCGGACCCACTGCCATCGCTCTTCTCCTTGGAAGGGGCGCTTTCACGCGCCCCCGTCGACCTTCGGGTGTGCCGCCTTCTAGCCGCCTCGTCTGACAGCCGCGACCGTGCGGCTGGACCATGCTCGAGCCATGCCTGAACCATGCGGTTGAACGTTCGGGCCTGAACAGATGAATACTGAACGGACGGACATGAGTCAAGGTGCGCACCGTCAGGACCGCCGGCCCGGGAAGGTGCATGATGCGTGGTCCATGTCCGCCGACCGGCTCGACCTCGCAGCCCGCATCGCCGCCGCCACCAGGGAAGACACCATCCGTGGCCTGGCCTTCAACGCCGCCTTCGACGTGGTGCGCGAGCACGCCGACGAGCCCACCGTGCTCATCTGCGACCCCGCCGCCAAGGGGAAGCGTGCCGACTTCTCCTCCTACCCGGTGCCCGACCTGCTGCAGGTGGTCTGGGCGGTGGCCGACCGGCTGGAGCGCACGCTGGGGAGCGCCGAGGAGGTCTTCTTCCAGATCGGCTACCGCGCCACGGCCGGCGTGCTCGGCTCCATGCTGGGCCACACGCTCCTGACCTTCGGCCGCAGCCCGAAGGCGCTCCTCTCGCAGGTGCCCACCGCCTTCAAGGCCACCACCGGGTACGGCCAGCGCTTCGTGACGTGGGAGGGGGAGACGGCCTGCCGGATCGACTTCGATCGCGAGTTCCTCCCGCTGGCCTACCTGCGCGGCACCATCCAGGCCGGGCTCGACGCCGCCAGCGGGAAGAACAGCAGCGTCGAGGGGTCGGCGCCGGCCTTCATGAAGGCCTCGTTCCAGGTCCGCTGGGGCTAAACGACCGAGCACGAATCGAGATCACCCCGGACGCCCCGAGCGTAGGCGAGCCCAAGCGAGCCGGAGTCGAGGGGCCGCCCTTGGACGCGGGCCGTACCTCGACTCCGCGCCTGCTGCGCAGGCGCGCAGCCTGTCCTGAGCGTAGCCTCGCGCCAGCGAGGCGGAGTCGAAGGGCTCGGCACGACCGGTGTTGCCGGATCGCGAACTGCCGTTTAGAGGCATGGCGGCCTTCACCGCGCCGCTCCGGGCGCGCGCCGCGTCAGCGCTGCGGCAGCGCTGCGGCGTCAGCGCTGCGGCGTCAGCGCAGCGGCGTCAGGTCGGTCACGCTGCGGCGCCAGCTCTTGTCGCCCGCGCCCGAGGAGCGCTGCTCGCTCTCCCGGTGGAGCACCACCAGCCGGTCGCCCTCGAGCGCGAAGCGGAGCTTCTCCCGGACCTCGATGTCGAAGGTGATGACCAGGAAGGCACGCCCCTTGGCCTTGATCTCCTGCTCGGCGGCCAGGGGCAGGCCATCCTGGCCGAGCCAGACGCGGGCCGTCGCGGCCACCTCCTTGACGTACTTGCGCTCCCGCGAGCCGAGCGCCGGCTTCACCTTGAGCACCAGGAGGCGCGCCGGCACCCCGTCCTTCGGCTCGTCGCGGGCCTCGACGAGCTCCGCCCCGCGGAGCGTGCGCAGGAGCTCGGGGGCGGCGTCGAGCACGTGAGCCAGCGTGAGGATGCGCAGGTCGAAGAGGGCGTCGCGCACCGGCGAGGCGGCGTCCGGGTCGGTGACGAGCTGCCGTTCCTCGCGGTCGGCGTCGGCGAGGAGGGCGCCGTCCCAGGTCACCTTCAGGCCGTCGGGCCCGGCTTCGGCCACGGCCCAGACCAGCCCCTCCGGGCGGGGCGGATCGTCGCCCTGCGAGAAGGCGTGGCGGTGCTCCACCCGGACCCGGAGGGTCTGCGCGCCGCCGAGCCGCTCGAGCGCGGCGGCGAGGTCGGCGAGCGGGCCACTGGGCGGGCCCGGGGGCGCCAGGGCCCGCTGACCTCACCCCCCCCGCGCCACCTGCTCCACCAGCCGCGCCGCCACCCTGGCGGTCCG
>JANNKC010000194.1:0-15338 GCA_031396105.1 Anaeromyxobacter sp.
ACCCTTGCCCGCCTTCTCCCCGAGCTGCCGCTCCTCGCGCGCCGCCTGCCGGACCGCGTCGATGAGCTCCTGGTGCTCCTTGCGCAAGGCATCGTTGCGCCGCTTCAGCTCGGCGTAGCGATCCTGGGCCAGGTCGAGCTCGCCCTTGGTCACCATGTAGACGCGCCGCTCCGTCTCGACGCGTCCCTTCTGGACCTTGAGCTCCTTCTCCGCCTCGGAGAGCTTCTTGCGCAGCTCGACGGCGCGCGCCTCGCCCTTGTCGGCCCGATCCTTCTCGGCGGCGAGCTCGCCGCCCAGCCGGGTCTGCACCTCGACGAGGTCCGGGGGGACCGGCGCCACCGGGGCGGGCTCGGCCAGCTTGCGCTCCAGCGCGGTGCGGCTCCGCTCCGCCTCGGCCACCGCCTTCTGGCGCGCCGCTTCGGCGGCACGGGCCACGTCGGTCTGGTGATCCGCCTCGACGCGCGCCTCCACCAGCCGCTTGCTCACCTTCTCCAGCTCCTCGCGGAGCGCGGGGGCGCCCCCCATCCTCTTCTGCGTCTCGGCCTGCTCGAAGGCCTTCTTCCTGGAGGCCTCCAGCTGCAGCTTCAGGGTCGACGCCTCCTCGCGCCGCTCCTTGAGCTCGGCCTTCTGCTCGGCCAGCGCCTTCAGGGCGGCGGCGGCCTCGGCCCTGGCGCCGTCCACCTCGGCGCCGCGGGCGGCCGCCTCGGCGCGGGCACCTCGGACCTGCATGAAAAAGGCGACGGCGGCGAGGACGCCGACGAGCGCGACGAGCATGGCGAGGCTGGTCATTTGGGGGTGCTCCGGCGGACGGGGCTGCGGGTGGATGGATGGCTGGGACCCGGGGAGCCCATTAGCTAACCCGGTATCCACCGGCTTGGGAAGCAGTAGGATGCGCCTCCCCGGGAGCCCATGCGCAAGGTCGCCACCAAGATCGTCCTCACCTTCACGGTCGCCCTGGCCGCCTTCGGCCTGGTGGCGGTGGTCTCCATCGTGCGGCTGCACGCCCTGGGGCAGGACCTGCGGCTGCTCTCGGCCGGCTACTTCCCGCTGGGGCGCATCGCCGCCCAGCTCGAGGTGAAGGACTGGGTGGCCGCCCGGGCGCTGGAGGCCGGCGACCTGGACCCGGCGGCGCGGCGCGCCTACCTGCCGGTGGCCCGGGCCCACTTCCCGGCGCTGGTGAGGGAGAAGATCGAGGAGGGCAAGCGGGTGGCCCGCGACGCCGCCCGGCTGGGCGGCGAGGAGGACGCGCGGGTGCTCGGCGAGGTGTCGGTCCGGCTCGACGCGCTGGCGGCCCGCTGGTCGGACTACGACGCGGCCGCGCGCGGCCTGCTCGACGCGCTGGAGCCGGGCGCTCCGGCCGGCAGGCCGCTGGAGGCGCGCGCCCATGACGTGCGCCAGCTGGAGCGCGGCCTCTCGCTGGACGTGAAGCTGCTGCAGGCCATGCTGGAGAGCCGCATCGCCGACCGGGTCCACGCCGCCGAGCGGGCCGAGTCGCGCACCGTGGCCCTGATCGTCATCTACGCCCTCATCGCGCTGCTGGTGGGCGTGGTCTCGGCCCTCTTCGCGCGGCGCCTGCTGGCCCCCATCGAGCGGCTCACCGAGGGGGTCAAGGCGGTGGCGGCCGGCGACCTGTCGCGCCAGGTGGTGGTGCAGAGCCAGGACGAGATCGGCCTGCTGGCCGGCGAGTTCAACGCCATGGCCGCCTCGCTGGCCTCGCAGCAGCGCGAGCTGCGGCGCTCCGAGCGGCTGGCCGCGGTGGGGCGCATCTCCGCCCAGATCACCCATGAGGTGCGCAACCCGCTCAACGCCATCGGGCTCAACGCCGAGCTGCTGGCCGAGGAGCTGGAGGCGCGCCCGGACCTCTCGCCGGAGGCGCGCGCCCTGTGCGCCGCCATCTCGCGCGAGGTGGACCGGCTCAACGCCGTCACCGAGGAGTACCTGCGCTTCGCCCGGCCGCCGCGGCAGGCCCCGGGCCGGCAGGACCTGGCCGAGCTGTGCGGGTCGCTGCTCGACTTCCTGGCGCCGGAGCTGGCCGCGGCCAGCGTGGAGGTGCGGCGCGAGCTGCCGTCCGGCCTGCCGGCGGTGCGCGGCGACGAGGGGCAGCTGCGCGCCGTGCTGCTCAACCTGGTGCGCAACGCCCGCGAGGCCATGGCGGGCGGCGGCGCGCTCACGGTGGCGGCGCGGCGCGTCGACGAGGCGGTGGAGGTGGAGGTGCGCGACAGCGGCGGCGGCATCCCGGCCGAGGACCTCGGCCGCATCTTCGACCCCTTCTACTCGACCAAGGAGCGCGGCACCGGCCTCGGGCTGGCCTTCGTGCAGCAGGTGGTGCAGGAGCACGGCGGCACGGTGCGCTGCGACAGCCTGGTGGGGCGCGGCACGGCCTTCACCCTGCGGCTGCCGGCGGCCCTGGAGGAGCGCCCCGGCGAGCCGGTGGCGGCCGCGGCCGCGGCGGTGGGCGCATGAGGCGCGGCGGGCGGGCCAGGCGCACGGTGCGGCAGGCCCCGGCGCGCGGGCGGGCGGCGCCGTGGGCGGCCCGCGGCGGCTGGGGCGAGGTGGAGCGCGCCGTGCTGGGCAACGGCCTGCGCGTGCTGACCGCCCGCGCCCCCGGCCTCCACTCCGCCATGATCGCGCTCTACGTGCGCACCGGCTCGCGCCACGAGACGGCGCGCGTCAACGGCGTCTCCCACTTCCTGGAGCACCTCCTCTTCCGCGGCTCGGAGGGCTGGCCCGACTCGGTGGCCATGAACGCGGCGGTCGAGGCGGTGGGCGGCAACCTGAACGGCGTGACCGCCCGCGACCACGGCTGCTACTACACGCCCATCCACCCGGGGGCGCTCCCCGTGGGCGTGGGCATCCTGGGCGACCTGGTGCGCCGCCCCCTCCTGAAGGAGATGGAGGTGGAGCGCGAGGTGATCCTGGAGGAGATCCTCGACGAGATCGACGCCGGCGGCCGCGACATCGACCCGGACAACCTGGTGAAGCGGCTGGTCTTCCCGGACCACGGGCTGGGCTTCAAGATCGGCGGCACGCGCGAGACCGTGAAGGCGCTCCGGCCGCGCCACGTGCGGGCGCACCTGGCGCGCTACTACACCGGGGACAACATGGTGCTGGCGGTGGCCGGCCCGGTGCGCCACGCCGAGGTGCTGGAGCTGGCGGAGCGCCACCTGGGCGCCCTGCCGCGCGGGGTCCGCTCCACCGAGCGTCCGCCTCCGGCCTGGCCGGACGGGCCGCGCCTGGAGCTGGTGGACCACGACGACGCGCAGGCCGAGCTCACGCTGGCCTTCCCCTGTCCGCCCGAGCTCCACGCCGACTACCCGGCCTTCCTCTGCATCCGCCGCCTCCTCGACGACGGCCTCTCCTCGCGCCTCCCCTTCGAGATCGTGGAGAAGCGCGGACTCGCCTACTCGCTCCACTGCGGCCTCGACACCTTCGCCGACGCCGGCATGCTGGTGGTGGACGGCGCCTGCGCGCCGAGGAAGGTGCCGGCCGTGGTCACCGAGATCCTGGCCGTGCTGGCCACCTTGGCCGAGGCGCCGGTGCCGGAGGAGGAGCTGCTGCGGGTGCAGCGCCGCCACCGCATGACGCTGGCCTTCTCGCTCGACAGCCCGGCGGACCTGGCCGGCTGGTACGGCGCCGGCGAGATCCTGTCGGCGCCGGAGGGGTTCGAGGCGCGCTGCCGGCGGGTGGAGGCGGTCACGCCGGCCGACGTCCGGCGCGTGGCGGCGGCCACCTTCCGCCGCTCCCGGCTGGCCGGGGTGGTGGTGGGGCGGCAGGGGCGGCGCGGCGAGCGGGCCGTGGAGCGGCTGGCCGCCACGGGCGGGCCGCTGCCAGCCTGATCGGGCCTCCGGCACCCTCCGTCCGCCCTTGAACCGGGGCATGGCACGCAGCGCTGGGTGCCTTGACGCACCCCAACCAGGAAATCCCTAGGTGATCCGGGTACATGCCTGGGCACGCCTCATGCCTACATGCTTCCACGGGAACCGCGCCTGCAGAGGCGGCTTGGGGGAGACATTCCGTGGCGCTCCAATGGAACAGCACGCTCTCGGTCGGCGTGGCCGAGATCGACGCACAGCACCGTGAGCTGTTCCTCCGCGTGGACCGGCTGCTCGACGCCATGCTCCACAACGACCGCAGCGAGGCGGAGCGGCTGCTCGCCTTCCTGCGCGAGTTCGTGGTGGACCACTTCGGCGCCGAGGAGCGGCTCATGGCCGAGGTCGCCTACCCCGCCGCGGAGGCGCACGCGCTGGAGCACCGCCACTTCGCCGCCATGCTCCACGAGGTGGACCAGACGTTCCTGGCGCAGGGCCCGACCGCGGCGCTGGTGCTCCAGCTGGAGCATCTCGCCGTGGGCTGGCTCCGCGACCACGTCTACTTCACCGACGTGGCGCTGGGCCGCTTCGTGCAGGCCCGCCAGGCCTCCGCGAGCAGCCGGGCGGCGTGCTAACGTCCCGCCCTCGATGGCGGACTTCGTCACCCAGGCCGTGCGGCGCCTTCGCGAGGACCCGGGCTTCAGCCGCAACCGCTACTACCTGGCCCTCTCCTCGCCCGAGGGGCGCCGGGCCATGCGCATCCACCGCCACCTGCGCTCGCTGGAGCGCGATCTGCGGGCCGGGCACGCCGTCACGGTGGCGCGCGAGGCCGAGCGGGTGCGCCTGACGCTGCGCGGCCGCCGCAGCGAGCGGACCGCCTGGCTGACCCGCGCCGAGTTCCGCCTGCTCTGCACCGATCCGGCGGTCCGCGCCGCGCTCGGGCTGGCCGCGGTGGAGGGCTGAACGGTGGAAACCCGCATCCCCATCACCTGGGACACCAACCTCGAGACCGGCGATCCGGAGATCGACGGCCAGCACCGGGAGCTCTTCCACCGCCTCGACCGGCTGCTGGCCGCCTCGCGCGAGAAGCGCAGCCGCGAGGAGGTGGGCCAGACGCTCACCTTCCTGGGCGACTACGTGGTGCACCACTTCGCCGCCGAGGAGCGGATGATGGTGCTGGCCGACTACCCGGACCTGGAGGCGCACCGGGCCGAGCACGCCCGCTTCGTCCAGGAGTTCGGCCTCCTCTACCGGGAGTTCAAGGCCGAGGGGCCCACCGTCCTCTTCATCATCCGGGTGGGCAACCGGGTCACCGGCTGGCTCCGGGAGCACATCTACCGGACAGACCGCTCGCTGGTGGAACACCTGAAGACGCGGTACTGAGCGCCCGGCCCCGACCTCGGGTACGCTCTCTCCCCTCATGGACCTCGTCCCGCTGCTCCAGGCGCTCGTCCGCATCGACTCCACCTCGACGCGCCCCAACGGCCCGGTGCTCGACCTGCTCGAGGCGCAGGTCCGGCCGCTCGGCTTCGAGGTGCGGCGCGTCCGCTGGAGCGACGCCGACGGCGTGCCCAAGGAGAACCTGGTGTGCCGCCGCGGCCCGGAGCAGCCCGGCGGCCTGGCCCTGGTCGGCCACACCGACTGCGTCCCCTTCGACGCCGAGTGGAAGGAGGCGCTGCAGGCGCCGCTGCGCGACGGCGCGGTCTGGGGGCGCGGCACCGCCGACACCAAGGGCTTCCTGGCCGCGGCCGTCACCGCCGCCGCCCGCACCGCCGCCGGCACGCTGCCGCTCACGCTGCTCTTCACCGCCGACGAGGAGGTGGGCTGCCTGGGGGCCAAGCAGGCGCTGGCCGAGGGGCGCGTCCACCCGCGCCACGCCATCGTGGGCGAGCCGACCAGCCTGGTGCCGGTGCGCGCCCACAAGGGCTACTGCGCCGTGGAGGTGGAGATCGGCGGCCTGGAGGGGCACAGCGCCTACCCCGAGGTGGGCGCCTCGGCCATCCACGCCGCCGGCCGGCTCTTCGCCGAGCTGGAGCGGATCGGCGCCGTGCTGAAGGAGCAGGTCGACCCGGCCTTCGACCCGCCCTACACCACCTGGAACGTGGGGGTCATCCAGGGCGGCAAGGCGCGCAACATCATCGCCGGCCAGTGCCGCTTCAGCTACGAGTGGCGCCCGCTGCCCGGCCAGGACCCGCGCCGCGCGCTCCGGCTGCTGGAGGAGGCCTGCCAGCGGCTGGTGGAGGCCAGCGGCGGCCGGCTCACCGCCGCGGTGAGCCCGCTGCGCACCGACGCCGCCGCGGTGACGCCCCCCGAGGCCGAGATCGTCCGCTTCCTGGAGGCCGCCAGCGGCCACCGGAGCACCACCGTCCCCTTCGGCACCGAGCTGCCGGAGGTGGCCGGCATGGGGGCGGAGGGCGTGGTCTTCGGCCCGGGCGACATCCGGGTGGCCCACCGCACGGGGGAGCACGTCAAGGTGGAAGAGCTGCACCGGGCCGCCGACATCCTGGAGAGGGCCATCGCGACGTTCTGCGGGTGAACGGCTACGATGCCCCCCGTGCCCCCCCTCCACTTCGTGAAGTACCAGGGTCTCGGCAACGACTTCCTGCTCGTGGAGGGTCCGCTCATGGACGCCGGGCAGGCCCGCCGCCTGTGCGATCGCCGCCTCGGCGTGGGCGCCGACGGCGTGCTCACGATGCTGCCACCGCGCACCCCGGGCGCCGCGGCCAGCATGCACATCTACAACTCCGACGGCTCGGTGGCCGCCATGTGCGGCAACGGCATCCGCTGCGTGGCCCGCCACCTCGCCGAGGCGCGCGGCCTGGCCGGCGAGGTGGTCATCGACACCGACGCCGGCCCGAAGGCCTGCACCGTCCACCGCGACGAGGGCGGCGCGGTGGAGGCCGTCTCGGTGGAGATGGGGCCGGCCCGGCTGGAGGGGGAGCAGGACTTCACGGTGGGTTCGGAGCGGCTCCGCGCGGTGCGGGTCTTCATGGGCAACCCGCACGCCGTGCTCTTCGACGTCCCCACCCGCGAGCGGGCCGCGGCGGTCGGGCCCGCCATCGAGCAGGCCGTGACGGGCGGCGTCAACGTGGGGCTGGCCCGGCCCGGCCCCTCCGGCATCGATCTGGTGGTCTGGGAGCGCGGCGCCGGCCTGACCGACGCCTGCGGCACCGGCGCCTGCGCGGCCACGGTGGCCGCGGCGCGGGCCGGCCTGGTGCCCACCGGGGCGCCGGTGGAGGTGCGGCTCCCCGGCGGCGCGCTCCGCGTCACGGTGGCCGCCGACCTGAGCCGCGTCACCATGCGAGGGCCGGCGGTGCGGGTCTTCGAGGGCGAGGCCGAGCGCTGACATGGCCCCGGGACGGATCCTGGTCGTCGACGACGAGCGTTTGTTCCGGGAGCTCTTCGCCGAGATCCTGGGGGGGCTGGGCCACTCGGTCCGGGTGGCCTCCTCCGGCGAGGACGCGCTGCGGCTGCTCGGCGAGGAGCGGCTCGACCTGGTGCTCACCGACCTCGTGATGCCGGGGCTGGTGGACGGCCTCTCCATGATCCGCGAGGCCCGCCGGCTCGATCCGGAGCTGGAGATCGTGGCCGTGACCGGGCGCGACGACGTGAAGCTGGCGGTGGCCGCCATGAAGGCCGGCTGCGCCGACTTCCTGCTCAAGCCGGTGGAGGCGGAGCTGCTCGGCTCGGTGGCCGCCAAGGCGCTCTCCCGCGTGCAGCTCAAGCGCGAGCACGGGCAGCTCCTGGCCGACAACCTGGAGTTCGTGAAGCGCCAGGCGCTCTACCGCGAGAGCCTGCGCATCCTGGCCACGCTGGACCTGGAGAAGCTGCAGGACCTGGCGCTGCAGGTGCTGGCACGGGTGGCCGACGCCCAGGGGGCGGCGCTCTGGATCGCCGACGAGCAGGGACAGCTCACGCTGCGCGGCTACCGCGGGCTGGTGGACCGCACCGCGCTGCCGGCCCGCATCGACCCCAAGGCGGCGCCCTTCGCGGCGGCGCTGGAGGAGGGACGCGTCCTGCCGGCCCCCGGCGCCTCGCCCGGCGAGGCCTTCTACGTGCCGCTCACCGCCGACGGCGAGCCGCTCGGGCTGGCGCTGCTCTCCGACCGGGCGCGCGGCCGCTTCGGCGGCGACGAGCAGGCCGCGGCGCTGGCGGTGGCCGACTTCACCGGCATCGCCGTGAAGAACGCCCGCCGCTTCCAGGCGCTGGAGCGCATCGGCCTGCGGGATCGCGAGACCGGCGCCTACAACCTGGCCTACTTCGTCGACTACGCCGGCAAGGAGTTCTACAAGGCGCGCCGCTACGGCCGCGCCTTCTCCCTGGCGGTGGTGGCCATCGACAACGTGGAGCAGCTCCGCAAGGCGGGCGGGCGCGAGCTCTACCGGCGCGCCACGCGCGACCTGGTGGGCGCCATCTCGCGGGTGGTGCGCGACGCCGACATCCTGGCCAAGGTCTCGGAGGGCGAGTACTACGTCCTCCTGCCCGAGACCGACTCCTTCGGCGCGCTCATGTTCCTCAGGCGCGCCGCCGAGGAGATCCGCGTCGAGCCCTCCATCCGGCAGCTGGAGGAGCGGGCGCCGCTGCTCCTCTCCATGGGCTCGGCCGCCTTCCCCAAGGACGGGGCGGACTTCGACGAGCTGCTCCACTGGGCGCGCGAGCGGGTGGAGGCGCAGCGCGGCTCGCTGGTGCGCCGGCTGCACCTCGATGACCTGGAGAAGGGGGCCTTCTGGGAGCTCTGCGACCTGCTCCTCGACCCCGGCGTGCCGCTGCCCGACTCCTCGCCCTCGACGCGCCCGGCCGCCGACCCCGAACGGCTGGAGGCGCTGCAGCGGGAGGCGGCCCGCGAGATCGCCCGGGACCCACGCGCCCGCGGCCTGCTCTACGTGGGCACGCCCGGCGGCCTGTCGCGCGCGCCGGTGCTGGCGGCGCTGCCCGGCGGCGACGGCGGCGGCCGGGCCAGCGACGCCTCGGTGCACGTCGTCCTGCTCGGCCCGCGCGGCGGCGGCGCCCCGGTGGACCACCCGCTGGTCACCGAGGTCTACCTGGACGGCGACAAGCGGCTGGCCGGGCACGAGGTGCTGCTCTTCCTCTCCGAGCACTCCGCCTACGCCTACCTGAGCGGCCCCGGCGGCCGGGCCTTCCACACCTCCGACGTGCCGCTGGTGGACCTGCTGGTGGCGAAGCTCCAGGCCCTCTACGACCTGCAGCCCGTCTGACCCGAGCGAGCGCCCATGCCCCCGGCCCGTAAGATCCTGATCGCCGACGCCGACCCCGAGACGGTGCGCCTGCTGGCGCCGGCGCTCCGGCAGCGCGGCTACCAGGTGCAGGCCGCCCACGACGGCTCGCGGGCGCTGCAGGTGGCCATCCTTCGCTTCCCGGATCTCATCCTGCTCGACGACCGGACGCCGCTGCTCGACACCCGCACCTTCGTCCGCATCCTGCGCACCAACCCGCGCACCGAGCGGATCCCCGTGGTGCTCATGGGGCTCACGCCGGACCCGGACCGGCTGCGGCTGGGGAGCTACCTCGAGAAGCCGCTCCACCTGGACGCCGCGCTGGCGCGCATCGAGCAGATCTTCCGGCGCTCCGACGCGGCGCGCGCCGCCGGCGAGAGCCGGGAGCTGGAGGGGAACCTGGCCCAGATCCCGCTGCCGGACCTGCTCCAGGTGCTGTCGATGAACCGCAAGACCGGGCGGCTCACCGTGGAGCGCGAGGGGGAGCGGGCCGAGGTGCTGCTGCGCGAGGGTCGGGTGGTGGACGCGACGCTGGGCGCCCTCACCGCGGAGAAGGCGCTCTGGCGGCTGCTGACGCGGCGCGAGGGGCAGTTCACCTTCCAGCCCGGCGTGGCGCCGGCGGCAGAGCGGATCGAGCGGCGGCTCGACGAGCTGCTCCTGGAGGGGCTGCGGCAGGCCGACGAGCTGGCGGCCCTGCTGCCCACGCTGCCGGCGCCGGCCGACCGGATCGAGCTGGCCGTGGGCGCCGCCGAGCTGCCCGGCGGGCTCCACCCCGTCACCGAGGAGGTGGTCGGGCTGCTGGCCGTGCCGCGCGCCTTCGGCGAGCTCCTGGACCGCTGCCACGCCAGCGATCTCGAGGCGGCGCGCGCCGTCTCGACCTTGCTGGAGCGCGGCTTCGCGCGCCGGAAGGCCGCCGCGGCGCCGCCCGCCGCCGCCGCGCTGCTGGCGCCGCACGAGCTCCACGCCCTGCGCGCCCGGGTGGCGCGCGGCCGCTCCTCCGGCCCGCAGACGGTGGGCAAGGTGGTGGTGGCCGGCGGCGGGCCGCTCTCGCGCAGGGCGGCGCTGCTGCGCTTCGCCACCCTGCCCGGCTTCGTGCCCGCGCCGGAGACGCCGCTGGGCGGCACCTTCGGCACGCTGGGGCGGCTCGACCTGGGCGACGGCGTGCGCCTCGACCTGGTGGAGCTGCCCGGCGGGCCCGAGCAACGGCCGCTCTGGCGCCCCTTCGCGGCGGGCGCGGTGGGGGCGCTGGTGTTGCTGCCCGCGGACGACGCCGCGCCGCTGCTGGAGGACCTGGCGCGCGGCCTGCGGCTGCCGATGGTGGTGTGCGGCCCCGCGCCCGAGGCCGTTCCCGAGGGGCTGCGAGACGCGCCCGGCGGGATGGCGTTCGAGGGGAGCGACGCGGCCGAGGCGCTGCGGGCGCTCCTGGCCGGTGCAGCGGTGCGGCAGGCGGCGTACTGAGCCGGGCGCGTACCTCGACTCCGCGCCCGCTTCGCGGCCGCTACGCTCGGCACGACCGGACTCCTGACTCCGGTCGCTAAGCTCGGCACGACCGGACTCCTGACTCCGGGCGCCCGAGCCGGACCCACACCCCGGGCGCCGGAGCGTTGGCCCGCAGGGATGAAGTCCAGGTCCGGTCGCCCCGAGCGTAGGCGAAGCCGGAGTCGAGGGGCGCCCCGAGAGACCTACGGCACCACCACCGCCACCGCGTCGAGCTGCAGCTTCACCTTCTCGATCGACGCGCCGGTGATGTCGCGGTGCTGGCGCAGCCGCTCCAGGGCGTAGTCGATGGTCTCGCGGTCGGCGCCGCCGGCGAAGCCGGCCTCGATGAGCCGCTCCTCCTCGGCCGCCGCCTGGGCCGTGAGCCGGGCCTGCGCCGCCGCCTTGCGGCGCGTGAGCTCCACCTCGGCCTCGCGCTCGGCGACGGCCAGGGCCGCCTCCAGCGCCGGCCCGGGCACCGGCCCCACCTTGGCGTCCTCCACCCCCTCGAGCTCCTCCTCGAGGCGCGCCGCGCCGCCGGTGAAGGGGCGCGCCGTCTCCAGGTCGACCATGGCCGCGATGGGAGCGCCGTCCAGGTAGCGCGAGGCCTGGCGGGAGCCGATGCGCGCGCCCGGCGCCAGGTCGGCGGCGGTGGCCCAGCGGAGCTCGAAGCGGGCGTGGAGCGCGCCGCGGCGGGGCGCCCAGGTGCGGCGCACCGCGGCCGCGTGGCCCGCGTCGCCGTCGCGCACCAACCCCACCAGCGCCTCCACCAGCCGGTGTCCGGTGGCGAACCACTGCAGCTCGTCGCGCGCCACCGCCGTCTCGCGCCAGAAGGAGCCGAGGAAGGTCTCCGGCTCGTCCGGCATGGTCATGCCCGGGAGCGCCTCGATGCGCAGCCCCGCGCCGATGGTGAAGGCCACCTCGAACGGGTGGACGTTCTGGTCGGTGTCCACCTCCATGCCGACGCGGTGGCCCACCTCGGTGCTGAGCTCCTCCAGCTCCTCCTCGAGCCAGCGCGAGAGCGTGATCAGCGCCTCGCGGAGCGCCTCCATGCCCGCCTCGGTGGGCACGCCGGTGAGCGCCTCGATGCCCTCGGGCGGCTCCTCGCCGAGCCGGGCGAAGGCGTTCTTCACCAGGCCGGCCAGCTCCGGCAGCGCGGCCGAGCGGATGTCGAGGAGCGGGTCGCCGTCGTGCTGGGCCTTGCGCCCCTCGGCCACCCGGGCGGCCAGCTTCTCGCGAAAGGCCTGGCGGGTCCTCTCGGTCTTCTTGCGGCGCAGCGCCGCCAGCTCGTCCGGCAGCGCCGCCAGCACCGTGTCGAGGCCGCCCACCGGCTCCTCGAAGATGCCGATCTCGTGCTGGTAGAGGTCGGCCAGGAAGGCCTCCTCGCCCGGCTCGACCACCAGGTGGATCTCCACCGGGCGGACCTGGCCCAGGCGATCGAGGCGGCCGATGCGCTGCTCCAGCACCAGCGGCGACTCCGGCAGGTCGGCGCAGACCAGGTGGCAGGCGAACTGGAAGTTGCGCCCCTCGCCGCCCGCCTCGCCGGAGAGGAGGACCATGGGCCCCTCGGGATCGCGGAAGCGGGCCACCAGCCGGTCGCGCGCCTCGAGCGAGGGGACGTCGTCGTAGAGCAGCGCCTCGAAGCCGGCCGCGCCGATGGAGGCCTGCAGGGCGCGCAGCGACTCGAGGTCGCCGCCGAAGCAGAGGACCTTCTCGTGGTCGCGGGCCAGCCCGGCGCAGAGCTCGGTGAGGGCCTGGACCTTCTGGCCCTCGGCCACGTCCTTGCGGCGGAGCACGCGGGCCGTGAAGGCGCCCACCTTGACGCGGCGGTTGCGGATGAGGCGGGCCGAGAGCGAGTAGCGGTCGGCCAGGTGCGCCAGGAGCGCGTCGCGGGGGAGGTCGGCGTCCTCGAGGGTGGCGTCGTCCGGGGCGAGCTTCCTGAGCTGCTTCCGCGCCGCCGCCACCGGCCCGCCGGCGAGCAGCGCCCGGGCCACCTCGGCGTAGGCCTCGTGCTGCTTGAGGCGCTCGAGGAAGCCCTCCTCGCTGGTGGTCGGGATGGGCTCCACCAGCGAGAGGAGGCGGTAGTACTCGCGCGGGTCGAGCCGCACCGGCGTGGCGGTGAGGAGGAGCGCGCCGTAGGAGGCGCGGCAGAGCGGCCCCACCACCGCGTGCAGCGCGTCGTCGGAGAGGTGGTGCGCCTCGTCGACGATGACGAGGTCGAGCGGCAGGTCGGCGGCCGTGTCGGCGAGCTCGGCGTCGGCGCGCAGCGTCTCGAAGGAGAGGATGGCGTGCGGGGAGCGGGCCAGCGCCGCCTCGGCGCCGCCCAGCGAGCGGATGCGGTCCGGCGTGAGGAGCGTGAAGAGCGCGTTGAACTTGTGGAAGAGCTCGGCGAGCCACTGGAAGGCGAGGTGCTCCGGCACCACCACCAGCACCCGCTCGGCCAGGCCGAGCTGGCGCAGGCCGGCGAAGACCAGGCCCGCCTCCACCGTCTTGCCGAGCCCCACCTCGTCGGCCAGGACGAAGCGCGGCAGCCGGTCGGCCAGGATGCGGCCGGCGGCGCCCACCTGGTGCGGCAGGACGTGGACGCGGGAGGAGAGCAGCGCGCCCAGCCCGTCGGCGCGGCGCAGCGCCTCGAGGCGCAGGACGCGGGAGCGCAGCGCGAAGGCCGAGGCCGGCCCCGGCTGGCCCGAGACGAGCGCGTCGATGGGGCCGCCCGCGCCCGACTCGAGCGGCGTGTCGGCCGGGACCTCGACGATGGCCGGATCGCGCCCCGAGACCACCGTGACGCCCTCGCGCCCCGCGAAGCGGACGGCGAGCCGGCGCCCCTCGTCGCCCACCTCGACGATGAGCCCCACGCCCCAGGCCCGCTGGGCCCGGTGGACGATCTTCTGCCCCTTCTTGAACGCCATGCGGCGGCCGCTGTACCACCGGCCCGGCGGAGGGACAAGCTGCGAGCGGTGGGGGTGAACGGGTTTCCCGGGAGCCCGGCTCGCCGAGAGGCGGATCATCGCCTCCCGATCGCCGCCTTCACCCACATCCAGAGGCGGCGCGGCGTGGGCGAGAGGCGAAAGGCCAGCCTCCGGGCCCGCCGCAGCGTGGCGCCACCCGCCCGCGGGTCGAGCTCGTCGAGGAGCTGCAGCGCCTCGGCCTTGCGCCCGAGCCTGGCCAGCGTGGTCGCGAGCAGGAGCGTCGCCCCGACGTGCCGTGGCTCGAGCTCCAGGGCCCGCCGCAGCACCTGGACTCCGACCTCGCGGTGCGGCGAGCGGAGCAGCTTCCGGCCGCCGGCCAGCAGGGCGGCGACGGCGTCGGCGCGGCGCTCCCGCACCATGTGGAGGCGGGTGAGCTCCTGCCAGAGCGGGTACTCCTCCGGAAAGATCTCGGCCGCCTGGCGTCGCAGCGAGACGGCCCGGTCGATGAACCCCAGCTTGAGCTGGCCGTCGGCGGCCAGCGCGAAGCTCTGGAGCGCATCGTCCTTCTGGCCCCGCCGGGCCAGCAGCGGCGCGAGCACCGCGTGGATGGCCAGATCGCCGGGCGCGATCTCCAGCGCCTTCCGGTAGCCGGCGATGGCCTTCTTGAGGTGACCGCGTGCCCGGGCCCGGTTGGCCAGCGCCACCAGCTCGTTGCGGTCCTTGGGTCGCCGGCGCCAGAACACGGGGTCCCCAGGGTACCCTGCGTGGCGGGAGAATGCGTTTCGCCGCGGCAGGTTGGAGGCCGGGCGGCCTGCGAGCGCCGACGGCGGGCGACCCGTTGACAGGGGGCGGTGGGCAGGCTAGAAACCGCTCCTCTTTCGCCTTGGGCGGATAGCTCAGGGGTAGAGCGTCGCCCTTACACGGCGAGGGTCGCAGGTTCGACACCTGCTCCGCCCATTTCAAATTTTGGGGTGTTAGTTAAGTTGGTTATAACGCGGCCCTGTCACGGCCGAGGCCATGGGTTCGAATCCCATACACCCCGTATCATAAGAGGCTGGAATCGCTCGGGAAACCGACTGGTTCCGGCCTCTTACTTTTGGTGTCTCGGGGGTGGATACCAAGGGGATACCAAGGTCGCTCCCATCCTCTGACAACGACTGCGAAACCTTGCCGACGATCCCGGCGTCTTCCCGCCTCGCCGGCGTCAGCGACTCGATTCCGAGCTGAAGCCTGTTGACTTCCTGGCTCATGAAGTCGGGAAGCAGGTGGACGTACTGGTCGGTGGTCCGCGGGTCCGCGTGGCCCAGGAGCTTCTGCACCGACTTCGGCTGGGCCCCGAACATCAGGAGCAGGGTGGCGTAGGTGTGGCGCAGGTCGTGGAACCGGATCTTGCGCACGTTGCCCTTGGGCCAGAGCTTGAACCCGCACCTGGGGCAGGGCTCGATCGTGGCGTCCTGGCGATCCGCGGAGTAGCCACAGCCCTTCCGCCGGCACACGTGCGTGTAGCTCGTCACCACTCCACCGCGCTTCAGGGCTCGGCGGAGGATGTCCTCCGGCTGCCAGAAGGGCGTCCGCATCGACCCGCTCTCGTCTGGGAAGAGCAAGGGACCCGGAGCCGAGTCGATGGCCTGCTCGAGGAAGGGCACCAGGGCTTCCGGGATCGGCACGACCCGCTCCTCGTTCCCCTTCGGGATGGGGCGGTCGTAGGAACGGCGCACGAAGATCAACCGCCGCTTCAGGTCGATGTCGTCCTTGCGGCAGCCGCAGAGCTCCCCCTTGCGGAGGCCGGTCGCGATGGCGGTGGCGAAGACCGGGCGCTGGTCGAGATCGAGTGCGCGGAAGAACGGCATCGGCCTCCATTTTGCCCTTGATGAACAGTTCGACGGAGGCGGTGTCCCCTTTTTCCGCGC
>JANNKC010000224.1:0-38231 GCA_031396105.1 Anaeromyxobacter sp.
CGGCGGGGCGCCGGCCACCGCATCCCAGCCGTCGCCGAACCAGGCGATGTAGTCGTTGTTGGCGCCGAAGCGCGGGGTGGCGGGGGTGAGGCCGAAGGCGATGGGATCCATCCAGGAGGCGACCACGCTGGGGTGGACGCCGGAGATGGCGCGCAGGTCGTCGGTGGAGGCGGCGGCCACGAAGGCGGAGGCGGCGGTGCGGGTCCCGGCGGCGACGTCGGCCACCAGCCCCTTCACGTAGGTGGGGAGGTCGCCGGTGGCGCCGGTGAAGGCGAGCGCCACCATCGACGGCAGGTTCGGGCCGGGGGGCGCCTGGCCGGCAGGGCCGGCAGGGCCGGCAGGGCCGGCAGGGCCGGTGGGACCGGAGGGACCGGTGGGACCGGTGGGACCGGTGGGACCGCTCGGACCGGTCGGGCCCGTCGGACCGGCCGTTCCTGCGGCGCCAGCGGGACCCGGTGGGCCAGCCGGACCGGGACTTCCGGCGGCACCGGTGTCGCCGGTGCAGCCGGCGAGCGAGATCGCGATCCCGGCGAGTGCCAGGGCCAGCTTGAGCGGACTGCGGATCATGAGGTGACCTCCCGTCCCGTGGTGGACGGGCACAAGGTGCGCCGGGAAGCGCTGGGGCGCCGGAGCGGTTCGGTGAACCCTGCGAGGCGCTCCGGTGTCGCCGTCACGGCCGCGCCACGAGCGCGCCGCTCAGGGCTCCCCGCGCTCGGCGACGCCGGGGCGCCGTGGCGCCCGTTCCGCCACCGCCCGCACCAGGGCCCGCCGCAGCCCCGGGAGGTCCCCCTTGCAGGCCCAGCCGGCCGCGCCGTGCCGCCGCGCCAGCGACCGCAGCATCTCCTCGTCGTTCGAGCTGAGGAAGACCACCGGCGTGTCCCGCGTCTGCTCGCGCGCCTTGAGGATGGGCAGCAAGGTCTGGCCGGAGAGGGCCGGCATGTTGACGTCCAGGAGCACCACGTCCGGGCGGGTCACCATGATCCGCTCGGTGGCGCCGAAGGGGCCGGCCTGCAGCAGCACCTCGTAGCCCTCGTCCTCCAGCAGCTCGCGGGTGGTCTCGAGGTGAGCGCGGTCGTCGTCGACGATGAGCACACGGGTCCTGGTCATGGTGTCGCCTCCTCGGCGCAGGGCAGGTGGACGGTGAAGGTGGTGCCCTCGCCATGGCGGCTCACGACCTCGACGCGGCCGCCCAGCAGGTGGGCCATGGAGCGGGTGATGACCAGGCCCAGGCCGGTCCCCTCGTGCTGCCTGGAGGCGGCGTCGGCCAGCTGGCCGAAGGGCTTGAAGAGCCGCGCCAGGTCCTCCTGGCGGATGCCCACCCCGGTGTCGGCGACCCACAGCCGGAGGCCGCCGGGGGCGGCCGCGGCGCCGATGGTGACCCGCCCGCGCTGGGTGAACTTGGCGGCGTTGGAGGCCAGGTTGGTCATGATCTGCCGGACCTTGAGGCCGTCCGTGACGGTTTCCGCCGGCGCGGCGTCGAGGTCCAGCACCACCGACACCGGCTTCTCGCCCGCCAGCAGGCGGGCCATGCCGGCCACGTCCTCCAGCAGCGGGACGAGCTCCACCGTCCCGAGCGACACCTCGGCCTTGCCGGCCTCGAGCTTGGAGAGGTCGAGGATGTTGTTGACGGTGGCGCGCAGCGTGGCGGCGGAGCGCTGCAGCGTCGGCAGCCGGGCCGCCACCTGGTGCCAGGCCCCCTTCTCGGCGTGGCGCCGCACCAGCTCGGCCACGCTCACCACCACGTTGACGGGCGAGCGCAGCTCATGGGTGGCGTGCGCCAGGAACTGGGTGCGCAGCCGGTCCAGCTGCTCCAGGTCGGCGCTGCGTGCCAGCGCGGCCTCCCGCTCCGCGGCGCTGCGCGCCAGCGCCAGCCCCTGCTGCAGCACCAGCGCCCGCACCGACAGGAGGCCGCGGTAGCGCCCCGCGGCGTCGACCACCACGACCTCGTCGTAGAGGGCCGCCGGCGCGCGATCGAGCGCGGCGGCCACCGTGTCGACCACCCCGGCGTCCTCCCGCACCACCAGCGGGTGGGGGTCGCCGATGCGGGCGATGGGCTTGCGCGCGTAGAGCTCGTGGCCGAAGCCGCGGGCCAGCTTGAGCAGCAGGCGCGGGCGGGTGATGAGCCCGACCGGGCACCCCCGCTCCACCAGCGCCAGCGCCTCCAGCGAGGGGTCGCGGAAGAAGCGCTCGGCCACGTCGCGGGTGAGCTCGCCGGGCGCCACCTGACCGTTGGCGGCGATGAGGGCGCCGACCACCTGCTCGGATCGAGCGGGAGGAGGCGGCGTGGCCAGCGGCACGGAGTCCGCCACCGCGGCGGAGTCCTCCCCGTCGGCGGTGGGCAGGGCGAGCGACATCGGCGAGGATACTGCGCCAAGCGGGGCGCCGTCCGTGTGACGAGCACGCGAACGATGCGGTCAGGCCGCGACCGCGCGGGCGGAGGTGGCGCCCCGCTCACCTCCGCGCCGCCACCACCTCGAGGCGCCGCCCCATGGCCGCGCGGAAGTAGCTGGACTCGCGGTCCACGTCCCAGAGCTCCAGGTCGATGGGAGCGCGGGTGCGGACCTTGACCCGGACCAGCGGGCCGCGCGCCGAGGCGCGCACCTGCAGCACCGGCTGGTGGTGGCTCCGATCCAGGGCGTCGGCCACGCGCAGCAGCGCCACCAGCCGCCGCAGCATCCTGAACTCCGCGGCGCCGAGCTCCTCCAGGTCGGGCCGGCCGCGGTGGGGCGGCGTGCGCCGGTGGTAGCGCGCCACCAGCGCCACCAGCTGCCGCTCCTGGTCGGAGAAGCCGGCGATGTCGGCGTTCTGCACCAGGTAGAAGGTGTGCTTGTGGTGGCGCTGCGGCGAGACGGCGTGGCCCACGTCGTGGAGCAGGGCGGCCGCCTCCAGCAGGCTGCGCGCCGAGGCGGGCAGGCCGTGCAGGCCGGCCAGCTGGTCGAAGAGCTGCAGCGAGAGGCTGGCCACCTGGCGGGCGTGCTTCTCGTCGAAGCCGAAGCGTCGCCCCACCGCGGCGGCCGACCGGGTGCGCTGCTCGGCGGCTGCGGCGGCCGCCGCCGGCGTGCGGCGCGCCAGGTCCTTGAGCACGCCGTTGCGCAGGCCGGTGTCGACCGCCACCACCTCGTCGAGGCCGAGCTGCTTCATGGCCGCCTCGAGGATGACCGCGCCGGCCACGATGATCTCGGCGCGGCGCGGCTCGAAGAGGCGGCGCCGCTCGGCCAGCGTGAGGCCGGCCAGCTCGACGACCGTCTTCTCCAGCCGCCGGCGCGTCAGCCGGCGCGACTCGGAGCCGGCCGCCACGATGGCGTTGATGGTGCCCGAGCTGCCCAGCGCCACCTTGGCGCGCGGCAGCGACCTCGGCAGCTGGTCGCGAAAGGCCTCGGCCGCGTAGGAGCGCATCACCGCCAGCCGCTCCGGCGAGACCTTGCCCGAGGTGCCGAAGATCTCGGTGAGGCGCACCGCCCCCACCGCCACCGAGTGGAGCGCCGACGGCTTCTCGCCAAGGGCCAGCGCGATCTCGGTGGAGCCGCCGCCGATGTCGAGGACCAGCGAGCGGGCGTTCCGGGCTCGGCCGTCGAGCACGCCCAGGCAGATGAGCCGCGCCTCCTCGCGCCCGGAGACCACCTCGAGCTCGAGCCCCGTCTCCTCCCGCACTCGCCTCACGATCTCGTCGCGGTTGCGGGCCTCGCGCACGGCGCTGGTGGCCACCGCCCGCACCTTGGCGCGGTGGCGCCGGCAGAGCGCGGCGTAGCGGCGTAGCGTGCCGAGCAGCCGGTCGGCCACCGGCTTGGCGATGATGCCGGCGGTGAAGACCCCCTCGCCCGGCCGGATGGGGTCGCGCTCCTGGTGGATGGTCTCGAGGGTCCCGTCGGGGAGTGGCCGTGCGATCTCGAGCCGGACGGCGTTGGTGCCCACGTCGATGGCGGCGAGCAGCCGGTCGTGGCCGTTTCTCATGCGCGGCGAAGTGTAGCGCCCCGGGCCCGCGGACGGTCCGGTCCGGGAGCACCCCCCATCCGGGCCGACACCGAGTTGTCACCAGGGAAACTTCACGGCGCGCGGGGGTCGATCCATGATCCAGCCGCTTCCCCTTGCTCCCCTGCCAACGCGGAGCCGAACGGCTGTCATGTCCCCCATCCTGACCTCCACGAGCGCCTCCGACCCAGGGCTTCGGCCGGCCGAGCCGCCGGATCCCGGCAGCTTCCTCAACCGGGAGCTCTCCTGGCTCGCCTTCAACGAGCGGGTGCTGGAGGAGGCGCAGGACGCCACGCTCCCCATCCTGGAGCGGCTCAAGTTCATCGGCATCGTCTCCTCCAACCTGGACGAGTTCTTCATGGTCCGGGTGGCCGGCCTGAAGAAGCAGATGGCCAACAAGATCTCCAAGATCTCGGTGGACGGGCTCATGCCGGCGGAGGCGCTGGCGGCCGTCTCCGCCAAGGCCCACGCCCTCAGCGACCGGCAGTACGCCACCTGGAACCAGGAGCTGGTGCCGCGCCTGGCCGCGGCTGGGCTCTGGCTCCTGGCGCCGCGCGACTTCACGCCGGAGCAGGTGGCCGCGGCCCGCACCCACTTCAACGGCCAGGTGCGCCCGGCGCTCACGCCGCTGGCGGTGGACCAGGGCCACCCCTTCCCGCAGCTGCGCAACAAGTCGCTCAACGTGGCGCTGCTGCTGCGGCGCGGCGGCCGGCGCCGGGCCAAGGGAGCGGCCGAGGAGCTGCTGGCGGTGGTGCAGGTGCCGGCGGTGCTGCCGCGCCTGGTCCGGCTCCCCAGCGCCAGCGGCCAGGCCCACGCGCTGCTCGACGAGATCATCGCCGACCACGCCGGCGAGCTCTTCCCGGGCTTCGCGGTGGTGCAGCGCGCCGTCTTCCGGGTGACGCGCAACTGGGACCTCGACATCGACGACGAGGAGTCGGAGGATCTGCTCTCCACCATCCAGGACGAGCTGCGCAAGCGCGACCGCGGCGCGGCGGTGCGCCTCGAGGTGAGGGCGGGCGCCCCCGACGTGCTGGTGGCCCGGCTCACCGAGGAGCTGGAGCTGGGGCCGGGCGACGTCTACCCCATCGCAGGGCCGCTGGAGATCCAGGACGTGGCCGCGCTGGCCGACGTCGACCCGCACCCCGAGCTGCGCGTGCCGCCCCACGTGCCGGTGGTGCCGCCCGGCTTCGACGAGGAGACGCCGGTCATCGAGACCATCGGCCGGGGCGACCGGCTGCTGCACCACCCCTTCGAGTCCTTCGATCCGGTGGTGCGCTTCATCGAGGAGGCGGCCGACGACCCGGACGTCATCGCCATCAAGCAGACCATGTACCGCACCGGCGGCGACTCACCCTTCGTGCGCGCCCTCTCGCACGCCGCCGAGGAGGGGAAGCAGGTCACGGCGCTGGTGGAGCTGAAGGCCCGCTTCGACGAGGACCGCAACATCCGCTGGGCCCGCAAGCTGGTCGAGTCGGGCGTCCACGTGGTCTACGGCGTGCCCGGCCTGAAGACCCACTGCAAGATGGCGCTGGTGGTGCGGCGCGAGGGGGGCCGGCTGCGCCGCTACGTGCAGCTGGGCACCGGCAACTACAACCCGCAGACGGCGCGCGGCTACACCGACCTGTCGCTCTTCTCCGCCGATCCGGTGCTCTCGGAGGACGTGGCCGACCTCTTCGACGTGCTGACCGGCTACGCCGAGCCGCCGCGCTGGAACAAGCTGACGGTGGCCCCGGGCGACATGCAGGCCCGGCTGCTCAAGCTCATCGAGGCGGAGACCGCCAAGGGGCCCGAGGGGCGCATCGTGGCCAAGATGAACGCGCTGGTCGACCCGCCGGTGATCCGGGCGCTCTACGCCGCCAGCGGGGCCGGGGTGGAGGTCGACCTCATCGTGCGCGGCATCTGCTGCCTCAAGCCCGGTGTGCCGGGGCTCTCCGAACGCATCCGCGTCACCTCCATCGTGGACCGCTTCCTGGAGCACAGCCGGGTCTTCGCCTTCGGCGCCGGCCCGGACGCGAAGTGCTTCCTCTCCAGCGCCGACTGGATGCCGCGCAACTTCAACACCCGCGTGGAGGTGATGTTCCCGGTGGAGGCGCCGGAGCTGAAGGCGCGCCTGGTGGACGAGGTGCTCGGACTGGCCCTGCAGGACACGGCGCGGGCCCGCCGGCTCCAGGCCGACGGCCGCTACGTGCGCGCCGAGGCGGGCCCCGACGCGGTGCGGTGCCAGCAGGCGCTGGTGGAGGCGGCCGACCGGCACGGTCCCCGCCCGGCGGCGCTGCGCCCGGTGCCCGCCCTCGTGCCAACGCCCGAGCCCGGGGCCTGACCGGCTGGGGGGCGGTCCGGCCCGGGGCTGGATCCCCGGACCGGGCCGACGACGGGAGGGAAGCTCGTCATGGGAGCTCAGGCCGCGGCCGGGACTCCGCCGGCGGGCGCCAGCGCCTGGCCGCGTCCGGAGGCGCCTTCCCGGGTCGAGAGCCAGCCCTCGCCCGTGATGCGGCCGGCGGCGTGCACGAAGAGGCGGGTGCGCCCCAGGCCGGTGGAGCAGCCGGCGTTGACCACCCGCAGCGGCCGGGCCGCCTCCTGGTCCAGCACCAGCTCGGCCGGAACGTGGCGGTGGCCGTGCAGCACCAGGTCGCAGCGGCCGCGGATGCGCTCCAGCAGGGTGCGCCCGGCCGTGAGCTCCGCGGTCCAGGGGAGCCCGACCAGCCCGGCGAGCCGCTCCCAGAGGTCGTCACCCGGCAGCGGGTGGACGTGGTGGTGGAGCAGCACCGCCACCAGGTCTCCAGGGCGGGCCTGGTCCACCGCCGCCGCGACCTCGTCCACGTCGGCCAGGCTGAGCCTCCCGTGGCAGTCGAGCAGGCTGCGGTTGTGCGGCGCGGTGGAGTCCAGCCGCACCAGGTGGAGCCCCGGCCGGCGGTCCACCGCCACCCGGCCGCGCATGAGCAGGCGGCCGGCGTCCTCGCCGAGCCGGTCGTGGTTGCCCGGCACCACGGTGAGCCGATCGGCCAGCGGGGCGATGAGCCGGCGGAAGGTGGCCAGCTCGTCCAGGCGGCCCCGGTTGGTCACGTCGCCGGTCACCACGACGTGGTCCACGGCGGCCTCCACCAGCGCCGCCACGGTGGCGCGCAGCGCGCCGGCCTCGGCCGGGGTGCGCCCGAGGTGGAGATCCGAGATGTGCGCCAAGGACCTGATCAAGGTGGTCTCCTTGGACGCGCAGTCGACACCCGCCGGGTGACGGCTTCGGGTCCGGCGCCGATCGGCCGCGTGAACAGTGGCGACGCCACCGACCCGTCGCAGCGCTGCGACCGGACCGTCACCTGGCCGCGTCACCCTCCGCGCACACCATCAGGAGGCGCCGCATGGCACGTCGAGAGATCAGGCCGCTTTGCCAGGACGACTTCGCCGAGCTCATGAAGGTCGAGGAGGAGGTCTTCGGGGCCGCCGGAGAGGGGGTGCTGGGCGCCTACTACGTCAGGCTCTGCTGCGAGTTCTTCGGCGAGTCCTGCTTCGCCGCGGTGGAGGACGGCCGCGTCGTGGGCTACGTGCTCTGCTTCCTGAAGGGGCGCGAGGCCTACTGCACCACGCTGGCGGTGGCGCCGGGGCGCCAGGGCTCGCGGGTGGCGGTGCAGCTCCTGCGGGCCCTCACCGGCGCCCTGCTCGACCGGGTCGACTCGGTCTGGTTCACGGTGAAGGAGGACAACCTGCAGGCCCGCTCCCTCCACGCGGCCCTGGGCGCCACCGAGCTCGGCCTCCGCGACGATTTCTACGGTCCCGGCGACCGGAGGCTGGTGTCGCGCATCGACCGGACCGGCTTCGAGCGGCTGCGCGGCCGCATGGAGAAGCTCGGCCTGGTGGATCGCGAGCCGCTGCAGGGGGTCGCCTAGATGGCGGGGCTGGCCGCGGCGGCGGCGAGCGGGGCGGGATTGGTGCGCGCCGGGGCCCGCCTCTGCGCCACCGGCGCCACCGCGGCGCTGCTGCTGGGGAGGGCGCGGCGCGTCCGCCAGGACGCGGGCCGGCGCCGCGACCAGGCGCGGCTGTTCGGCGACGGGTGCCGCGCCGCCCTGCGGGTCCACGGTGTCCTGGTGGACACCCAGGGCGGCCTGCCGCCTGGGCCGGTGCTCCTCGCGTGCAACCACGTCTCCTGGCTCGATCCGCTGGTCGTGGCGGCCTCCATCCCCTGCGCCCCCATCTCCAAGCTCGACGTGCGCGGCTGGCCGGTGGTGGGCGGCCTGGCTGGCCGGCTCGGCGTCATCTTCCACGCCCGCGGCGAGGCCTCCTCCGGGCTGCGCGTGTTGCGCGAGGCGGAGCAGGCGCTGGAGGCCGGCGTGCCGGTGCTCAACTTCCCCGAGGGGACCACCACCGACGGCTCCGGCGTGCTCCGCTTCCACAAGGGGCTCTTCGGGATGGCGGCCCGCGCCGGCGTGCCGGTCGTGCCGGTGGCGCTGCGCTACGAGCCGGCCGACCTGGCCTGGATCGGCGACGACACCTTCCTGCCCCACTACCTCCGCATGGCGGCCCGCGCCTCCTCGCGGGTGAGGATCCGCTTCGGCGAGCCGCTCTCGGCCGGGGCCGGCGGCGACGCGGCGGGCCTGGCGGCAGCGGCGCGCCAGCGGGTGGTGGCGCTGCTGGAGGCCGCCTGACGTCCCCCGGTCCCGGGCCGTCCGCCGCCGGCGGCCAGCAGTCCGCCCAGGCCTACCTGGCCCACGGGCAGACCCCCTTCTTCCGGCTCCCGGTGGTGCCGCGCCCGGCGCCGCTGCCGCCCGGCACCGGCGCGGTGCTGCTCGGCGCGCCCTTCGACGGTGGCACCACGGCCAGCCCGGGGGCGCGCTTCGGGCCCTACCAGGTTCGCCGCCTGAGCGCCTTCGTCCAGGGCTTCCACCCGGTCCACCGGCTCCAGGTCTTCGAGGCGCTGGCCGCGGTGGACGGCGGCAACGTGGTCTTCCCGCCCTTCGACGCCGCGGCGGTGCGTGCCCGGATCGAGGCCGAGGTGGCCGCGGTGGCCGGCGCGGGCGCCGTGCCCTTCCTGGTGGGCGGGGACCACTCCATCGCGCTGCCGGCGCTGCGGGCGCTGGCGCGGCAGCACGGCCCGCTGGCGGTGCTCCACCTCGACGCCCACCTCGACACCAGCGGCCCGGAGGTCTGGGGCGAGCCCTTCCACCACGGCTCGCCGCTGCGCCACGCCATCGAGGAGCGCCTGGTCCTGCCGGGCCACCTCCACCAGGTCGGCGTGCGCGCCCCCTGGGGCGCCGCCGGCGACGGCGACCTGGGGCGCGAGCATGGAGCGCAGCTCCTCTCGCCGGACGACCTGGCCGCGGTGGGCGCGACCGCGGTGGCCGAGTCCATCCGGGAGCGGACCGGCGGCCGGCCCCTCTACGTCACGCTCGACGTGGACGCGCTCGACCCCGCCTTCGCCCCGGGCACCGGCACGCCCGTGCCAGGGGGCCTCACCTCGCGCGAGGTGATCCAGCTCTTGCGCGGGCTGGCCGGCGTGAACCTGGTGGGCATGGACGTGGTGGAGGTCTGCCCGGCGCTGGACCAGGCGGATCTCACCGGCCACCTGGCGGCCCACCTGCTCTTCGAGGGGCTGGCGCTGGCGGCGTTGCGGGCTCGTTGAGGCCAGCCGGCGCCGCCGATGGCCGGGCCGCCGAGCCCCGGGCGGCGCGCGGGTCCCGGGTCAGCCGAGCGCCCGCACCACGCGGGCGACCACCACGCCGTGGCAGGCGGCCGCCGCCACGACCAGCAGGTGAAAGATCTCGTGGAAGCCGAAGCAGGCCGGGAAGGGATCCGGCCGGCGCCGGGCGAAGACCACGGCACCCACCGAGTAGAGGGCCGCACCTGCGAGCAGGAGCGCCAGCGAACCCCCGCCCAGCGCCGCGCCCAGCGCGGGGAGCGTGGGCACGAACACCCAGCCGAGCGCCACGTAGATGCCAGCCCGGAGCGGCTTGGGCGCTTCGTCCCAGGCCAAGGCCAGGACCATGCCGGCCAGCGCCACGAGCCACACGAAGGCGAGCAGGGCGTGGCCCGCGCCTGGGCCAAGGAGCAGGCAGAGCGGGGTGTAGGTGCCGGCGATGAGCAGGAAGATGGCGGCGTGGTCGATCCGCCCGAGCACGGCGCGGGCGCGCGGCGACCAGGTGGGCCGATGGTAGATGGCGCTGGAGAGGAAGAGCGCCAGCAGGCTCGCCCCGTAGACCACCGCCGCAGTGCGGGCCGGGGCGCTCCTGGCCCCGCTCACCAGGGCCAGCACGAGCGGCAGCGACGCCACCGCGGCGAGCTCGTGCGAGACGCCGCGGAGCAGCGGCTTGGGACGCGGCGCGGGCGCGACCTCGGCAGGCTGCGCGGGTTCGGTCGAGAGGCACGCCTTCGGCATCCGACGAGGATGTCACCCCCTGCCCGGAGCGCTGAGGCAATCAGGCGCCAGCTTGGTGTCGACCGGCGCCCACGCCAACGACAACCAGGAGGGCGTTCACCCGTCCCATGTGGCGAACCCGTTCTTCCAGCCGCGCGTCGAGGACATGGCCTGGCGCCGCCCGGCTGCCGAAGGCGTATGATCCAGGCCGATGGCGACCGGAGGCCTCCCATGACCGGGCTCGAGTTCCGCCGCATCCTCTGTCCCGTCGATCTGTCGGAGGCCTCCGCGGGCGCGCTCCGGGCCGCCGCCGCGGTGGCCCGGCAGCACGGCGCCTCGCTCACGCTCCTCCACGTCGACGTGGTGCCGGGGTCGGCCATTCCGGAGGCGCTCCTCCCGACGCCCCCGGCGCTCGCCACCGATCTCTCGGGTCCGGCCGACCGGCCGCTCCTGGAGTGGAAGGAACGGGCCGAGCGGCTCGGCGCCCCGCGGGTGCAGGCCTTGCGCTCGGTGGGGACGCCGGCGCAGGAGATCCTGGCGCTGGCGCGCCGCGATGCCTTCGACCTCGTGGTCATGGGCACCCATGGCCGCACGGGCCTGGGCCACCTCCTCCTCGGGTCGGTGGCCGAGGAGGTGGTGCGGATGGCGCCCTGCCCGGTGCTCACGATCGGCAGCGAGGCGAGCGCGGCGTTCGGCGAAGGGTAGCGCGCTGGCGGGTCAGGCCCGCTCGTCGGCAGCACCCAGCGCGATCCAGAGGCGCCTCGGCCGGGCCTGCTCCAGGTGGTGCATGGCCATCGCGCCGGCCGCCAGCGCCAGGCTACGCGACCAGCTGCGCCACCACCCCGGACAGTGTCCCGAGCAGCGCGCCGGCCGTCACGTCGAGCGGGTAGTGGGCGCCCAGGTAGACGCGCGAGGCGCCGATGCCCACCGCCAGGGCCAGCGCGGCCGGCCCGAGGCCGAGCGGGGCGCCGGCGAAGGCGGCGGCCACCGCGAAGGCGGCGGCGCTGTGGCCGGAAGGAAAGCTGAAGCGATCCGGGTTGCTGGCCAGCGGCTGGAAGCCGTCGATGGCGAGGTCCGGGCGGGCCCGCGTCAGCGACCGCTTGAGGGCCTGCGAGAGCAGGGTGGCCAGCCCGGCGCCGGCGGCGAGCCGGAGGCCGAGCCGCGTGCCGAGCTCCGTGGAGGTCGCGAAGAAGCCGAGCCCGATCAGGACCCAGCTCGACGCATCGCCGAGCCGGGTCAGTGCGCGCGCCGCGAGGGTTCGTCCCGGGGTGCGCCAGCGGCGCGCCGCGAGGAGGGTGGCCTCGTCCCACTCGAGGAGGCGCGCGAACCAGCCGTCCTCGCCCGCCGTGCCGGCGTCGAAGTCCGCCGCATCCGCGTCCAGGCGGGGCAGCAGCTCGGTCTTGGGGGTGGCTTCCATCGCGAGGTGGATGTTCCTCTCGCGGCGTGTCCGTGCCGGGGCGCGCACGCAACATCTGGGTGACGGACCGGCACGCCGGCCGCCGCGTCCGGGAGCCCGTTGACCGGCGGACGGCCGTCACGCCCGCCAGCGGGAGAGCCGGCAGCGCACGCCGCCGTTCTGCACGAGCAGCGTGGCGGCTGGCGGCTCGGGGAGCAGGTCCTCGAAGCCGCGCTCCGGGCCGAGCGCCGCCACCTCCCAGCCGCCGAGCCGCCGCGCCAGCGCCGCCAGCGCGCGCCAGGCGCCTGGGGCGTCCTCGTCGAGCCTCAGGCCGTAGGGCGGGTTGGCGAGGCACAGCCCCGCGCCGCCCGGCGGAGGCTCCACCTCGGCGGCGTCGGCGCGGGTGAAGCGGACCCGATCGGTCACGCCCGCGGCGGCGGCGTTCTTCTGCGCCAGCCGCAGCGCCCCCATGTTCCGGTCCGAGGCGTGGATGGTGCAGGTGATGGGGCGGGCCAGGGCGGCCAGCCGGGCCCGCACCGCCTCGGTGGCGCGGCGGTCGTGGCCGGGGAAGCGCTCGAAGGCGAAGGTGCGCGAAAGGCCGGGGGCGCGCCGGCCGGCCATGAGCGCCGCCTCGATGGCGATGGTGCCCGAGCCGCACATGGGGTCGAGGAAGGGGCGGTCGCCCTCCCAGCCGCAGGCGAGGAGCAGGCCGGCCGCCAGCGTCTCGCGCAGCGGCGCGGCCCCCACCCGGGCACGCCAGCCGCGCTTGAAGAGCGGCTCGCCCGCCGCCTCCACCGAGAGCGTGGCCCGTCCGCCCTCGCGCCGCACCAGGAGCTCGGCCGCGGGGCCGTAGCGGCGCTGCGCCTCGGCCCGAGCCTTGCCGAGGTCGCTGGCCGACCCCTCGAAGGCGCGCAGCCGGACCGCGTCGGCCACGCGGGACCCGAGGCAGGCCACCGCCGCGGCCGACGCTCCGGTCGCCTCGGCGCCGCCCGCCAGCGCCGAGGCGACGAGGCCGAGCGAGGTGAGCTCGGCGGCCAGCACGGGCTCGAGGCCGGGGGCGCAGGCGGCGAAGATCCGCTCGGAGGGGGGCACGGCGGGATTGTACGGGAGGCGGCCGCCGGCGGCGACCGGCTGGCGGACCTCGACACCGCGCCCGCTTCGCGGACGCTACGCTCGGCACGGCCGGTGAACCCGGAGCGCGGGCTGGCTGCTCAGCCCGGCAGCCGGTTGGAGAGCGACTCCACCAGCGCGGTGAGCCGCTCCACCGTGTGCTCCAGGGCGGCCATCCGCGTCGGCAGGTCGCGGTCCCCGGCGGCGGCCTGCACGGCCTCCATGGTGTTGCGCGTCACCGTGAAGAGCGGGCTGCCCGGCGGCGGAGTGGGCGTCGCCTCGCCGTAGAAGTACCTGCGGACGGCCCGGTCGATGGACGACGCGGTGGCCACGTGGACGACCGGGATGAGGCCGCTGGCCCGGCGCACCGCCACCTGCGCCTCCTGGTTGGTCGGGTCGAAGCACGCGATGTGGAGCTTTCCCTCGATGGCGCGCGCCTTCAGCGGCATGAGCCCGAACCGCTCGCAGAGCTCGAGCGGCAGGAGCCGGTTCACGTCGGGCGGCAGCCGCGCCCGATCGAGGTCCACCGAGGGCAGGCCGAGGTGAGCCGCGATGGCGGAGGTGAGCCGCTCCTCGTCGATGAAGCCGAGGGAGAGCAGGTTCTGCCCGAGCCGGCCGCCCCAGGACGATTGCTCGCGCAGCGCGAGCTCGAGCTGCTCCCGCGTGATGACCTGGGCGGCGACCAGCACGTCGCCGAGGCGAGGTCGCGGCGCCTGCACCTCGTGCTGCGTGGTCATGGTGAAAGCTTGACCCCCCGTCCCAGCCTGCGCAAGTCGGGCCAGGTGGGGACCCGCCGACGGGAAGCCCCTGGCGGGCCCGCCAGGGTCGGCGGGAACGCACGGCCCGCCCGGGTTGGCGCGACGCGCCAAGTTTGGGTAGGTTCCCCCACCATCATGCCGCTGCTCCCTCTCGAACGGCCCGCTCCCGGCGAAGCCGGTGCGCTCCGCTGGCCGGCCCTGGTCTGGGCGCTGCTCCACGTGCCGGTCTTCCTCTGGTTCTTCGCGAGTCCCATCGTCCAGGCGCTGCGCGGCGTGCCGCCGGGCTACGGCGCGGCCCTCTGGCCCATCTTCCCGGTGCAGGCCGCCGTGCTGGCGCTGGCGCTCTGGGTGCTGGCGCTGCCGCTCTCGCCCTGGCCGCGCGCCTACCGCTGGGCGGTGCCGCTCCTCACGGGCCTCGCCACCCTGGTCCTGGCGGTCGACGCGCGCACCTACGCCTCGGTCGGCTTCCACATCAACGGCTTCTTCCTCAGGGTCGCGGTGCAGCCGGGCGCGCTCGCCGAGACCGGCATACCGCGCTCCGACGTGCTGGTCTTCGCGGCGCAGGGTGCGGCCTGGCTCGTCGGCGAGCTCCTGGTGGGGCGGTGGTTCCTGGCGCGCTTCGCGGCCCGGCGGCGGACCTGGGCGCTGGCGCTGGCGCTCCTCCTCGCCGGCGCGACGGAGCGGGTCTACGTGGCCAGCGTCACCTTCTTCGGCGGCCCAGGCGTCTTCGCGGCCGGCCAGGTGCTGCCGCTCCAGGTGCCGGTCCGCATGAGCAGCCTCTGGGAGAAGCTCACCGGTCGGCAGGCCCTCTCCAGCCCGCTCAAGGGGGTGGCTGGAGAGAGCGCCATCCGGCTGCCGCCCGGCGTGCCGCCCGCCGAGATCAAGTTCCAGCGCAAGCCGGACGTGGTGTTCGCGCTCACCGAGAGCACTCGCGCCGACTACCTCGTGCCCGAGGTCATGCCGCGCCTCCTCGCGCGCGCCCAGGCCACCGGGACCATCTTCGAGCGCCACTACGCGCTCTCCTCCTCCACCTACTTCACCGTCTTCGGCCTGATCTTCGGCCTGCAGGCCCACAAGCTCGACGCGGTGGTCGGGTCGGGGCGCCACCCGGAGCTCTTCCCGGCCTTCACCGCCAACGGCTACACCTCGCGCTTCCTGGCGGCCTCCTCGGTGGACTGGATGGGGCTGCGCGACCAGGTCTTCGGCGACGTGAAGCAGTCGCTCGAGACCGACTGGCCGGCCGGCCTCACGCCCGACCAGAAGGACGAGGCCATGCTGGCGGAGGCGCAGCGCTTCGTCTCCGGCGCGGGGGAGCAGCCGGTCTTCCTCTTCCTCTTCTTCGTGGGGACCCACTTCAACTACTCGTACCCGCCCCGCTCGGCCAGGTTCGCGCCGGTCTGGGACGGCGGCGGGGTCCTGAAGGCCAGCACCACGCCGGGTGAGCTCATCCTGGCCCGCGCCAAGAACTCGGCCTACGAGGTGGACTGGAAGCTGGACGAGTTCCTCGACTGGATGGAGCAAGCCCGCGGCAAGCGCCCGCTCGTCATGGTCACCGGCGACCACGCCGAGGAGATGCGCGAGCAGGGGCACGTGGGCCACGGCTCGGCCCTGACGGTGCAGCAGATCCACGTGCCCATGGTGGTGATGGGCGACGGGGTGCCGGTGGGCCGCCGC
Source organism: Anaeromyxobacter sp. (assembly GCA_031396105.1). GTDB lineage: Bacteria > Myxococcota > Myxococcia > Myxococcales > Anaeromyxobacteraceae > JADKCZ01. The sequence goes on from JANNKC010000224.1 coordinate 15,251, forward strand.
GATGCGCCCACCAGCCATGCCGACGTGGTGCCGACCCTGTTCTCGCTCCTCGGCGACCGGCACCCGCCGGAGCGCTACTCCGACGGGCTCTCCATGTTCGACGCGCCCCAGGACCGCTTCGTGCTGGCGTCGCTCGGCTGGGAGCCGCGCTTCGCCGCCATCGGCAAGGACCTCAAGATCTCCTTCTACGGCATGGACGCCGGCATGGGCGGCGTGACCATCACGGACCCCTTCGACCGGCCGCTGCCCGATGGCGACGCGCGCTTCTCGGAGGCCGCGCCGCGCATCTTGAGGATCTTCGGCCAGGGCGCCGCCTCGGTCGGGCCTGCGGTGAAGCCGTGAGGCTCGGCGCCGATCGGCTCTCGGTGGTGGTGCCGGTCTACCGGGCCACGCTCGATCCCTACGAGGCCATCTCGCTCGACCGAACCTTCCAGGTCCTCTCCGGCCAGCACCTCGTCATGGTGAAGCCGGAGGGACTGGACACCTCGACGCTGGAGGCGCGCTACCCGTTCTCGGCCGTGGAGACCTTCGCGCCGGACTACTTCCGCTCCGTCCAGGGCTACAACCGGCTGCTCCTCTCCACCGGGTTCTACGAGCGGTTCCTCGGGAGCGAGTACCTGCTCATCTGCCAGCTCGACGTCTTCGTCTTCCGCGACGAGCTGGCCAGCTGGGTCGGGCGCGGCTACGACTACGTGGGCGCGCCCTGGCTCTCCAGCACCGCCGTGAGCGCGCGCCTCCACTGGCTGAAGATGCACGCCTCCAAGCTCCTCCTCGGCGTGCAGGACAAGGTCTACCGGTACGAGACGCGCAACCGGGTGGGCAACGGCGGCTTCTCGCTGCGCCAGGTGGCCACCCACCACCGGCTCAGCGTGGAGATGAAGGCGCACATCGAGCACTACCTCCGGAACCAGGGGACGCATCACTTCCACGAGGACATCTTCTGGTCCATCGAGCCCGGGAAGAAGGGCTTCCCGCACCGCACGCCCGGGGTGGAGGAGGCGCTCGCCTTCTCCTTCGACATCAACCCGGATCGGCTCTACGCGCTGGCCGGCCAGCGGCTGCCCATGGCGGCGCACGGCTGGTACAAGGGGCGGCACCTCGAGTTCTGGGCGCCGCACGTCGCGGCCCTGGGCGTCCCGCTTCCCTAGGTCGGGAGCCCCGGCTCCGTTGCCGCCCCTGGGGCACCGTGGTAACCCCTGTGGCCCGATGCTCATCGGCTTCGACGCCAAGCGGGCTTTCCAGAATGACACGGGGCTCGGGAACTACAGCCGCGACCTGCTCCGCATCCTGGTGTCCCGCCGGCCGGAGAACCGCTACCTGGCCTACGGCCCCCGCCTGGTGAGCGGGAGGCTGCCGCCGGGCGTGGAGGGGCGGGGTCCGGACGGCGTGCTGGGACGGCTCGTGCCATCCCTCTGGCGGGTGGCGGCCCTGGCAGGCCAGCTCGAGCGCGACGGCGTCCAGCTGTTTCACGGTCTCTCCAACGAGCTCCCCGTTGGCCTGGAGCGGCGCGGGGTGCGCTCGGTGGTCACCATCCACGACCTGATCTTCGAGCGCTTCACGGAGCTCTACCGGCCGGTCGACCGCCGCATCTACGCCTGGAAGTTCCGCCGGGCCGTGGAGCGCGCCGACCTGGTGGTGGCCATCAGCGAGCAGACCAAGCGCGATCTGGTGGACCGGTACCAGGTGCCGCAGGAGCGGATCCGGGTCGTCTACCAGGGCTGCCATCCTGCCTTTCAGGCGGCGCCGGCCCCCGGCGCCGACGAGGCCGTGGCGCGGCGCCTCGGCCTGCCGGAGCGCTACCTCCTCTCCGTGGGCACCGTGGAGCGCCGCAAGAACCTGGCGGTGGTGGTGAAGGCGCTGCCAGGTCTGCCCGACGTGCCGCTCCTGGTCGTCGGACGGCAGACGGGATACGCCGACGAGGTGCGCCAGGAGGCGCGGCGTCTCGGCGTCGAGGGTCGGCTGCGCTTCCTGCCGGGCGTCTCGGTCGAGGAGCTGGCGGCGCTGTACCGGCGGTGCACCGTCTTCGTCTACCCGTCCATCTTCGAGGGCTTCGGCATCCCCATCATCGAGGCCCTCTTCTGCGGTGCACCGGTCGTCACCACCGCCGGCGGCGTGTTCCCGGAGGCCGGCGGCCCCGCCTCGGCCTACCTGGACCCGTTCGACGTGGCGGCCATGCAGGACACGCTGTCCGCGCTCCTGGCGGACGAGGAGCGGCGGACCCGGATGCGCGCAGCCGGCCTGGAGCATGCGCGCCGGTTCACCGACGCGGCCATCGCCGGAGACCTGGCGCAGGTCTACCAGGGGGTCATGGCCTGAGTCCCGGCACCACCCCGGCCGCCGGCCATGCCACCTGGACGGCCCCCCGGTAGTTCGGCTCGTTCCGCAGGAAGTCCCGGTTCCACCGGTAGGCCGCGCTCAGCTCGAACGACACCTCGGCCCCGCTCACGAAGAGCACCTGCCGGTACCCGGCCGTGACCTCGACGTCGTGGTCGCTGCTCCGGCCCGGCTGGGGATCGATGGCGCTCCAGTAGGCCTCTTCATTGCGGGCGGCCCGCTCGACGAAGCCCCCGATCCGTCCGCTGGCCGACAGCACGTCCAGCGCCAGCGCCTGGGCGTCGCCCCCTGGGCCGGCCGCCGCGCCCAGGAGCTGGCCGGCGTGGGTGTAGTCCACCCCGTTGCTGTGGGTGTACCAGACCGGGAGCCCTGCCGCCGACCCCGGTGGCCGGATGTCATGCAGCCGCGTCGCCTCCACCAGGACGCGCACGGTCCGGGCCCGGGCGCGGAGCAGCTTCTGGAAGCCCCCCACCCAGCCCTGCGTCCGCCCCGGGTCGCGCAGCAGCGCCTCGCGGCTGGCCGCCGTGTCGTCGCGCGCCCACTCGCCGTAGATCTCGAAGCCGGCCTCGGGCATCGCCCAGCGGAACCAGGCCGACAGCGCCTGGTTGTTGTCGGGCCTGTTGCCTCCCGGGATGAGGTTCCCGAACGGTCCAGCCAGGACCGAGAGCAGGTGGTTTCGCTGGAGGCTCGACCAGGTCTCCACGATGGCCCGCCCGGCGCCGAGGTACAGGCCGGGGACCCACCTCGGCTGGTAGGTCAGCGCCAGCGCCGAGAACCACGGGTGGCCGGGAGCCGAGACGTGGCGCGAGCGGTCGAGCTGCCCCCAGAGCGCCAGCACCTCCAGGGACCCGATCGAGATGTCCACCGGCCTCGAGGTGCCGAGGAACAGGTGAAGGAAGCCGGGCCCTTCGTCGCTGAGCAGGATGGCGTTTCGCAGGCCGGGGCCGAGCCAGAGGTTCTCCGTCGACACGCCGGCGGCGGCGCCGAGGGCGTCCACCCTCAGGTAGCTCTGGCCCAGGGCGGCCCTGGCGAACGGCCCGGCCCCGAAGCGCTGGGGCACGTCGAGCCCATCCCCGTACAGCGGATTCTGGAACGCGAGATCACCACCCTTCCCGGTGGGCACGGTCGCGAACCAGCGGTTCTGCTGCCACGCCAGCTCGGGCGCCAGGGCGGCCGAGACCAGGCCCCACCGTCCGGCCACCCCCAGGCTCGCGCGCGTGGAGAATCCTCGCCCGGCCACGAGCACGCCGTCGTTTCCGCCCGAGGGGTACTGGCTGTTCCAGACCGTCTCGAGCCGTGCCGGCAGCACGAACCAGGCGTGGCTCCCCGGCGCGGGCACCGCGAGGCCACCCATCCAGCCCACCGCCTTCGCCTCGAGGCAGACCGGCTGCAAGCGGAAGCCGGCCCGGCGGATGAGCTGCGAGCTCGCTGGCGCGGCGCCCGAGAGCTCGGCCAGGCGGGCCAGATCCTCGCCCGGCGTGCCCAGTCCATCCAGGAGGAGCACGGCGTCGGGGGCGCAGGCCGACGGCTCCTCGGCAGCCGTGGGCCGGGCCAGGATCGTCAGCAGGGCCACAACCGCGAGCTCGGGGCGCATGGGCGACCGGAGGGTAGGGGATGAGGCCAGCGCCGTCCAGCCGCCTCAGGCCGGCGGCTTCACGCAGGCGAGCTCCCGCACCGTGCCGCCTCGAGCGGCGGCGCGGGCGGGGCCACGGCTACCTGCGCAGCAGGACGTTCGCCTTGACGAACCGCTTCAGCCCCTTGAAGGAACCGAAGTTGCCATGCCGGTACCGCTGCGAGAGCTCCGCCAGCCCGGCGCGGACCCGATCGTCGAGCGAGGCCTTCGACCCGACGAAGTAGAGGTCGTAGGAGCGCCAGTTCTCGAAGAACACCCCTTCCGCCAGCGACGAAGTCACTCCGCCCGCCTGGAAGTCACGCCGCCTCAGGTTCCGGTAGTAGTTCCAGCCCTTCGAGACGGTGAGCGGGGAGTTGTCCGGGTCGGACCTCGCCGTTCCGTGTTCCCGGCGGCCCCACGTCGCGCAGGTCATGATGACCAGCCCGTCGCGCCGGCAGAGCCGGACCATGTTCCGGAACGTCTCCGTCCAGTGCGGGTTGTGCTCCATGACCTCGCAGGAGATGACCGTGTCGAACGAGCCGTCGGGGCCGTCGAAGTCCTGGCCCTGGCACACCACGTCGACGCCGGGTCCAGGGGCGACGTCGATCCCCGTGTACTGGCAGTCGGTGAAGCGGTTCCGGATGGTGCCGTTGATGTCGAGGCTGCCGATCTCGAGGACCCTGGCGCCATGGAAGTGCCGGGGCGACAGTCTCCTCAGGTGGTCGACGAATTCGAGCTGCTCGGGATGTGCCATGGCCGCGCAGTATGGTCGAAGGGGCGCGGGGGGTCACGTCCGCCGCCGCACGACCCGCCCCGTCTCGACGCTGGAGCCGCGCGGGCGGGCGCCTCCTTCCGGATCGCGGTCAATTCCGCTACAACCCGCCACCCATGATCTCGGTCCAGGACGTCAGCAAGGCCTTCGGCCCCAAGAAGCTCTTCGAGGACGTGAGCGTCTCGTTCGCGCCCGGCAACCGCTACGGCCTGACCGGCCCCAACGGCGCCGGCAAGACCACCTTCATGAGGATCCTGGCCGGCGACGAGGAGGCGGACTCGGGCCAGGTGCTCCGCCCGAAGCGGCTCGGCATCCTGCGCCAGGACCACTACCGCCTCGAGGACTCGCGGGTGGTGGACGTGGTGCTCATGGGCAACCAGCTCCTCTGGACCGCCATGAGCGAGAAGGAGGGGTTGCTCGCCAAGCCGGAGATGACCGACGCCGACGGCATGCGGCTGGCCGACCTCGAGACCATCATCGGCGAGGAGGACGGGTACTCGGCCGAGGCCGCCGCCGGCGAGCTGCTCAACGGCCTGGGCATCGACGTGGAGCTCCACGACCAGCCCATGCGCGCGGTGGCGGGCGGCTACAAGCTGCGCGTGCTGCTGGCCCAGGCGCTCTTCGGCTCGCCGCAGGGCCTGTTGCTCGACGAGCCCACCAACCACCTCGACATCGACTCCATCCGCTGGCTGGAGAAGTTCCTGCACGCCTACGAGGGCGTGCTCATCACCATCAGCCACGACCGGCACTTCCTCAACGCGATCTGCACGCACATCGCCGACATCGACTACCAGGCCATCATCAACTACCCGGGCGGCTACGACGACATGGTCCGGCAGAAGGGCCAGGTGCGCAGCCGCGTCGAGTCGGAGAACATGGAGAAGAAGAAGAAGGTCGCCCAGCTGCAGGACTTCGTGGCCCGCTTCCACGCCGGCACCCGCGCCAGCCAGGTGCAGAGCCGCATCCGCGCCATGCAGAAGCTCAAGCTGGAGGACATGAAGCGGTCCAACATCCAGGCCCCCTTCATCAAGTTCGAGCTGAAGGCGCCCAGCGGCAAGCAGACCTGCACCATCGAGGGCATCGAGAAGAAGTACGGCGACGAGCGCATCGTCCGGCCCTTCAGCGGGCTGGTGACCCGCGGCGAGAAGATCTGCGTCATCGGCAAGAACGGCGTGGGCAAGTCGACGCTGGTCAAGATGATCGCCGGGGATCTCAAGCCGGACCACGGCCACGTCAAGTGGGGCCACCAGGCGCAGGTCGGCTACCTGCCGCAGGACCAGGCCGGCGTCATCCGCCCGGGCACCACCGCCTTCGGCTGGCTGCGCGAGCTGGAGGACAAGCTCACCAACGAGGAGATCTCCGGCCTGCTGGGCCGCATGCTCTTCTCGGGCGAGGAGCGCATGAAGCCCACCGCCACCCTCTCCGGCGGCGAGACGGTACGGCTCCTCCTGGCCAAGCTCATGCTCTTCAAGGACAACGTGCTGGTGCTGGACGAGCCCACCAACCACCTCGACCTGCAGTCCATCGCGGCGCTCTCCGACGGGCTGCAGAAGTACGAGGGCACCATCATCGTGGTGACCCACGACCAGGAGCTGATCCGCGAGGTGGGCACCCGCATCTGGTCGCTCCACAAGGGCGAGCCGGTGCTCGACTTCCCCGGCACCTTCGACGACTTCGTGGCCAAGCACCCCGACCTGGCCGAGCAGCACGCTTGAGAGGCGGGGGAAGGAGCGCCGCATGACCGGCCGGAAGCAGGTGAAGGGCGACGCCGTGGCGCGGGAGCTCCTGCCGGGCCAGTCGCCGGAGCTGCTGAAGGCGCTCCACATCCTGACCCGCGACGGCCACCTCAACGCCGACTCGCTGCGCAAGCTGAAGCAGGTGAACCACCTGGCCCGGCTGCTGGCGCCGGCGGTCGAGGACGTGCTCGGCCGCTTCGGCGACCCCGTGGTGGTGGACTGCGGCGCCGGCAAGAGCTACCTGGGCTTCGTCCTCTACGAGCTCTTCCTCGGGCCGGCCGGCAAGGGGACGCTCCACGCGGTCGAGTCGCGCCCCGAGCTGGTGGAGCAGGCGCGCCAGCTCGCGGCGCGGCTCGGCTTCGCCCGCATGGGCTTCGAGGAGGCCGCCATCGCCGGCGCGGCGCCGCCGGCGCGCGTCCACCTGGTCACGGCGCTCCACGCCTGCGACACCGCCACCGACGACGCCCTGGCGCTGGCGGTGCGCCACGGCGCCGACCACGTGGCGGTGGTGCCCTGCTGCCAGGCCGAGGTGGCCCGCCAGCTCGGCGAGGCGGCCGAGCCCGCGCCGCTGCTGGCGCCGCTCTTCCACCACCCCTGGCACCGGCGCGAGTTCGGCTCGCACCTCACCAACGTGGTGCGCGCCCTGGCCCTGGAGGCGAGCGGCTACTCGGTGACGGTGACCGAGCTCTCCGGCTGGGAGCACAGCCTGAAGAACGAGCTGATCCTGGGGAAGAAGGTCCGGGCCGGCGACGCCCGCGCCAGGGCGCGCCTCCTCGAGCTGTGCGCGGCCGCCGGGGTGCGGCCGAAGCTGGTGCGCCTGCTCTTCCCGGAGCCGGTGGCCCCGCTCCCCTGAGCCCGAGGGGGCCCTGCCCCACCACCCGCCGGGCTGCCCCGGCGCGACGCCCGGCGGCGCACCACCTGGCCTCCTCGCGCGCCACCTCCGCTCGAGACCAGATGGGCCCTGTCTGGCGGGTGTTCACCCGTTCGAATGCGTTCGCTCCCGGGCCCAATCGCGCGGAATCCCGCCGCACCCGGCCGAACAGCGGGCGCGGCGCCAGCGCCCTGGCGGTCGCGGAGGCTGGTGCGGTGCGCCGCGGCCACCAGTAGGTCAGGGGCATGACGCCGTCCAAGCCGTTCTCCGCCCCGACCTGGACCAGCACCGCGGCGCTCGGCCTGGCGCTCGCCGCCTGTGGCCTGGGCGACGCCACCGGCCCGACCGCGTCCGGCCAGGCCCTGGCCGAGACGCCCGTGACGGGCACGGTCACCCTCGTCGACTCGTCCTTTCCGATGCAGACCCGCACCGCGCCGACCCGGGCCGATGGGACGTTCTCCGTCCAGGTCGCCGGGCTCACCACGCCCTTCCTGCTCCGCGTGGAGTGGATCGATCAGGGCGGCGTCCGGCGGCTCTACGGGGTCTCCGAGGAGAACGAGAACGTGGACCTCAACGGCATCACCGACCTGGCCTACGGCAGCGCCTGCGCGGGTGAGGCCGAGGACCAGGTCTTCGCCGACTCCGACTCCAACCAGAAGCGGGGCGCCGCCGGCAGGGTCCGCGCCCTGCTCGCCACGCTCGGCACGGAGCTGGCGCCGCTCGTCCAGCGGTACGGCATCACCGACCTGCGGACCGATCGTGACGCGGTCCGCCTGCTCCTGCAGGACGTGAGCGTGGGCCGGGAAGGCGGCGTCGTCATCGTCACCAATCGTACGACCAGCGGCGTCATCTTCGAGGGCCCGCTCGCCGACCTGCCGGCGGGCACCTTCACCCCTGGCAGCATGCCCGCGGGGCCGGTGGCCCCGGCCTGCGCCTCGTTCACCTACGCGGCCTTCGGAAGCTGCCAGCCCGGCGGCACCCAGACCCGCGCCGTGCTGACCTCGCTCCCGGCCGGCTGCGCCGGCGGCGCTCCGGTCACCTCCAGGGCCTGCGCCTACGTGCCCCCGGTGGGCGCCTGCACCTCCTTCACCTACTCGGCCTACGGAAGCTGCCAGCCCGGCGGCACCCAGACCCGCACCGTGCTGGCCTCGCTCCCGTCCGGGTGCACCGGCGGCGCTCCGGTCACCGTCCAGGCGTGCGTCTACACGGCTCCGCTCGACGGCGCGGCGCTCTACACCAGGTACTGCGCCGGTTGCCACGGCAATGGCAAGAAGGGCGAGTCGACCCGCAGCATCCAGCGCGCCATCGACAGGAACACCGGCGGGATGGGCACGCTCCGCACGCTGACCCCGGCCCAGGTCGCCGCCATCTCCGCGGCGCGGTGACCTCGTGCCTACGGCGCGAAGAGCCGCACCACGCCGGTGGTGATGATCGGCAGGTAGGTGATGGCCAGCACGCCCGCCGACATGATGAGCAGGAAGGGGAAGGCGTGGCGGTAGAGGGTCGGCAGCGGCTTCCGGAAGCGCTGCGCCGAGAGGAAGAGGTTGAGCCCCATGGGCGGGAAGAGGAAGCCCAGCTCCAGGTTGGCCAGGAAGACCACCCCGAGGTGGATGGGCTCGATCCCGTAGGCCACGCCCAGCGGCGCCACCAGCGGCGCCAGCACCACGATGGCCGAGTAGATCTCGAGCACGCTGCCCAGCACCAGCAGCACCACGTTGAGCATGAGCAGGAAGAGGGCCGGGCTCTGCACGTGGGCCGTCATCCACTCGACGAGCAGGGTGGGGATCTCGGCGTCCACGAACCAGCTGGTCAGCCCGAGCGCGGTGCCGAGCAGCAGCACCACCGAGCCCACCAGCGTGGCGGCGTGCGAGAGGACGCGCGGCAGGTCCCGGAACGGCTTCAGCTCCTTGAAGACCAGCAGCTCCACCATGATGGAGTAGGCGGCCGCCAGCGCCGAGGACTCCACGATGGTGGCGTAGCCGGAGCCCACCGAGACCACCACCAGCGTGGGCAGCCCGAGGTCCCACTTGGCGCCCCACAGGGCGCGGAAGGCCTCGCTCGGCTCGAAGCGCTGGCGCGGCGCCTTGACCCGCACGCCCACCACGACGCCGTAGCCGGCCACCAGCAGCACCATGAGCAGCCCGGGCACGAAGCCGCCGATGAAGAGGTGGTCGATGGGGGCGCCCGCCACCACCGCGTAGAGGATGACCGGCAAGGACGGCGGGAAGAGCAGGCCGAGCGAGCCGGCCGCCGTGACCAGGCCCAGGCTGAAGCCCTCCGGGTATCCCTCCTCGAGCAGCGCCGGCAGGATCAGGCCGCCCAGCGCCAGGATGGTCACGCCGGAGGCGCCGGTGAAGGTGGTGAAGAGGGCGCAGACGAAGGCGGCCATGACCGCCACGCCGCCCGGCATCCAGCCGAAGAAGCCCTTGTAGGCGCGCACCAGCCGGCGCGCCGCGCCGCCCTCGGCGAGCACGTAGCCGGCCACGGTGAGCAGCGGGATGGCCGGCAGCGTGGCGGAGGAGACCAGGTTGAAGGTGGCGGTGGGGACCGCCGCGATGGCCTCGGCGCCCCCCTCCCGGAAGAAGAGCGCCATGGCGATGCCGCTCATGGCCACGAAGACCGGCGCGCCCAGCAGGAAGGCCGCCAGCGTGAGGATCACCAGGATGGTGATGAGCGGCCCGCTGGCCGGCAGCCAGCCGAGGCCGAAGGCCACCGCCGCGGCCGCCACCGCGGCCAGGCGCGGCAGCCAGGGCCGGGCGCCCACGCCGGCCATCCAGGCGAAGCGCAGCGCCATGACCGCGAACCCGGCCGGCATGACGAGCTGGCTCCAGGCCACCTTGATGCCGAAGGCCACCTGTCCCTGGCTGTCCCACTCGGAGCGGACCAGCAGCACCGAGGCCCAGGCCAGCAGGGCCGAGGCGGCGGCGCTGGCGGCGTGGCCGAAGACGTGGGCGGCGCGGCGCCACGGGCCCTCCGGGATCACCCCGAGCGAGGAGAGGGCCAGGTGGCGCCCGGAGGCGGTGGCCAGCAAGGACCCGAGGAAGCCGACCCAGAGCGTGATGTGCTGCGCCAGCACCGAGGCGCCCGGCAGCTCGCGGCCGAGGAAGCGGCGCGCCAGCGTGGAGGCGGCCGGCAGCGCGATCATGGCCAGCAGGAAGAAGGTGACCAGCCCACGCTCGAGGCGCGTGCCGATCTGGCTCTGGTCTTCGCCAGGGGCGGCGTGGGCGGAAGGCTCGGTGGACACGGTGAAGTCGATTGACCCCCCGGCTCGGGGGGCCCTATAGCTACCACGCGAAACGGCTCCCTGGGGGGCACTCCCGTGATCCAATCCAGCAACCGCCTCCTCCGCGCCGCGCTCCTCTCGGCCCTGCTCGTGCCGCTCGCCGGCTGCGGCGGGCTGGCCTCCAGGATGGCGGCCCGCGCCCTCGCCTCCGGCGGCGACGCCTACGGCCGCGACGGCGATCCGGAGCTGGTGCGCGCCGCCGTCCCCTTCGGCCTGAAGGCCATGGAGGGGGTCCTGGAGTCGCAGCCGGAGGACGAGCGGCTGCTGCTGGCCCTCACCAGCGGCTTCACGCAGTACGGCTTCGCCTTCGTGGCCTCCGACGCCGACTCGGCCGACCTGGGCGGCCGGCTGGCGGAGGCCACGGCACTGCGCGCCCGGGCCCGGCACCTCTTCCTGCGGGCCCGCGACTACGGGCTGCGCGCCCTCGACGAGCGGCGGGACGGCCTGGGCCGGCGGCTGCGCCAGGTCCGCGACCCGGCCGCCGCGCTCGCCTCGGCCCGGAAGGAGGACGTCCCGTACCTCTACTGGACCGCCTCGGCCTGGGTGCTCGCCATCGTCAACGGCAAGGGCGACATGGGGCTGCTGGCCGAGCTCCCCGTCCCGGTGGCCATGATGGAGCGTGCCATCGCGCTCGACGAGCCCTGGGGCGAGGGGGCGCTCCACGAATTCTTCCTCTCCTACCTGGCCACCCGGTCCGCCGCCGAGGGCGGCGGGCCAGAGAGGGTCAAGGCCCACCTGGACCGGGCCCTGGCCCTCTCGATGAACAAGAAGCTCGGCCCGCGCGTCGCCCATGCGGAGGGCGCCCTGGTGCAGGCGCAGGATCGGGCCGCCTTCACGGCCACCCTGGAGGAGGTCCTCGAGGCAGACCCCGGCGAGACGCCGCGCCACCGCCTGGCCAACGTGCTCGCCCAGCGCCGCGCCCGGCTCCTCCTCGACCACGTCGACGACCTCTTCCTCTGACCCGCCGCCCCCTGCTGCCAAGGAGAACCCCAGTGAAGAAGCTCCTGCTCGCCGCGCTCGTCGCGGCGCTCGCGCCTGCCGCCCCTGCGCAGGTGACCATCAAGCTCGCCACCATGGCCCCGGCCGGCTCCTCCTGGCACGAGATCCTGAAGGAGATGAGCCAGCGCTGGGAGGCCGCCTCGGGCGGCCAGGTGAAGCTCAAGGTCTACGCGGGCGGCGCCCAGGGCAGCGAGGGCGAGATGGTCCGCAAGATGGGGATCAACCAGCTGCAGGCCGCCTCCATCACCAACGTGGGCATGCACGACGTGCTGCCCGAGCCGCAGATGCTCTCGCTGCCGACCTTCTTCGCCGACGAGGCGGAGGTGGAGTGCGCCTTCGAGAAGGTGCGCGGCAAGCTGGAGGCGGGCTTCGACCAGAAGGGCTTCGTGGTGCTGCAGTGGAGCCGCATCGGCGCCATGTCGCTCTTCTGCAAGGCGCCCTACCGCACGCCCGCCGAGATGGCCGACGCCAAGGTCTTCGCCTGGGAGGGCGATCCCAGGAGCGTGGACGCCTGGCGCGCCGCCGGCTTCCGTCCGGTGGTGCTCTCCTCCACCGATCTCGTGCCGTCGCTGCAGACCGGCATGATCGACTGCGTCACCAACGTGCCGCTCTACGTGCTCACCGCGCGCATGTTCGAGAAGGCCAACCAGATGATGGACCTGCCCTGGGGCTTCATCTTCGGCGCCACCATCGTGAAGAAGGAGACCTGGGAGAAGGTCCCGGCCGACCTCCGCGTCAAGCTGGCCGCCATCGCGGTGGAGCTCGGCAAGAAGGTGGACGCCGAGGTGAAGCGGCTGGGCGCCGACTCGGTGACCGTCATGAAGAAGCAGGGGCTGAAGGTGGTGCCGGTGGACCCGGCGCCCTGGCGCGCCGCCATGGAGCGGAGCTGGCCGGTGGTGCGCGGCGGCGTGGTGCCGGCGCCGTTCTTCGACGAGGTCAAGGCGGCGCGCGACGGCTGCCGGGCGGCGGCGAGGAAGAAGTAGGGCGGCCCTCACAGCCGCAGGCCGGAGGCCAGCACCTTCCAGGCCGAGAGCGCGGCGAAGGCGCCCAGGCCCACCAGCGCGGTGGTGGCGAGCCGCCGCTGCAGCGCGGGCAGCGCCGCCGCCAGGCTGGGCACCCGGCGGAAGGGGTGGAGCAGCGCCACGCCCGTCCCCGCCACCGAGCCCAGCAGCAGCGCGCCGTAGAGCGGGTAGCCGAGGTGGCCGTACTCGCGCTGCAGCAGGCAGAAGGGGCAGTGGTGGGTGGGCAGCTCGTAGACGTAGAGCGAGATGGCGCTCACCACCGCCACCAGCCCGGCCGGCAGCGCCGCCGCGGCGAGGAGGCCGGCCAGCACCGCGCCGCGCCCCGTGAGCCTGAAGCGGAGGGCCGCGCCGAGCGCCGCCGCCAGCACCACGGCCAGCGCCGCGCCCGCCTGGGCGGGGGGCAGGGAGGCCAGGTCGGCCCCGAGGCCGCGCCCGCCCTCGCCGAAGAGGCTGCCGCAGCAGGAGGTGATGACCTCCGGGCGCAGCCCGGCGAAGTAGGCGCCCTGGAGCGCCACCTCGGCCAGCGCCGGCGGCGCCAACCCCAGCAGCGCGGCGTACTTCACGCGGATGAGCGGGTAGTCGTACCCCTGCTGGTCGGCGTGGTTGAGCACCAGCCAGAGCCCGGCCAGCACCGCGTTGGCGAGCTTGAGGAGCAGCACCGGGTAGCCGTACGGGCTCGCCTTGAGGGAGCCGGCGGCGCACATGGCCCCGGTGAACTGGGGCGCCAGGGCGTCGGCGGTGAAGACGAAGAGGAAGAGCGAGAGCAGCTCGAAGGCCAGGGTGAAGCCGAGCAGCGTGGAGACCAGGTAGGTGCGCCGCTCCAGGGCCAGCTGCCGCTCGCTGCCGCTCGAGAGGTCCCACCCGCGCAGCACCGCCACGCCCTGCGCGGCGGCCGCCACCAGCAGCGCGCCGCCCAGCGCCGAGCCGCCCACCAGGGCCATGACCGCCGGGTTCACGATCACCGGGAGTCCGCCTCGACGCGCCCGTCGCGCAGGGAGACGGTCCGGTCCACCACGCCGGCCAGGTAGACCAGCGGGTCGTGGCTGGCCACGATGACGGTCCTCCCGTCGGCCTTCAGGCCCGCCACGATCTCCAGCAGCTCCATCGAGAGCCTGCTGTCCAGGTGGGCGGTGGGCTCGTCGGCGATGATGACCCGCGGGTCGTTGATGAGCGCCCTGGCGATGGCCACCCGCTGCGCCTCGCCACCGGAGAGCCAGTCGGCCCGGGCCCGGGCCCGGTGGCCGATGGCCAGCCGCTCCAGCAGGGCGGTGGCCCGCCGCGCCAGCTCGGCCCGCGGCACCCCCAGCGGCGTGGCCGGCAGCATGACGTTCTCCAGCACCGTGAGCCCGCGCACCAGGTGGAACTGCTGGAAGACGAAGCCGAAGGTGCGGCGCCGCACCTCGGTGAGGAAGCGCTCCGGCAGGCTGGTCAGCTCGCGCCCCTCCAGGTGGATGCGGCCCGAGGTGGGGCGCGCCATGCCGCCCAGCAGCGCCAGCAGGCTGCTCTTCCCGGAGCCGCTCGGTCCCCGCAGCACCGTCACCTCGCCGGCCACGATGGAGAGGCTCACGCCGTCCACCGCCGTCAGCTCGTCGGGCCGGCCCTGGTGGAAGACGCGCCGCACCCGCTCGACCTCGATGAGCGTCATGACCGCATCACCGCGTCGGGGTCGGTGGTGGCGGCGCGCCAGGCCGGCACCACGGTGGCCGCCGTGTAGGGGACCACGGTGAGGACGAAGAGGGTGGCGAGCTCGAGGGCGCTCACGTCCGGCGTGAGCTGGAAGGCGGGCGAGAGCGTGGACCAGCCCTTCAGCACCGCGGCGAAGAGGGGCGCCGCGCCGAGGACGACGTGGGCGTAGGCGGCCAGCACCCCCAGCGCGAAGGCCACCAGGGAGACCACCGCCCCCTCCTGGAGCTTCACCAGCAACACGTCGGAGGTCTCCCAGCCCAGCGCCTTCAGGACGCCGATCTCGCGCCGCTCCTCGGCCGAGAGGCCGGCCGCCTTGTCCCAGGCCACCACCGCGAAGGCCAGCACCGCCGAGGCCAGCAGGGCCACCACCAGCCCGGAGCGCCAGTCGAAGACCGACTCGTAGGTGCGCAGCAGCTCGGCCCGGGTGATGGCGCGCGCCTCGGGGATGAGCCTCACCACCTTCTCCGCCACCTTGGGGACCTCCTTGGCGTTGGGGACGGTGAGGACGACGTCGGTGAAGCGGTCCGGGTCGGGGCCGAAGAGCCGCTGGAAGTCGGTCTCGGAGAGGAGCACCAGGTCGGCGCTGACCAGGGCCGAGCCGGCCGGGATGACCTCGCGCACCCGGAGGTGGAGGTACCCACCGGTGGCCGCGCGCATGGGGAAGGCGCCGCCCGCCGCGACGTCGCGGGCCCGCGCCACCCCCTCGCCGATGACCACCTCGCCGTCGTGCCCCCAGTAGTCCGGCGGCACCTGCACGGTGAGGTTGGCCCTGGTGCCGCGGTCGAAGTAGTAGCCCCAGCGCCGGCCGGCGGCGGCGCTCACGCCGCGGATGGCCGCCAGCTTCGCCACCGCGGCGGCCGGGATGGGATCGTGCCGGCCCGCCACCAGCCGCTGCACCACCACGTCGGGCGCGCCCTGGAGCACCAGCGCCGCCTCGCGCCGCAGCGCCGCCGTGAAGAAGAGGGTGGAGGCGAGCGCGAAGACGATGAGCGCGTAGACCAGCAGGAGCGCCAGGTTCTTGCCCGGGCGGCGGCCCAGCGAGGCCAGCGTGAAGTCCAGCAGGGCGCGCTGCCGCTCCAGCCAGGCGCGCCAGGTCACGGCGCCTCCCCGCGCACGACGGACGACCAGTCCGGCGGCGCCAGCAGCGAGCCGGAGGGGAAGTGCTCCAGCGCATGGGGGTGGTCCTGGAACGGGGCGAAGCGGTCGGCCTGCGAGGGGTGGCGGGTGTAGCGGGCCTCGGTGGTGAGGACCAGATCGGTGAGCTGGAGCCGGCGCACCACCGCGGCGCGCGCCGCCTGGCCGGATCCATCCCGCCGGCGCCCGGCCGCGTCGGCCCAGCACAGGACCAGCAGCAGCGCCAGGCCGCCCAGCAGGAGCAGGAGGAGGTCCGAGCGCCTGGCCGCGAGCCCCGGCCGGCGGCCGGCGGTCACTCCGGCTCCTGGAGCTTCCGGAGCGTGGCCGGCCCCACCTCGCCGAAGCGGAGCAGGCCGCTCCCCGCGTGGTCGGCCAGGAACTCGCGGGCGTCGGCCTCCCGGGCGAAGGGGACCAGCTCCGTGCCCATGGGGCCGAAGACGTCGCTCCCGACGACGAACCAGGCGGCCCGGGCGTCGACCGGCGTGAGCGCGTAGTAGTCGGTCACGGTGATCCGATCGACGTCGGCCGCCCGGCGGGCGGTGGCGTAGCGCTCCGGCTTCAGCAGGAACTCGAACAGATCCTTGGCGCCGTCGAACCAGGCCACGGCGCCGTCCTTGAAGGCGATGGCCGCCGCCCAGTCCGGGTACCTGGACACGAACATGCCGCAGACCGGGCACTTGTCGCCCGGCGCCGGCCGCGCCGCCGTCGCCGCGCCCGCGGGCGCCCTCGGTGCGGCCCCCTCCTCGGACCTCGCCGCGGCTGCCGTCGGTGCCGCCGCTGGCGCCGGGGACGCCGAGGCGGTGGCCCCCGGCGCCGCGAGCATGGCCGCGGCGGCGAAGGCGAGTGAGCGCATGATCCCCTCCCAGGGAAGCGGTCCGCGCGGTGGCCCCGAGGCACGGGGGTGCGGCGGGCGCGTGCTGGAAGGTAGGTCCAGACAGGGCGGGCGGGAAGGGAGGCCGGCCGCCGTGAGCTGCGGCAAGTGGCCGCAAACCAGCGCGACGTCAGCGCAGGGATGGCGCCTCGGCCAGGAAGGCCGAGAGGTCGGCTCGCACCTGCCGGCAGGCGAAGAGCAGCGTGAGGTGGCCGCGGTCGTAGCAGCGCGGCCGCGCGCCCCAGCCATGCACCAGCGGCAGGTGGCCGCGTCGGGTGGCCACCGCGTCGTGGTGCCCCGTGGCGAGGAAGATGCGCCGCGCCACCGGCGGCCTCGCGCCGGGGTCGAAGGGGGCCAGCAGGGGCTGCAGCGTGGCCGCATCGGGGAGGGGGGCGCCGGCCGCCTCGGCGAGCCGGTGGTAGCGGCGGCCGATGCGGGTCCGGGTCAGCACGGCCGAGAGGTCGAGCGGCGGCGCCACCAGCGCCACCGAGGGCGGCGACTCCGGGGCGGTGGCGCAGAGGGCGGCGCCGAGCGCGCCGAGCGAGAGCCCCACCAGCGCCGGCGTGCCGCCGCGTCCGGCCGCCAGCGCCGAGAGCGCCCGGAGCTCCACCACCAGCTGCTCCACCGCGCTCCGCAGCCTCCCGAGGTCGGTGGTGACGAACCCCTCGCCGCTGCGCTGGCCCGCGGCGGCGCGCGCCATGTGGAAGGGCGGCACCGCCAGCCAGACCTCGTACCCCGCCTGGAGCAGCAGCGACCCCCACCCTCGCACCAGCGCCGGCCGCGCGATCTTCCAGGGCGGCACCAGGATGGCCACGCCGCGCGCCGGTCGCTCCGGCCAGGAGACGTGCACCTCCAGGGGCGCCGCCGCCCCGGGCCATGGCGAGGGCGCCAGCCAGCGGCCGGGCTGGTCCGGCGCCGGCGGCAGCAACGGCAAGGGCCCGAAACAGGCGAGCGGCGCGGCGGCGGCGGCGCGGAACGGGGTGGGTGGGCGGTCCACCCGGTCCTCCATCCACATGGCGAATTCGTCGACGGCGCGGTGGAGGCGCTGAAGCGGCATGACCAGGCCATTATGAAAGCGCCGCGCCCCTCGCGAATCACCGGCGGGGGGCAGGCGATCTGGGGTGTAACGTTTCGCTGGCCCCGGGAGACGGAGAGGACGGAGGGCCCATGGCGCGCTGGCGACCCGACGTGCAAGAGGCGGAGGCCACGCCGGAAGGGCTCTGGCTCCGGAGGCGGGAGTTCCTGCGCCTCGGTGCGGCGGGCGCGCTCGGGCTGGCCTGGCCGCGCCGTCCGCGCGCCGCGAGCGGGCCGAGCGGGACGGCGCTGCCGGTGGCCTCGCGCGCCGACCGCGCCGGAGGCGAGGCGCCCACCCCCTGGGAGGACGTCACCGGCTACAACAACTTCTACGAGCTCGGCACCGACAAGACCGATCCGGCCCGGCTGGCCGGTTCGCTCCGCCCCCGCCCCTGGACCGTGACCATCGACGGCGAGGTGAAGAGGCCGCTCACCCTGGACGTGGACGCGCTCTGGAAGCTCTTCCCGCTGGAGGAGCGGGTCTACCGGCACCGCTGCGTCGAGGCCTGGTCGATGGTGGTGCCCTGGGTGGGCTTCCCGCTCGAGGCGCTGGTGCGCCGCGTCGAGCCCACCTCGCGGGCCAGGTACGTGGCCTTCACCACGCTGCTCGACCCGCAGCAGCTCCCTGGGCAGCGGCGCGCCGTGCTCGACTGGCCCTACCTGGAGGGGCTGCGCATCGACGAGGCCACCCACCCGCTGACGCTGCTGGCGGTGGGGCTCTACGGCCGGGTGCTCCCCGGGCAGAACGGAGCGCCGCTCCGGCTGGTGGTGCCGTGGAAGTACGGCTTCAAGGGGGCGAAGTCGATCGTGCGAATCCGCTTCCAGGAGACGCAGCCCGCCACCACCTGGGCGCGCATGGCGCCGGCCGAGTACGGCTTCCACGCCAACGTGAACCCCGAGGTGGACCACCCGCGCTGGAGCCAGGCGCGCGAGCGCCGCCTCGGCGAGTTCCTGCGCCGCAAGACGCTCCCCTTCAACGGCTACGCCGCCGAGGTGGCCGCGCTCTACACCGGCCTGGATCTGCGCCGCAACTACTGACGTGGAGCCGCGCGCCCGCCACCGCTGGCAGAGGGCCGCGGCCTTCGTCCTCTGCACGGCCCCGCTCCTCAAGCTGGCGGTGGACGCCGCCACGCACGGGCTCACCGCCAACCCCATCGAGGCGGTGCTCCACCGACTCGGCTTCTGGACGCTGACCCTGCTCTGCGCCTCGCTGGCCGCCACGCCGCTCCACGACCTCGCCGGCCTGGCCTGGCCGGTGCGACTGCGCCGGCTCCTCGGCCTCTTCGCCTTCTCCTACGCGGTGCTCCACTTCCTCTGGTACCTCGTCGTGGACCAGGGGCTGGAGGTGGACCTGGTGGGGGTCGACGTGGTGAAGCGCCCCTTCATCACGGTGGGGTTCGCCGCGCTGGTCCTGCTGGTGCCCCTGGCGGTCACCTCCACCGACGGCTGGGTGAAGCGGCTCGGCTACCGGACCTGGAAGCGGCTCCACCGGCTGGCCTACGCGGCGGCGCTCCTCGGGGTCGTCCACTTCCTCTGGCGGGTCAAGGCCGACACGCAGAAGCCGGCCATCTTCGCCGCGGTGGTGGGGGCGCTGCTGCTGGCGAGGCTGGTGCCGCCGGTGCTGGCGAGGCTGGTGCCGGGCCGCTCGGGTCCGTGACGCGCACGGGACCGCCGACCGTGCCCAGCCGCCGGCGAGCTCGAAGGGCTGACCCCGCCCCGCCGGACCGGGAATTCCCCAGCGACGGCGAGGAGAAGCGGGATTCTGGGGCCCGCCGCTGGCGCATCGTTGACACCCCGTGGACTCGGACTGTAAAGGCCCGGAGGTGGAGCGAACCTGACCATGGCGGGCGACCCCGAGACCACCGGCCCGGCCACCGGCCCGGCCAGCGCCGTCTTCGGGCGGGCTGGCCAGCCACACATCGCCCTGCCGGCCCGTGGCACGGTCATCGGCCTCTGCTGGAACGGCAAGGAGGGGGCGGGCCACCGGATCGTGGCGGCCAAGGTGGCGCTCGAGCCGGAGCGGGCGCGGCTCACCCGCCTGTGGCGCCCCTTCAGCGACGCCCCGGGCCGGCGCGACGTGCGCGAGAACTTCGCCCCCTGGCTCGCCGAGGAGCTGCGCTGGGCCGAAGGGCAGCTGGTGGTGGGCATGGACTTCGCCCTCTCGCTCGCCGAGACCCACCTGCGACAGCTCGGGCTGCTGCGCCAGGCGCTCAGGGGGCCGGGCGCGCTGGGCAAGGCGCTGGAGGAGCGCTTCCTCACCGAGGCGGCCGACTTCACCGAGGGTGGAGCGCGCCTGCGCGCCGAGCTGGGCAAGGACCGGATGCGCGTCACCGACCACTTCCGGGCCGAGCTCTACCCGCCCACCTCGGCGCGGACCCACCGCCGCACCCTCTTCGGCCTGGTCACGCTGGCCCGGGTCGCGGCGGCGATGCCGCCCTGGGATCCTCCCAGGGCTGGCGTGCCCACCGTGGTGGAGGTCCGGCCGCACCACGTGGCGCGCACGCTGTGCGGGGTGGGGCCGCACCGCGACGACGCCCGCGACGGCACCTCGCGCGAGTCGACCCGCGCCGCCATCCTGCGCATGCTGCGCGCCTCGTCCCGCCTGGAGTTCGACATGGAGCTGGCCGCGCCCATGGTGCAGGACGCCGAGGGCGACCACCTCGACGCGGTGCTGGCGGCGGTGGGAGCGGCCGCCGCCTGGGCCCAGGGCTTCCAGGGCGTGCCCGCCAACGTGCCGCGCTGCGAGGGCTGGATCCACTCGATCCCCGAGGAGCCGTGGCGCGAGCGTTGAGCGCCAGGAAGGCCGAGGCGGCGCTGCGCCAGGTGCAGGCGGAGCTGGCCGCCTTCCAGCCGCCGGGCTTCGGGCCGCCGGTGCACGGCCCGCCGGTGCTGAGCGGCGTCTTCCTCCTCGGCCAGGCCCCCGGGCCGCACGAGGCGCGGCTGGGGCGCCCCTTCGCCTGGACCGCCGGCAAGACGCTCTTCCGCTGGCTGGCCGAGGCCACCGGGGCCGACGAGGAGGCGGTGCGCGCCCGCGTCTACATCTCCGCCGTGGCCCGCTGCTTCCCGGGCAAGGCCAAGGGGGGCGGCGACCGGGTGCCCACGCCGGAGGAGATCGCCCTGTGGCGCCCCTTCGTGGCGCGCGAGGTGGCCATCCTGCGCCCGCGCCTGGTGGTCCCCATCGGCCGGCTCGCCATCGGCGAGGTGCTGGGCGAGCGGCCGCTCGCCGAGATCGTCGGCCGCTCCTTCCAGGCCACCTGGCACGGCGTGGCCACCGAGGTGCTGCCGCTGCCGCACCCGTCCGGCGCCTCCACCTGGTACAAGGTCGAGCCCGGCCGGACGCTGCTGGGCCGCGCGCTGCGCCTGCTGGCCCGCCACCCGGAGGTGGTGCGCACCTTCGCCGGGGCGGCGCGGTGAGCGCCGCCGGCGCGGCCCGCCAGGGCTGGCCGCCCTTCGCGCCGGGGCGCCGCCGGCGTCCGGTCGGGCGCACGCACGCGCTGGTCCTCGCCATCCTCGTGAACGGCTGCCTCCACGCTCGTGCGGCGCCGGGCGGCGGCGCCGTCCCGGAGGAAGGGCTCGCCTCCTACTACGCCGACCGCCTCCAGGGCCGCCCCACCGCGAGCGGCCAGCCCTACGACCGGGCCGCCCTCACCTGCGCCCACCGGACCGCCCGCTTCGGCGCGAGGCTCCGCGTCACCGACCTCGAGACGGGGCGCAGCGTGGTGGTGAGGGTGAACGACCGCGGGCCGTTCCTGCCCGGGCGGGTGGTCGATCTGTCTCGCGCCGCGGCGGAGCGGCTGGGGATGCTGAGGCGCGGCCTCGGCCGCGTCCGCGTGGAGCGGCTCGGCGGGCCCTGAGCTCCGGCGCCGCGTGGCCCGGTACCTGGCTGAGCGGGTCGAGCGGAACCGGACTACGGGAGCACGCCGCCCATCGACTCTCGGTGCGAAGAGCTCGAGAGGTCGTGGATGTGGCCGCGCACCTTGGCGAGCAGGTCCGCGTCGAGCTTCACGTCGTGCACCTGGAGCGCGTGATGGCTCAGCTGCTCGACCACCTCCTCGTCCGAGTGGCCTCGAGCGACCCAGTCGCAGTCCAGACCGGCTTCACGGCAATGGAAGTCCTTCATGGGACTCCTCCTTTCGGGACACGAGGTAATCGCCCGCCGCGGGTGGCCGCCACGCTCGCTCGGGGGCCTCTGCGCGGCACGGAAATCCACCGTATGTACGAGGCGTTGCGTGCCTTCACTCCGCCATCGGCAGCTCGAGCACGGCGAGGGTGCCGTGCCCCGCCCGGCTCTCCAGGCTGAGCACGCCGCCGTGGCTCTCCGCCAGCGCCCGCGCCACCGGCAGCCCCAGGCCGCTCCCCTGCCCCTCGACCCTGGTGGTGAAGAAGGGCTCGAAGGCGCGTCGCGCCACCTCGGCCGACATGCCGGCCCCGTCGTCGCTCACGGTGAGCCGCAGCCGGTCCCCCTCGGCCCGCTCGGCCGCCACCTCGACCCGCCCGCGTCGCCCCGGCTGGATGGCGTCGGCGGCGTTCAGCAGGAGGGCGGAGAGGATCTGGTGGAGCACCTCGGCGCGCACCGCCACCTGCGCGCCCGGCGGCAGCCGCACGGCGTACGTCACCCGCGGGCCGGAGCGGGCGCGGGCCTCGGCCACCGCCTGCTCGGCCACGCAGGGCACCGAGGCGGCGCCGGCCGAGGAGGGCGCGGCGGCCAGCCGTCCGGCGTCCACCAGCCGGCGCACCAGCGCGTTGATGCGCTGCATCGCCTCGAGCGACTCCTGGATGGAGGCCTCCGCCTCGGCCGGCGCGCCGTTGGTGGCGGCCACCTCGGCGAGGTAGCGCAGGTTGGCGGTGACCACCGAGGCCGGGTTGTTCACCTCGTGCGCCACGCCCGCCGCGAACTGGCCGAGCGCGGCCAGCTTCTCGGCCTGGTGGAGCGCCTCCTCGACCTTGGCGAGGTCGCGGGTGCGCTCCTCCACCAGCGACTCGAGCCGCGCCCGGAGGCCGCGGAGCGCCTCGGCGTCGGCCACGAAGCGCCGGGTCATGTCCCAGGCCACCGCGCCCACGGGCACCACGAAGCCCACGTCGAGCAGGTGGGGGAGGGGGAAGACGCCGGCGGCGGCCAGCGCGTCGTTGACGCCGAAGGCGAAGGTGGCCGTGAAGGCCGCGGCGATGGTGCCGGCCCCCTCGCGCCCGCGCCGCCAGGCGGCCACCATTCGAGCGAGCACCAGCAGCGCCGAGCCGAGCCCGGCGACGAAGAGCCCCTCGCCGAGGCGGGTGGGGACGGGCACGGTGTAGGTGGCGCCCAGGAGCGGCACGACGTGCGTGGTGATCTGCTCGGAGTAGATCAGCCCGGGCACCAGGCAGAGCGCCCCCAGCACCAGCAGCCCGAGCAGCGCGAGCCGCTCCGCCCGGGCGGGGCGCCGCCCCGTGAAGGCGTCCACGTACTTGAACCAGGCCCAGACCTGCACCATCACGCCGGCCAGCTGGAGGCGCGAGAGGAAGGTGCCCGCCCAGGGCGCCCAGCCCATGGTGGCGGCCACGTTGCCGAGGGCATAGGCGGCGCCGCCGTAGGCGATCAGGCCGAACCAGC
>JANNKC010000257.1:0-9901 GCA_031396105.1 Anaeromyxobacter sp.
GCGGCGGCGCCCGCGGTAAATATTGAGAGCGTGTGCACGGTGCTCGATACCTTGAAGCTGGCACGGCGCATGCACCCGGGACAAAAGAATGACCTGGACTCGCTTTGCCGACGCTATAGCATCGACAACGCGCAGCGTAGCCTGCATGGCGCATTACTCGACGCCGAAATTCTGGCGGACGTGTACCTGGCCATGACCGGTGGACAGACCGCGCTTTTCCAGGAGCCGGGCGACGCGGCTGCCGCCGTCCAACAGACAGTATCGGCGCATGCCATTCGCCGCCTCGATCCGAATCGTCCGGCGCTCGTAATTCTTCGCGCTAGTGAAGCGGAATTAGCAGAACACGAACGCATGCTGGTCGAAATTGATAAAAAAAGTGGCGGGAAGTGTGTGTGGCGGGGCATCGCCCCACGGCCGGCCCAAGCCATTGATGCTGTCGTCAAGTAATTTCTGCTCTCTATTTTCCTTCCCTTTACAGCGGCGTTCCTGAGTATCGAGCAAATTATCCGCTGTGTTCGTTAGCGTACAGAATCACCCTGTGGATTAAGTAGAATCTGTTCACGCATTTAACTGATTCTCCAGTTCTAGATTCAGTAATGCCCCAATTCCGTCCAGCTCCTGGCAAGCCGTATAGGCCCTTGAGGTGGACGCGTCCCACGCGGCGCTAAGATTCTGAACAATCCTCCCTTTGTGGTGCGGGCCCTCCGCACCATTTTTTTTGTTCAATTTTCATAGTGTGTGAATCCGCTGCAGAGATTTTTCACCCACGACTCTCTGCATTCCACTGGTTGCGCCACTTAACTGTTCGAGAACGTACCGACATAAGGACCCACTGCGGTCAATCTTTGGGCACGAGGTTTATATACGCAAGTTGTGTAAGGAGTCGGCCTATCGTGGTTAACCGGCTCGTGCTCGCTGTGTAACTCGAGGTGAAGCGCCAATGAATTGGGATATTTTAGCGGGCACCTGGAAGCAATATAAAGGCACGGCAAAAGTGCGCTGGGGAAGATTCAGCGATGAGCCCTTACACGTACTGGATGGCAAGCGTTTACGCTCAGTGGGCATTATCCAAAGGGCGAAGGGAATCGCTAGAGGCAAGTTAAAACAAAAGGAAGGACATTGGTATGAGTGATGGAAACGCAAATACTTCGATACAACGGAATGCAGTCCCACAGAGTGATGCACACGATGCCATTCGACCCAGAAAAGCCGGCGCAATGCCTGTTGGTTTCATCCACATCAGTCAGGAGCCTTGCAGCGCTTGCCTGTGGATTGATTCTGGCCGGTTGTGCAAGTTTGTCCGATAACGGGCGGCCCATGGAGATGTCCTACACACAAACCGTGGAATTCGAAACCGCGCGCGGCCCCGTCTCTGCCAGCAAGAGTGACGCTATCATCACCGCCTTGAAAAGCACCACCGGTGAGATCGATATTCTCCAGAAGCATTTGGCTCGAGAACAAGCGATCAATGCCGATAGCCCCTTGGTACTGGACAATAAGCTGGTTCTATTGCAAGACGGACCCGCGACGTACAAAGCCATGTTTACCGCCATGCGGGCTGCGAAGAATCATATAAACCTGGAAACCTACATATTCGAGGATGATGAGATTGGCAGACAGTTCGCGGATTTACTGTTGGAAAGGCAAGCCTCAGGCATACAGGTCAACTTAATTTATGACAGCGTAGGCTGTCTGAGTACGCCCAAGGAATTCTTCAAGCGCCTGTCCGATGGTGGCATCCGAGTTCTTGAGTTCAATCCCGTCAACCCCTTTGCAGGCAATAAAAAGAAGTGGTTACTCAATAATCGTGATCACCGCAAGCTGTTGATCGTGGATGGTCGCGTGGCTTTTCTCGGTGGAATCAATATCAGCAAGTCCTATTCCAGTAGCCCCTTTTCCAGATCTAAAAGACAGAAACTGGGTAAACCCACGAGCGGTTGGCGCGACACGCATCTGCAAATCGAAGGTCCGGTGGTCGCTAAATTCCAGAAGTTGTTTATGGATACCTGGGCGAAGCAGCGAGGTGAAGCGCTTGCGCCGAAGAATTACTTTCCCAAGCTCGGCAAGCAAGGCGGCGAAATTGTTCGTGCCATTGGCAGCAGCTTTGACGACCCCAAGAGCCTGATGTATCTGACCCTCCTTTCTGTAATCGACCATGCGGAACAGCGGGTTTACCTTACGAATGCCTATTTCGTTCCAGATCCAAAGTTGCTTGAGGCCTTAAAGTCGGCAGCGGGCCGGCGTGTTGACGTGCGATTGATTTTGCCCAACCAAACCGATTCCTGGGCAGTGTTCCATGCGGGGCGTTCGCACTACAACGATCTGTTGCGGGCCGGCGTCAAGATTTACGAACGGCGTGGCACCGTTATGCATTCCAAGACCGCGGTCGTCGATGGTGTGTGGTCCACAGTCGGGTCAACCAATCTGGATTGGCGCAGTTTCCTGCACAATGACGAACTCAACGCGGCAATTTTGGGCCATGAATTTGCCGAGCAAATGGAGGTCATGTTTGCTCAAGACTTGGCGGAATCCAAAACGATTCACCTCAAAAGCTGGAAGCGCCGGCCGGTAAAATTACGCGTACAAGAATGGGTGGCTCGGCTGGCTGAATATTGGTTATAGCAAGTTTGCTGCCCTAGAGGTATGTGGGACAACGTACCGATTTTACGACACGAATTTCGTTAAGCTGATTTTGAGTGTTGGAACTTGAGACGATGTAGCCAGTGCCAGAATCAGGGAAGGTATATGTGCAGACCACTACATAAAGGAGAAGCGACATGACATTGGGGACCGTACTGTTGGTTGTTCTGGTTTTGCTACTGCTTGGTGCAATTCCAAGTTGGCCTCACAGCCGCTTCGCCGATTCCTCGGCACCGCGGAGAGCGGGCCTCGCGGTCAACGGCGCACAGGTGCCGCTCTGCAGGCATGCGTCGCTCACCGCGGCGCTCGCGGTCGCTGCCACGGGCGACACCGTGAAGGCGACCGGCTTCGTGGTGGCGCCTGTCGTGTTCACCGAGGAGGCGATCACGGTCCCTGCGGGCGTCAGGCTCACGACCGCGGATGAGCCCCTTGGCACGACGAGCTACGTCATCGAGCCGGCGGCGGCCGTGGGCGCGGCGCCGTTCGTCACCCTCCGCCCGGGCGCCACCCTGTCTGGGTTCGGAGTGCGGAACACCACCGCCTCCGGCGCGGGCGTCGGGACGAGCTGCGCCGGGGCGGGGGACGTGGCCCTGGTGACGGTCGACACCGTGACGATCTCCGGCCTCGGCACCGGGACGCCGCAGTTCCGCTTCTCGAACGGCCTGCGCCACGCCGGCAACTGCTCGCTGGTCCTGAAGGGCTCGACCGTGGAGGATGCGAATGACACGGGGGTGCTCATCACGGGTGTGGCCGCAGAAACCTCGCTCACCATGACCGGCAACCTGATCCAGAGGAACCAGGCGAACGTGACCCAGTACGCGATCGGTCCCGCCCCCGACCGGACCTGCGGCGGGCTCGTCTTCATCGGGACTGTTCCCGGCACGGTGGTCTTCAGCGCCAACAGCCTGCTCTCCAACGCGGGCGACCAGGTGCTGGTCTTCTCGGCTGGTACGCTCAACCTCTCGACGCCCTTGTGCGACGATAACTCCAACACAATTGCCTGCTACTCGTCATCCGGCGTGGGCCTCTCCTCGAAGGCGGGAACTGTAAACATGGCCCACACTGTTTGGTGGAATCCTATTCCCGCCGAGGGCGTCGACTACGTCGTGGCGCCAGGCGCCGTGGTGAGCGACGCGACCAACCTGGCCTGCACGCCCAACTACACCGGCCCCTGCCCCTGAGGCTTGTGGCCGCGATCCGCCCCGCCGATGCTCACCGGTAGTCATCTCCCGATGGCCTGAGCACGCCGCTCACCTGGCGGCGTCGTTCGGCAGGACGCTCCCGCCACGGTAACGCCCCACGCACCGCTCCCCGAACGCCAGCCTCGCCGCCAACACGTTGTGGCGATGGCAGAGCAGGCGAAGCCCCTCCACCGTGGGTGCACCTCCGCGCGCCCACGGGTGCACGTGGTCGACCTCCAGCCGGAAGGTCGAGCCGCAGCACCCACCCAAGTCGAGCGGCCACTGGCAGCGCCCGCCGTCGCGCTCCCATACGGCGCGGCGGACCGCGGCCGGGACATGCTCGCGGGGGCCATCTCGGCGGGGCGGCGGCGGGTCCGCGAGGAGGGATGGGGCGGAAGCCCCGGAGGCTACGTCCGGACCAGCCCCGAAGCCCGCCGCGAGTCGCCCGCCTTCGACCGCCTGGCGCGCCTCTGCGGGTGCGCCGCCTGGTGCGAGCCCCGGGCCGCTGCCCAGCGAGCTGCGCTGCGGAGCACCACCGCCGCGGTGCGAAGCCGCCGTGCCCCTCGGCCGCTTCACCTGTCCGCGCGCCCTGGCCTGCTTCTCGAGGAGGAGATCGAGCGCCGCCTCCAGCACCTGCTCGGTGGAGGCCCCGGGCACGGCGTGGGCGAGGCCGTCGCGGGCCGTGGCCACCTTCTGCAGGAAGCCGCGCGAGACGGTGACGTGCAGGCGCCGGAGGTCGGCCGTGAGCGGCTCCACGTCGTCGCAGGCGGCCACCCGGGCGGGGTGGGTCGATTCCGTTTCGGACGTCCGAAATGAGATCAACGTCGCTGGGGCCGCCAGCTCCTCACGGCGAGCGGGCGCACCGGCCAGCGCCGTCGGCTCCGGGCGCAACACCGGCGCACCGGCCAGCGCCATCGGCTCCGGGCGCAACACCGGCGCACCGGCCAGCGCCATCGGCTCGGGGCGCAACACCGGCGCACCGGCCAGCGCCGACGGCGCCTCGCACTCCCCAGGCGCTGCCGGCGGCACCGCCGGGACGGAGGCGGTCCGGGCGGGCCCCACCGGCGCCAGGCTGGTCACGACGGCCCGCAGCGGCGGCGACTCCCGGGGAACGAGCGAGGCCGTCACCTCCTTGGCCTCCCGTGCCGAGAGGCCGAAGAAGCGCGGGAGCACCTCCTCCCGGTTCTCGGCGGTGAGCACCTTGGCCAGCTCCGCGGTGGTGGAGAGACACAACCGTCCATCGCGAAGCGGCTCGATGGCGTCGGGGAAGCGCTGCAGCAGCCGGGCCGCGCTCATCCGCCAGAACGCGGCGCCGCTGGAGAGCCCGAGCTCGACGCGCAGGAAGGCGAACAGGCTGGCGTGGCCGAGCAGCTCCCAGCCGCGGCGCCGGTCGAAGTCGGCCAGCGCGAGCAGGAACTCGGCCGCGGCGGTGCGCTCCCTGGTCAGAAGGCGGGCCAGGTCGTCGCGGAGCTCGCGGGCGAGGGTGAGGGAGGCGGACGGGACGTGTTCAGCGGAGGAGCGGGCAGGGTCGGTCATGCACCCATGGTCTCATGCGTTCCCGGACACTCCTGAGACGCACGCATGGGCCCGTGGTGCCCCTCGAGCGGCAGGGGGCCGCGCCACCCAGCCAACTCCGCCCGGATCGCCAGGGCGAGGGGCTGGGGCCGCGAGGAGTGCCTTCCGGCAAGCGATGGTCCGGGTAGGCCGATTTCGTCCAGAAGTGCGTCAAGCGCGAAGTGCAGGAAACCCAACTGGGACAACAAGTTCGTGACCCGCGCAGAACAGGCGGCCCGACCTCGACCTCGACCTCGACCCCGACCTCGACCTCGACCTCGACCCCGACCTCGACCCCGACCCCGACCTCGACCCCGACCCCGACCCCGACCTCGCCCCCGAACGCCCTCTCCTCCGAGCCCCCGCCCCCCGGCGGGAAGAGGCTCGCGAGACCATCCCCGCCGCCATGCGCCGCGCCGCCTGGGAGCGGGACCAGGGCCGCTGCCAGTTGCCGCTCGACTCGGGCGGCTGCCGCGGTTCCACCCGGCGGCTGGCGCTCGACCACGTGGTGCCCTGGGCTCGGGGCGGCACACCGACGGATGGCGGACTTCGCCTGCGCTGCCACACCCACAACAGGTTGGCTGCCAGGCTGGCGTTCGGGGCGAAGTGTGTACTGCGCCATGCCACCTCGCCGGGCGCCGACCCGTAGCGTTACCGCTCGCGTCGGGACGGCGCCACGGCGGATCCCGCGACATGCTTCCGGGGATGCCGCCCGACGGCCCGATCTCCGCGGCGACGCGCCGCTCCCTCGCCGAGGGGATCCGGCGCTTCGACGCCGGGCGCTTCTTCGACGCCCACGAGGCCTGGGAAGACGCCTGGCTCGCCGAGACCGGCGAGGTCCGCGAGCTGCTGCAGGGTCTCATCCAGGTCGCCGCGGGATTCCACAAGGGGCTGGTGCAGGGGCGGCCGGCAGGAATGGTGACGCTGCTCGGGAAGGGGCTGGGCCGGCTGGACACGGCCCGCAAGGGGCTCCTGGTGCTGGAGCCGTTCCGGTCCGACGTGGCGCGCTGGCTCGAGGCTGGCGGGGCCTGGGCGGCGGGCGGCGCCCGGCCCGATCTGCCGCTGCCGCGCCTCGGCGCCGTCGACCGCCCAGGCCCGTGAGCTGCGCCGTGGCCCGGATCAGCCGACGGCCTGGCTAGGGCTCAGGCGCGCGCCTCCGCGCCGAGCAGATCGTCGAGCGCCGCCGCGCCGTGGCGGAAGGTGCACCACCCGTCGCCAACGAGCACGTGGGCGATGGCCGGGTGGAGCGAGCGGAGCCGCCGCAGCGACTCGGTCGCCCGGCCGGGGTCGCGCAACTTCTGCCGGGGCAGGAGCCTGAGCTCGTCGGCGCGGTGCGCCCGCACCAGGTCGCCGAAGATGGCGGTCGTCTCCTCGAGCACCAGCGCGAGCTCACCGGCTGTCTTCGACCCCTGGAGCTCACGCACCCGGAGGCCAGGGAAGGGCTCGTCGCCGTCTACCAGCCAGCGCTCGCAGGCGCAGGGGAAGCTCTCCCGCTCGGCGCCGGGCCCGAGCAGCCGGGCGCCCGTCCGAGCGGCGATCTCCGGCGCGCCCCGCACGTGGGCCGAGTTGGTCAGCACGATCCAGGCGGCGCCCCCGAGCTCGCCGAGGTGCTTCTGGTCGTGGGCAGCGAGGAGCGGCGGATCGACGAGGACGTTCCCGTCCGGGCGCGTCCAGAGGAAGCCGTTGAAGTCCACCTGCAGCGGCTCGTCGTAGACGGACCAGGTGAAGAGATCGGGTCGGTGGAGTCGCTTCATGGCCGAGCCTCCTGCCCCAGGAACCTATGGGGCGGCGGCTCGCGCGCCACCGTCTGCCAGGGCGAGGGCCCCAGGAGGCGGCCCCGGCGGGACGACCCCTCAGCGGTAGTCGTCCCGGCTCAACCCGTACGCCTTCAGCTTCTCGTACAGGTTCCGCTCGGCGATGCCGGCGGCGCGGGCCACCTCGCCCACCTTGCCCTTGTGCTCGCGCAGGAGGCGCGTCAGGTACTCGCGCTCGAAGCGCTCCACCAGCCGCGCCCGCGCGTCGAGGAGCGGCAGGCCGAACTCGGCGGCGCCCGCCACCATGGGGCCGGTCGGAGCGGCCTGGCCCAGCAGGAGCGCCACCGCCTCCCAGCCCATCAGCGCGGCCCGCTCGCACAGGTTGCGCAGCTCGCGCACGTTGCCGGGCCAGGGGTAGGCCTGGGCCGCCGCCAGCACCTCGGGGGGCGGGAGCGGCACGGCGCGGCCGAAGCGCTCGGCGAAGGATCGGAGGAAGTGCTCCAGCAGCGCGGGCAGGTCGCCTGGCCGCTCGCGCAGGGGCGGCAGCCGCACCGGGATGACGTTGAGCCGGTAGTAGAGGTCGTCGCGGAAGCGCCCCTCCTTCACCAGCGCCTCCAGGTCGCGGTTGGTGGCGGCCACGATGCGCACGTCCACCTTCTCGGCGCGCTGCCCACCCACCCGCGTGATCTCCCGCTCCTGCAGCACGCGCAGGAGCTTGGCCTGGATGCCGGGGTCGAGGTCGCCCACCTCGTCGAGGAAGAGGGTGCCGCCGTCGGCCTGCTCGAAGCGGCCGGCCCGGCGTGCCGTGGCGCCGGTGAACGAGCCCCTCTCGTGGCCGAAGAACTCCGACTCCATGAGGTCACGCGGCACGGCGGTGCAGTTCACCGCCACGAAGGGGCGGTCGCGCCGCGGCGAGCGCCGGTGGACGGCGCGCGCCACCAGCTCCTTGCCGGTGCCGGTCTCGCCGCGCAGGAGCACGGTGGCGTCGGCGCCGGCCACCTGGTCCACCACCCGGAAGACCTCGCGCATGGGCGGCGAGTCGCCCACCAGCTCCTCGAAGCCGGTGGCGCGCTCCAGCTCGCCGCGCAGCCGCTCCACGTCGCGCCGCGCCCGCTCGTGGGCCACGGCGTGGCCCAGCACCAGCGCCAGCTCGTCCCAGCGCACCGGCTTGGTGAGGTAGTGGAGCGCCCCCTTGCGCATGGCCGCCACCGCCGTCTCCACCGTGGCGTGGGCCGTCACCAGCACCACCGGCAGCGAGGGGCGCCGGGCGTGGACCTGCTCCATGAGCGCGATGCCGTCGAGGTCGGGCATCTGCAGGTCGGTCACCATGGCCAGCGGGTCGGACTCCTCGAGCCGCGAGAGCGCCTCGGCGCCGGAGGAGGCCAGCAGCACCTCGAAGCCGTCGAGCGGCAGGTTGGCGCGCGCCACCTTGCGGGTGTTGGAGTCGTCGTCGACGAAGAGGATCAGCCCTCCCCTGGTCACGGGACCTCCGAGGGCGCCGGGGCGGCCAGGCGGCGCACCGGGAAGCGCAGCGCCGCCACCGTGCCGCCCCCTTCGCGCCGGGTGAGGGAGAAGCGGGCGCGGTGCAGCTCGGCGGCGCGCTGCACGATGACCAGGCCGAGGCCGGTGCCCTGCGCCTTGGTGGTGACGAAGGGGCGCCGCACCTCGTCGAGCCGGTCCTCCGGGATGCCGCAGCCGCGATCCAGCACCTCCACCACCAGGCCCCCCTCGCCGCCCTCCCCCTCGGCGCGCGTCACCACCTCGGGCGGCGCGGCGCCGCCGGCGTCGAAGGCGTTGCCCAGCAGGTTGACGAGCGCCTCGGAGATCATGGACGCGTCCAGATCGATGGGCGACAGGTCGCGCGAGAGCTCCAGGCGCACCGCCTCGGCCGGCAGGCCGCGGGCCAGGGCCGCCTTCTGGGCGGCCTCCCTCACCACCCGGTTCACCAGCGAGGGGGCCAGCACCGGCTCGGTGGGGCGGGCCACGTGGAGCAGCTCCGAGACGAAGCGGTTGACCCGCTGCACCTCGTCCCCGATGAGGGCGGCGTACTCCGCCACCTCGGCGTCGCCGGCCAGCCTGCGCGCCAGGTACTGGGCCGCTCCGTCGATGGCGTTGAGCGGGTTCCTGAGCTCATGGGCGATCTGGGCCGACATCTGTCCCAGGCCGGCCAGCCGCTCGGCGTCGAGGAGCCGCGTCTCCAGGTGGCGCCGCTCGGCGATGTCGCGGATGACCATGACCGTGCCCAGGTACTCGCCGTCCGCCGAGCGGACCGGGGCGTAGGTGGTCTCGTAACGCCCCTCCTTCTCCTTGATGATGGAGTGGGCCGGGCCGGCGTCGTCGCCGGAGCGCAGGTAACCCATGACCCGCTCCAGCACCTGATAGCTGGCCTTGGGGTGGCAGTCCTTCACCTCGGTGCCGGCCCCCTCCGAGAGGTTCTTGAGGACGCGCCCCGCCTTGTTGACGAGGGCGATGGTGTCGTGCGCGTCGACGAAGATGACGCCGTCGGCCATGGAGTCGACCATGGCCTGCATGGTCTCGAGCTCGGCGCGGCGCGCCTCGCGCTCGCGCCGCGCCTCGGCCAGCGCGTCCTCGGCGCGGCGGCTGCGGTCGGCCAGCGCGGTGAGCAGCAGCGCCAGCGCGCCGGTGGCCACCGCGATGGAGAGCGCCGCCACGGTGGCGGTGCGCCAGGCGAGCGCGGCGAACTGCGGCTCGAGGCGCGTCACGTCCCTCAGGAAGAGGAGGGCGGTGACGACGGCGGTGAGCGCGGCCGCG
>JANNKC010000298.1:0-7528 GCA_031396105.1 Anaeromyxobacter sp.
GCCCTGGGCGGGCTGTTGGCGATGGTGACCTCGGCGCGCCCGGACGGACCGTGGACCTCGCCGTCGAAGGCCTGCACCTCGACCTCCCAGCGGTGCCCCTTGGCCAGCAGGTTGACCGGGACCTCGCTGGCCTCGGTCCAGGCCGAGTCCTTGCCGCCGTCCGGACCCATGATGAGCACCGGCGAGCCGTTGCGCAGCCAGCGGTAGCGGTACCCGAGCGCATCGCCGTCGGCGTCGGGCGCCGGGGCCTTCACCAGCGCGCGGAGCGGCGCCGTCACCGTGGGGCGGACCTGATCGAAGGCCACGCCAGGCGCGCCAGGCGGCGCGTTCTCCACCACCACCTCGTCGGTGGCGGGCACCCCGGCCTCCTGGCCGTCGTGGGGCGTGGCGATGACGCGCACGCGCTCGTGCTTCCTGAAACCGCTGGGGGGCAGCGTGTCCGACGAGGTGCCGGTGGCCTTGCCCTCGCGGGTCCAGGCGACGCCGAGCTTGACGGGGTCGCCGTCGGCGTCGCGGGCGGGCTCCAGCACCACCAGGCGCAGCGGCTCACCGCCGCGAGGATGGCGCGGCTCGATGCCGACGCGCGGTGTCCCGGGCGCCGTGTTGACCACGGTGACCACGGCGCTTCCGACCGGGCCGGCCTGCTCGCCGTCGGAGGGCTTCACCACCACCGCGAACTTGTCTCCGCGCGCCACCTCGACGCCCGGCACCTCGCGGCCGTCGCCCGCCACGGCGAGCGGCGCGCCGTTCTTGGTCCAGGCGAAGGCGTAGGTGATGGAGTCCGCGTCGGCGTCCTCGGAGGGTGCCGTCAGCGTGGCTCGCAGCGCCTCGCCCTGGCGCGGCCGGAGCGGCCGGATCTCGACCCTGGGAGCGCCCGGCGCCGAGTCGAGGACCTTCACCTCGGCCGTGGCCGGGGGCCCCTCGGCGGCCCGGTCGAAGGCGCGCACCTCGACCTGCAGCCTCTGGTGCTTGCGAAGCAGGCCGGCCGGCAGCTCCTCGGCCCCGCCCGGCAGGGGCAGCGGCTTGCCGTCCACCAGCCAGCGCTGGCGGTAGACGATGGGGTCTCCGTCCGGATCGACGGCCGGCTTGACCACGTGGACCCGGATGGTGTCGGTGCGCCGAGGCATGGGCGGCTCCAGCGCCACCGCCGCCAGGCCGGGCGGCGTGTTGGAGACGCGGCCGTCGGCCATGGCCGGCGGCGCGGACAGCTCCCCGTCGCTCGCCACCACCCGGGCGGTGAGCAGCAGGCCGCTGCGGAGCCGGTCGCCCGGGAAGGTGTCGCCGGTGACCCCGGTCTCCAGCCCGTCGAACAGCCAGTCGAAGGCGTAGCTCACCGCGTCGCCGTCGACGTCGGTGGAGGGCCTGGTCACCACGGCCTTGACCGGCCCGCCGCGCGCCGGCGCGGCCGGCTCGAGCCGCAGCTCCGGCAGCGTGGGGGCCGTGTCGCCGACGCGCAGCTCCGCGCTGGTGGCGGTCTGGCCACCGCCGGCGCTGGCCGGAGGGGTGGCGGTGAAGCGCCAGCGCTCACCGCGGCGCGCCGTGCCGGCGGGGACCTCCTTCTTGCCCTCCAGCGCCGGCACCGGCTTGCCGTCGCGCTGCCACTCCAGGCGCGGCGGCGGCGCGCCTTCGCCGCTGGCGGCATCCAGCCAGACGCCTCGCCAGGAGGCGACCAGCGTGTCGGTGACGCGCGGCGACGCCGGCTCCACCTGGAGGTGCTTGTAGGTGGGCGGGTTGGGGCCGTAGCGGCCGGCGCGGCTGGCGTCGCGCCCGGGGCCGGGCCAGGGGACGGCGGCCGCCCCCGCCACGGGCGCGGCGGCCCGCGCGGCGCGCCGGGCGTGGACCCTCCCGGACGGCGCGCCCACGAAGATGGAGAGCGAGCCGTCGCCGGCCAGGTCCAGGAGCAGCGGCGAGGCGGTCAGCTCGGGCTCGCCCAGGTTGGCCGGGAAGCCCGTGAGCAGGCGGCCGGCGGCGCTCACCGCCGCCACCGTCCCGTCCGCCAGCGTCACCACCACGTCGAGCGTGCCGTCCCGATCGAGGTCGCCGACGGCGGGACCGCCGAAGGTGCGGGCGCCCACCTTGACCGGGAAGCCCTTGAGCGGGGTGCCTGCCCGATCGACCGCGTGGAGCTGGCCATCGGCCGCCGCGAAGATCACGTCGAGCCGGTGATCGCCGTCCAGGTCGGCGATGGCCGGCCCCTCGTAGAGCCGGTAGCTGGCGGCCACCGGGAAGCCCGCCAGCGGCTCGCCCCTGGCGGACACGGCGTAGAGCTTGAAGTCCTGGCTGGCCACCACCAGGTCCATCACGCCGTCGTCGTCGAGGTCGGCGAAGGCCGGCGCGCCGGTGACGGCGAAGGCGGTGGAGACCGGGAAGCCGGGGCGCGGCCGCCCCGCGCCGTTGACGACGTGCACCTTGCCGTCCTCGCAGCCCACCGCCAGCGAGAGGCCGCCCGCGAAGCTGGCGCTGGCCGCGCTGCTGGTGACGGCCGACCTGCCGAGCTGGAGCGGGTAGCCGTGCACCTCGGCGCCGCTCCTCTCGAAGGCGTGCAGCCGCCCGCGGTCGTCGCCCACCACCAGCTCCGGCTTCCCGTCGCCGTCCACGTCGGCGAAGGCGGCCCCGGCCCTGGCGCGGGCCCCCAGCGACACCGGCCAGCCCGCGACCACGCCGCCGCTCCAGAGCACGACCTTGCCGGAGGCGGTCACGCCGGCGATCTCGGGGCGGCGGTCCCCGTCCATGTCGGCCGCGGCCGCGGCCCCCACCAGCGTCTCGCCCTCGCCCACCCGGACGGGAAAGCCCCCTGGGCTGCCGCCGTCGGCGCGGAAGGCCGCCAGCTGGTCGCCGGCCGCCAGCACCACCACGGGAACGCCGTCGAGGACCACCCCCACGGCGGGCGCCGCGATCTTGCCGCCCGTCTCCCTGGGGAAGTTGGACAGCGCGCCCGCGCCCAGCGCGATGGCGAGGAGGAGCTCGATCATGGTGGGACCCTAGAGCCGGGCGGCCAGCTTGGCGCTGGTCTCGCGCAGGCGACTGGAGAGGACCCGCGCGATGTTGATCACCACGAGGGTGAAGCCGTCGCGGGAGTACTTGCGGAAGGTGGTGAAGTTCTCCGCGGTGAGCTGCAGCGCCAGCACCTCGGTGCGGGCCACGACCGTGGCGGAGCGGTGCTCCCGGTCCACCAGCGCCATCTCGCCGAAGGCCGCCGGCGGCCCGAGCACGGCCAGCGGCGCGCCGGGGGTCTCGTGGCGCGACACCTCGACCTCGCCGGCGCCCAGCACGAAGAGGCTGTCCCCCACGTCGCCCTCGGCGAAGATCCGCTCTCCGGCGGAGAAGCGGCGCGGCGTGGAGAGGTCGGCCAGGACCTGGAGCTCGGCGGGGGAGAGGAGCTCGAAGAGCGTGGAGCGGCCGAGCACGTCGGACTTTTCGTGGCTCATGGCGTGGTGACGCCGCCGGGGTCGGACCCCGCGCCGCCGCGCCGGACCCCCTTGCGCGGGCCGAGCAGGTACTCCTCGAAGCGGCGATCCCCCTCCTCCACCGTGGGCGCCAGCCCTTCCCGCGCCGGCTCCAGGAAGGCCACGCCGCGCAGCGGGCCGACCGTGTAGACGGCCAGCGCCTTGAGCTCGACGTTGTACCCCTCGTCGTCCAGCAGCGGCACGGCGAAGGCGGCGCGCTTGTCGTCGCGGTGGCGCCAGTAGAGGAAGCGATCGCCGTGGACGCAGCCGAACTCCCGGCTGGCCCGCTCCAGCTGCAGGGCGCAGCGCTGGGCCGCGGCGGCCTCCTCGCGCGCCGCCGCGTCGGCCTCGCCCTTGAGCTGGCGGGCGCGCTGCCGGCGATCGTCGGCCTCCTTGAAGAGCCGCTCGGCCTCCTTGCGGATGCGCCGGGCCCGGTCGCCATGCTCCTGGGAGAGCAGCGAGCGCTCGAAGCTGCGGGCCCAGGTCTCCTCCACCTCGGCCCAGAGCCGATCACGCTTCTGGTCCTCCTGGGCGTACTCCAGCTGCAGCGCGGGGAGCTGCCGCTCCAGCGGCTTGCGCGCCAGCGGCTCCTTGGCCTCCTCGAGCGTCCGCTCCAGGCCGCCCAGCCGGTACCACAGGTCGCTGGTCTTGAAGCGCTGCTCCTCGTGGAGCCCGACCAGGCCGAGCGCGCGGTTCTCCAGATCCTGCGCGTCGGCGCCGAGGCGGGCCTGCGCCTCCTCCGCGCCGCCAGCGTCCGAGAAGGCGTCCATGGCGGTGCGCTGCACCAGCTCGGAGCGCAGCTCCATGAGCTCGGCCTGGGAGACCAGGTCCTGGCGCCGCTCGCTGGTGTGCTTCAGCTCCGCGGTGGCACGGTTCAGCTCGGACCACCAGGTGGCGAAGGTGGCGCCCTGGAGGACCTCGTTGAGCTCGCTGAGGCGGACGGCCTTCATGTCAGTTCACGGGGGCGAAGACGAACGGGTACTCCACCGTCACCGGGCCGGACGGCCGGAACTGCGTGCGCCAGGTCCGCATGGTGTTGGTGATGCAGGAGGCCACCTCGGGCGAGCCCAGGCTGTTCACGGACGCCTGGACGTCGGCGATGCCGCCGGTCTCCAGGATGGTGAAGCGGATGCTGATCTTGCCCTTCAGGGTGGGGTTGCGCTTCAGGGCGTTCTCGTAACAGGCCTTGATGAGCCCCATGCGCGCGCGCACGAAGGCGGCCAGCTTCTGCTGGTCGATGTCGACCGAGTCCACCTCGGCCTCCTCCGCCGCCACCGAGCCGGTGACGCGGACCTCGCTCTTGCTGCCGTAGCCCACCTTACCGCCGCCGCTGGTGGCCAGGTCGCCGATGGAGGCCGCGCCGCCCTGGCCGCCGCCCTTGCGTCCGCCGCCGGCGCCCGGATCGGTGGCCACCGCCACGCCGCCGGCGCCGGAGAGCGCCGTGGCCACGTCGGTCATGCCGCCGCCGGCCCCGAACACGTCGGCCACCGCGCCGCTGCCGGTGCCGGGCCCGAGCGCGCCCAGGACCTTGAGCATGCCCTTCGAGGAGACCGCCTTGGCCACCGCCGCGGCGCGCGCTGCCTTGCGGGCGGCCACCTGGTCGGCCGACTCGGCCGCCTTCTCGCCCTTCCTGGCCTCCGCCTTCTTGTTCTCCTCCGGCTTCTTCTCCTCGGTGCCGGCCTTGACCTCCTCCTTCTTCTCGACCGGGGGGGCGGGGGCCTTGTCCGGGATGAGCAGCTTGGCGTAGCGGTCCGGGATCTCCTCCAGCGTCACCTCGGGCGGCAGCTCGGTGTTGGCCAGGGCCACGTAGGCGCCGCCGTGGAGCAGGAAGGAGATGACCAGCGCGACCACGAAGAGCCGGTCCATGCTCTTGAAGTGGTTGCCCTTGGCCTCCCTGGGGAGGACGGGCTTGGGCGCCTCGGGGGGCGGCGTGACGAACTGCCAGAGCAGCGTCACCTCGCCGAGCACGATCTTGCCGCGCTGGTCCTCGCCCACCGGCACGGCGTGGCCGCGCCCCGCCTTCCTGGCGAGCCCCTGGGAGACGAGCGCCCCGAAGTCGGCCGCCCCTTGCGCCCCCTGGATGCGGCCTTCCATCCCGTCCTCGAAGCAGAGGAGGTAGCGGTCGCCCTGCCAGGTGAAGACGGTCACCGACGCCGGCAGGTTCGACTGCGGGACGATGATGGTGTTCCTGGTGGAGGTGCCGATGGTGACGGGCAGGCGCGCCGGAATGACGCGCTCCTCGACGATCTTCCCGCCCTGGATCACGCCGACCCGGAGCACCTTGGACTGCAGAGCCACCATCGCGCTTTCACCTGCTCCTTCTCACCAGGCCGAAGGGCTAGAACGGGGCCTTCTGGACGGCCTGGGTCACCTTGGGGAGGAACGGCTCCGAGCGATCGAGCTCCCCGTAGTTCAGGTTGGCCCGAGGCATGAGGAACATGGCCTGTGGCTTCTGGATGCGACCCTCGACCTTCATCTCCTCCAGCCGCAGGATCTTCCGCGGCGCAGGCTTCCTGTTCCTGGCGTCCGGAGCGGCCTGAGCCCACGCCGGAGCGGCCACGAAGATGGTTAGCACGGCCGCCGAGACCGCAACAAGCACGCGAACATTCTTCACTTGTCGCCTCTTTCCTCACCAAGCTTGCCGGGCGCGGGCGGCCCGGGGACAGGGGCGGGCGCCAGCGGGGCCGCGGCTTCGGCGGCTGCCTTGGCGGCCCGGGCCTCCTCCACCAGCCGCGTGGCCTCCTGCTCCTTGCGCGTCGCCTCCTCCTGGGCCAGGCGCCTGGCGTCCTCGTCGGCCTTGCGCCTCGCCTCGGCCTCCTGGCGGACGCGGTCCTTCTCCTCGCGCGCCAGCCGCTTCTTCTCGCGGTCGATCTCGCGCGCCGCGTCCTTGCGGTAGGCGGCCACCCGAGGCTCCGCGCCGCCCTTCTCCTCGAAGGCGTCGAAGTGCTTCACGCCCTGCTCGAGTCGCTGCAGGGTGGGCAGCCCCGGCTTCTCCACGTCGAGGAAGAGGACCGCCAGGTTGAAGCTCACGTCGCTGAGCGAGGGCTCGAGCTCCTGCGCCTTCCGGTAGGCCTGCTCGGCCTTCTCGAACTGCTGCAGGCCGCGGT
Organism: Anaeromyxobacter sp.; assembly: GCA_031396105.1. Lineage (GTDB taxonomy): Bacteria > Myxococcota > Myxococcia > Myxococcales > Anaeromyxobacteraceae > JADKCZ01. The sequence goes on from JANNKC010000298.1 coordinate 6,554, forward strand.
AGGCGTTGCCCAGGTTGAGCCAGGCGCCGGCGGAGCGCGGGCCATACTTGACCGCCAGCTCCAGCTCCTGGACCGCGCCGGCGAAGTCGTCGGCGTCGGCCAGCATGGCGCCGTAGTTGGCGTGGGCCTCGGGGTAGTCGGGGCGGAGCGCCGCCGCCGTCCTGAAGTGCTCGATGGCCTGGACCCGGTTGCCCAGCGCCATCTCCACGAAGCCGAGCCGGTTCCAGACGGCCGGGTCGGCGGCGTCCACCTGCCGGGCGTTCTCGAGCACCATGCGGGCCAGCTCGAAGCGCTTCCTGCGGCTGTAGGTGGTGGCCAGCACCACCATGGCGCCGAGGTTCTTCTCGTCCGCCTTGAGCGCGGCGCGGCTCTCGGACTCGGCCCCGGCCAGGTTGCCGCCGGCCAGCAGCACCTCGGCCAGCCCGACCCGCAGCGCCACGCCGTCGGCCCTGGCCAGTCGGTCGCGGAGCTCGCGCTCCGCCTCCGCCAGCTTGCCCTGCCGCACCCAGACCCGGGCCAGGTTCTGCGCCGCCGGGGCGAACTCGGGGCGGGCCTCGATGGTCCGCTCGTACGCCGCCACGGCGCCGGCGTCGTCACCCAGCCGCTCGCGCAGCAGCCCGGCGTTGAAGGAGGCCCAGGAGAGCTCCGGGTCGGTGGCGGCGGCGCGATCGAAGGCCGCGGCCGCGGCGCCGAGGTCCCCGGCGGCCTCCAGCTTCACGCCCTCGGCGAAGGCGGCGCGAGCGCGCTGCTCCGCCTCCGGCGCCACCTCGAGCCGGGCCGACGGCGCGGCCAGGGGGCGACCGGCGGGGTCGGCGGCGGCGCGGCCGGCTCATTCGGGCGCACGCGGCACTCAGCGCCGGGCCACGGCGACGACATAGCGGCAAGGCCGTGCAGCGGTGTTCGCGAACGTGCATCGCACCGGTGGCCCCAGCTGCAGGCAGTCGCCCGGGCGCAGGTCGTGCCGCGCCTTCCCTT
>JANNKC010000324.1:0-1960 GCA_031396105.1 Anaeromyxobacter sp.
GGTGGCCAGGCTCGGCCACTACGTCTTCGAGATCGCCGCGGACCACTGGATCAGCTCGCCGATGCTCGACGAGATCTTCCGCATGCAGCCCGGCCACCCGCGCACCGCCGCCGGCTGGCTCGGCCTGGTCCACCCCGACGACCTCGCCTCCATGAGCGCCTACCTCGGCGAGCTGCTGGCCACCGGCTCGCGCTTCGACCACGTCTACCGGGTCGGCAGGCCGGGCGACCCGCCGCGCTGGGTGCACGGCCTGGGGGACCTGCAGCGCGACGAGGCGGGGCGGCCGGTGCGACTGGTCGGCACCATCCAGGACGTCACGGAGCGCCGGCAGGCCGAGCAGCAGCGCGAGGCGCTGGCGGAGCAGCTGCGCCAGGCCCAGAAGCTGGAGAGCATCGGCCGGCTCGCCGGCGGGGTGGCCCACGACTTCAACAACATCCTGGTGGTCTTCCTGGCCTGCGCCGAGGCGCTGCAGCGGAGCCTCGACGAGGGGCGCCCGCCCGAACGCGAGGACGTGCAGGAGATCCAGGAGGCGGCCTGGCGGGCCAAGGACCTCACCAGCCAGCTCCTGGCCTTCGCCCGCAAGCAGGTGGTCGAGCCGGTGGTGGTCGACCTCAACGAGGAGGTGCGCCGGGCCGAGCGGATGCTGAGCCGCCTGCTGGGCGAGGACGTGGAGCTCTCGCTGCGGCTGCAGGCCGACCTGTGGACCACCACCTGCGATCCGGGTCAGCTCCAGCAGCTGCTCATGAACCTGGTCGCCAACGCCCGGGACGCCATGCCGGGCGGCGGGCGGCTCGCCGTCTCGACCGGCCACCTGGAGCGGCCGGGGACGGACGAGGCGGGCTGGCGCGGCCCGGCCCGGGTCCCGGACACTGGCCAGTTCGTCCGGCTCCTGGTCGAGGACAGCGGGGCGGGCATCCCGCCCGAGCTCTGGTCCACCCTCTTCGAGCCCTTCGTCACCACCAAGCCGCTCGGCCAGGGCACCGGGCTCGGCCTGGCCACTGCCTACGGGATCGTCCAGCAGGCGGGGGGCGTCATCCGCTTCCGCACCCAGGCTGGGAGCGGCACCGCCTTCGAGATCCTGCTGCCCCGCACGGCCGGGCGGGTGGCCGGGCCGGCGGAGCCCAGGCGCGCGGCCCTGACCGCCGCCCGGCCCACCGAGCGGATCCTGCTCGTCGAGGACGACGAGCACGTCCGCGCCTCCACCAGCCGGACGCTGCGCCAGGCCGGCTACGAGGTGGTCTCGGCCTCCGGCGGGGCCGAGGTGCTCGAGCTCCTCGCCCAGGGCCGGCCCGCGCCGGACCTCCTGCTCTCCGACGTGGTGATGCCGGGGATGAACGGCCGGCAGGTGGCCGAGGCGGTGCGGGCGGCCTTCCAGGGCATCCGCGTCCTCTTCATGTCCGGCTACGCGCAGGACATCATCGTCCACCACGGGGTGGTGGACCCGGGCCTGGATCTGCTGGAGAAGCCCTTCACCAGCGAGGTGCTGCTGCGGCGGGTGCGGGCGGCGCTGGACGCCTGAGGTACGGCCATGGCCCCCGCCGGTCCGCTTGTGCCGGTGCAGGTTCGTGCTCTAGGCTCGCGCCCTCCACCGCAGGCCAGGGGATACCGACATGCGAATGCTGAGCAGGCTGTGCGCCCTGACGCTGATCTTCGCCGCCTCCACCGCCGGCGCCCGCACCTTCGAGGAGATCAAGCAGGACGGGAAGATCATCGTCGCCTCGGAGGGCGCCTTCCCGCCCTTCAACTTCTTCCAGGGCCCCAAGCTCTCGGGGTTCGAGATCGACGTCGCCGAGGCGCTGGCCGCCAAGATGGGCCTGGTCATCGAGTGGCGGGCGCTCTCCTTCGACGCCCTGCTGGCCGGGCTCCGCCAGGACCGGTGGGACCTGGTCATCGCCTCCTTCGGCATCACCCCCGAGCGGGCCAAGGCCGTCACCTTCACCGACCCCCACTACTGCTCGGG
>JANNKC010000327.1:0-3744 GCA_031396105.1 Anaeromyxobacter sp.
GCCTGGCCGCGGGCAACCAGCACGCGCGCCGCCAGCGGGTGGAGCCCCAGCGCCCGGGCCAGCGCCTCCGCACCCGGGCCGGCGGCCGGCCCCTCGATCCATCGCTTCCCGGCCGGCGCGCTCACGGCGGGGCAGATAGCAGCCCGCTCTGACAGGGTCGAGGCGCCTGGGCGGGCCCGGCCGGACGCCCCGATGAGCGCTTTACGACCGCCGGCCCCGGCCCTAGAGTCGGCGCTCTCGGAGGAGCACCGCATGCACCGTCTCCCACGCGCCAGCCGGAGGCTGGCGCTCGCCGCTGGCGCCGTGGCCGCCCTGGCGGCCTGCAGCCTCTTCAGGCCGACGGTGCCGCCCGAGCCCCAGCCCCGCACCGCCGCCGCCATGGCCGCCGGACTGGATGGCTGCCAGGCCGGCCCGGTGGACCGCACCACCTGGCGCATCCACTGCGACGGGCTGGTGGCGCAGGTGCACGACCCCTACGGCGAGCGCGACGAGGACCTGCTGCGCACCGGTGAGGCCAAGGTGGCGCTGAGCGGCGGCGGAACGGCCCAGGCCGAGCCGGCCCGGCTGCCGCTGGCGGGAGCCCCGCGCGAGGCGCGGCGGATCCGGGTCACCTCCCGGGTCGACGCGAAGCGCCTGCGCGCGGTGGGCCTGGTCGCCATCGTGCCGTTCGGCGCGGCGAAGACGCGGCTCGCCTGGTGCGTCTCCGCCGCCGCGGGCTCCGACGCCGCGCGCTGCGAGGGCCTCCTCGACCTGGTCGGCTCGCTCCCCTGGCGCGCCGGCCTCGCGCCGGCGGGCACGCTGCCGCCCGAGCTGGCCGGCCGCCCGGTCCTCGTGCCGGCGGGGTGCGAGCCCTCGGTCGACGCCCTGGGCGGCGACGTCTCCTGCTCCTCCACCGACGGCTGGCGCTGGCGCCGCGTCGGCCTGCGCAAGGAGATCTCGCCCTCCGACCTCCAGTACGCCGCCAGCGCCGACGCCGCCAAGACGCAGGCCCCGCCCCCCACCGAGCCGGTGCCCGAGGCTCCAGCCGACGGCCAGCCCTGCCTGGTGGACGGCGTGGAGACCCGCTGCGCGGTGAAGGAGGCCTGGGGCGGCACCATGGTGACCATCTCCACGGTGGCCACGGTGCGCGGGCAGCCGCTCGAGCTGACCTGCTCCTTCCTGGGATCGCCGGACAACGTGCCGGCGGTGTGCGACGGGCTGGAGCTGGTGAAGTAGGACACCGGCCGAGACCGGAGGGGCGACCGCTGTCCCTGGTACGCGGGGTGCGCCGACCCCCGATGTTGACCCGGAGTGGGGGCGCGGGGCCATGGCGTGTCCGTGGTATTGGTCGGACTTCGCCATGCGCCGAGGCGTCACGCCGGCCCCCGGATCGACCCGGGGGCCGGACACCGCGGGGAGCGCACGGCCAAGGGCCCCACCGCCATGCACCTGCGCTCCGCCCTCCTCGCCGCCTTGCTCCCCGGGCTGGCGGCCTGCTCCGGCGCTTCGTCCCCGGACCCGGGCACCTGCACGCCGACGGTGACCTGTGCCTCCGCCGGCTGCGGCACCGCCGACGGCTGCGGCGGGACCTGCGGGCAGGGCGGCCTGCCCTGCCTCGCCACCGGAGCCAGGGTCGAGGGCGGCCTGACGCTCGGGGCGGCCCGGTTCACCGGGCCGTCGCACCAGGTGCAGGGTGCGCTGGTGCCCGCCGCGCCGGACCAGACGCTGCGCGGGGCGGGTCACGTCGTCGAGCAGGGCACGCTGCGCTGAACCAGGAGGACCACCATGAGCCGCTCCCTTCCCCGCCGCCTCCTTGCCCTCCCGCTGGCCCTCGCCCTGCTCGCCGCCGCGCCGGCCGCGGCGGCCATCCCGCAGGTGCTCACCTACACCGGCTACCTGAAGACGGCCGCGGGGACGCCGGTGACCGCGGCCACCGACCTCACCTTCCGGCTCTACGCCGGCGCCTCGGACGCCACGCCGCTCTGGGCCGAGCAGGTCAGCGTGGTCCCCTCCGGCGACGGCTGGTTCAGCGCGGTGCTCGGCACGGTGTCGGCCATGCCGGCCGGGATCACCGGCGAGCCACTCTGGCTCGGGCTCCAGGTCGGGGCCGACGCCGAGTTCGCGCAGCGGCTCCGCGTCACGCCCAGCCCGGCGGCCCTGGCGGTCGACTGGTCCGGCGTGCAGGGGAAGCCGGCCTGCGCCGGCGGCCAGTTCCTCACGCTGGACGGCGGAGGCGCCCTGGCCTGCGCCACCCCACCCCCCGGCGGCCTCGCGGCCGTCCAGGCCGGCGCCGGCCTGGTCGGCCAGGGCACGGCGGCCAGCCCGCTCGGCCTGGTGCTCGGCGCCGGCGGCGCGCAGGCGCCGCTGGCCTTCCCGGGCCCGGGCAGCTGCCCGCCCGGCCAGTTCGTCGGCGGGGTCGACGCGGCCTCCGGCTTGGTCTCCTGCGCCACCCCCGCCGGACAGGTGGCCAGCGTCGCGGCCGCCTCCACCGGCGGCAACCCCATCGTGGTGAGCGGCGGCGCCAACCCGACCATCGACATCGACCATGCCCGGCTGCTGCCGCCGTCCTGCAGCGGCGGCCAGGTCCTGCGGTTCGGGGTGGCCCAGGGCTGGGCGTGCGCCGACGACGCGGGCGTGACCGTCGAGCTCACCCTCGCCGGGGACGGCCTGCCCGGCACGCCGCTGTCGGTGCGGCTGGGAGGCGGCCTCCTCGCCGGGCCGGGGGGCGTGACGGTCGACGCCGGCCCCGGGCTCGTCCTCCTCCCTGGCACCGGCCAGCTCGCCGTCGATCTGCCGGCCGCCAGTGCCGCCGCCGGCTCCGCCGGCCAGGCGGCCCGTGCCGACCACCGCCACCGCGGCGCGCCGATGGTCCAGCTCAAGCCGGCCGACTTCGTCGAGTTCCCTGGTGGTCCCCTCCCCGTGCTGGGGCGGGTCTCGCTCGACGCCAACGCCATCCCCTTTCGGGTGGTGCCGGCCTTGACCCTGCCGCCGCAGTCGATCGCCTACGCGGTGGCGCAGTTCCCGGCCGGCGTGGCCGACGGGACCGCCGCGACCGTCCACCTCTCGGTGGCCGGCGAGACGGCCGGGGCCTCCGTGAAGCTCCTCGTCATCGCGGGCGCGTTCGGGCCGCCGGGCTCCAACCAGGAGGGCAACCTCTCGGACTTCCGGACCGTCGACCGGGTCCTGCCGGCCCGTGGGACGGACCTGGTGACGCTCTCCGACGTCCTGTTCTTCCCACGGATCGCCCCGGTCTTCCGGAGCCCCCCCGAGCCTGGCGACCTCTTCTTCATCCGGATCGACAACGGCAGCGATGCGGGCACCGGGGCGCCCTTCCACCTGGTCGGCGTCCAGATCACCTTCGACACCCCCTGACGGCGAGCGCGCTGGTCCCGGGCCGGCTGGCGGCGCCCATCGCCGGGCCGGCCTCCCGCGCGACGCCGGGCCCGGCACCGGGGGCGGCGCCGCTAGGAGCCCGTAGGGCGTTGGGCTCCGCTGCGCGCTGAAGCGCTGCGCGGAGCCCGGTGGCGCGAAGCCACTCCAGCGGGGACGGTGGCAGCAGGAGCGCCTGCGTCGGTGACCAGGGGCGGTAGCTCTTCATGCCCGCAGGGGATCACGCCAAGCGCTCCCTGTCGATCCCTCGACCAGTTCCTTTTCGGGTGGGGCTTGGCCGATCGGCGCACGTCCCGCGCCGGCCCGCGGCTCCTCGCCCTGCTGGCAGGTCGGGCCGTCACGGGCCCTGCGCCAGGAGGGGCAAACCCCACCCGA
>JANNKC010000338.1:0-5191 GCA_031396105.1 Anaeromyxobacter sp.
GGCCGGAACGTCGGCGGGGAGGATGGGGGCCGGGGGCGGCGTGGCCACCGCCGGCCGGCTCGGCGGAGCAGCGCGGGGCGCGGCGGCCTGGGCTGGCGCGGGAGGGCGCGGTGGCGCGGCGGGCGCGGTGATCGGTGCGGCTGGCGCCGGCACGCTGGCCTTCACCTGGATGACACGGCCGCACTGCTTGCACGTCACCTTGAAACTGCGCCCTGCCACCCTTTCGTCGGCGATGGTGTAGGCCTTCTGGCACCTGTCGCAGCTGAAGTTCACGGGGCGAGAATCCTACGGATCGATCCTTTGGATGGCAAGGACAGCGGGGTCACCCCGGCCACGCCCTCCTCGTCACCGCCATCAATCCACGGATCTGGCCCGGTCGCCGAGGCCACCTGGGCCACCTGGGCCATCAGCCCGCGGTCGAGCAGGTGCCCCGGCACCACGTGGCCGAGCGCGTGGAGCAGGCTGGCCTTCACCGACGGGTGCTCGACGGAGAGCTCCGCCAGCAGCGCCTTGACCCGCTTGCGGCGCAGCTGCGGCTGCGAGCCGCACACGTCGCAGGGGACGATGGGGTAGCCCTTGAGCGCCGCGAAGGCGGCGATCTCCTCCTCGGCGGCGTAGACCAGCGGCCGGATCACCGTGTTGCGCCCGTCGTCGGAGCGCAGCAGCGCCGGCATGGCCTTGAGCGACCCGGCATAGAGCGCGTTGAGGAGCAGCGTCTCCACGAAGTCGTCGCGGTGGTGCCCCAGCGCGATCTTGGTGCAGCCCATCTCGACGGCCACGTTGTAGAGCACGCCGCGGCGGAGGCGGGAGCAGACCGAGCAGGCCGCCTTGCCGGGCCGCACCAGCCGCTGCACCTCGCTCCAGAGCTCGCGCCGCACCATCCGGTACGGCACCCCCACGGCGCGGAAGTGCCCCTCCAGCACCTCGGCCGGGAAGCCCGGCTGCCCCTGGTCCAGGTTGACCGCCACCAGCTCGAAGTCGATGGGTGCCCGCTCCCGGAGCCGCATCAGCACGTGCAGCAGGGTGTAGCTGTCCTTGCCGCCCGAGCAGGCGACCAGGATGCGGTCTCCCTCCACCACCAACCCGAAGTCCGAGATGGCCTGGGCGGTGGCCCGGATGATCCTCTTCTCCAGCCTCTCCACGTCCTGCATCCGCAGCTCCTCGGCCACACCCCGGAATACGGCTTTCTTTTCCTTTGACGCACCCGCCATCCGCACGCTAAACGCGCCTCTCTCCGGCGAACGCGAGGGGAATCATGCCTGCGAAGGACCTCGGCTCCAAGCACACCTGCTTCAAGTGCGGGACCAAGTTCTACGATATGAAGAAACCCGTGCCGATCTGCCCCAAGTGCGGGGCCGACCAGCGCGAGAGCCCGGCGCTCAAGGCGCCGCCGTCGGAGCGAAGGTCGCGCGCCGCCGCCAAGCCGGTCGAGCCGGTCGTCGACGAGGCCGACGCCGCCGAGGAGGCCGACGCCGAGCTCGACGAGGACGAGGACGAGGACGACGACAGCGACGACGACGCCTGAGACGACGCGTCAGGGGTAGCTGAAGTCCAGCGTCGCGGCGCCGCTGGCCGGGACCCGCACCACGGCGCGCCGCTCGCCGAGCCGCTCGTGCCAGGCCACCGCCTGCCAGCTCCCGGCCGGCAGGCCCGCCAGCGAGAAGCGCCCCCCCTCCCCCGTCACCGCCACGAAGGGCGTCTCGGTCACCACGATCGAGGCCGCCATCCAGGCGTGCACGTCGCAGCCGATCCGGATGACGCCGGGGCGCGGGAGCGTGCGCCGGGTGCGCCCGTCCTGGAACGGCATGGGCACGTTGAAGGCGGTGGCCACGCCCGCGTAGCCGTGCACGTTGTGGAGCACGGGGTCGCCGTTCCTGAGCTCCAGCGTGGAGCCGGGGGAGGCCGCCTGCGCGCGCGGCAGATAGCGGCAACGGCGCTGGTCCAGCGAGAGCGCGCGGGGCTCGGCGCGCCAGCCCGGCACCTCCACCCGGACCACCACGTTCTCCACGCCGCCGTCCGAGACGAGGAGCGACTCGTCCAGCACCGACGGGCCGCAGGTCTCGCGGTCCCTGGTGGTCTCGAGCGTGGCACCGGCCGGCGGCGGCGCGCCGGTGAAGCGGACCTGCCCCGTCACCTCTCCCGCCGCCGCGACGGCGGGGGGGAGGACGAGCTGGAGCGCGAGGAGGGCGGCGGCGCGGGCGGTCATTCGATCTCCGAGGGGGGCCGGGCTGTACCCGCCTGGAGCCCTGGAGCGGGCGTTGACCCCCTGCTGGTCCATTCCTATATCGTGCCCCGACCATGCGCGAGCACCGCTTCGCCGTCGCCACCGCCATCGCCACCTTCGCCCTGCTGGTCATCGGCGGGCTGGTCCACCCCACCGGCTCGTCGCTGGCCTGCCCGGACTGGCCGCTCTGCAACGGTCAGTTCTTCCCTCCCATGCGCGGCGGCGTCCTCTACGAGCACGGCCACCGGCTCGCCGCGCTCACCGTCTCGTTCCTCACCGTGGCGCTCTGCGTGCTCGTCTTCCGCCAGCGGCGCGAGCCGTCGCTGCGCGCCATGGCCCTGGGCGCCGTGCTGCTGGTGGGCCTGCAGGCCGGGCTGGGCGCGCTCACCGTCATCTACAAGCTCCCGCTGCTGGTCTCGGCGAGCCACCTCGCCACCTCCATGGCCTTCTTCTCGCTCGTCATCACGCTGGCCCACCGGCTCCGCCCCGACGCCACCTTCGCCCCCGCCCTGCCCCGCCGCCTGGTCGGCCTGGCCACCGCGGCCGTCTACCTGCAGATCGTCCTGGGGGCGCTGGTGCGCCACACCGGCTCGGCGCTGGCCTGCGGCACCGACATCGGCCTGTGCCAGGGGCGGCTCTGGCCGGCCTGGGGGCCGGCGCAGGTCCACATGCTCCACCGGCTGAGCGGCTACCTGGTGGCGGCGCTGGTCATCGCCGCGGCCCTCTCGGCCTGGCGCGCCACCGCGGGCGGTCCCTCCCTGCGCCGGCGCCTCGCGCTGGCGGCCCCGCTGCTGGTGGTGACCCAGGTGGCCCTGGGCCTCCTCACCGTGGCGAGCTGGGTCTCGCTCACGGTGGTCTCGCTCCACCTCGCCACGGGCGCCGCGCTCCTCGCGACGCTCCTCGCGCTCTTCATCCAGCTCGGGCCGCGCGGCGCCCGGGCCGGGTCCCCCGCTCGCGGGCGGCCCCTCGACCTCGCCGCGGCGCCGGGCTGAGCGCCCATGACCACCGAGACCGCCAGCGCCGCCGGCCCCGCCACCCTCCGCGCCCCGGCCACGCCGCTGGCGTTCCTGCGGGAGGTCGTCCTCCTCGCCAAGCCGCGCCTCTCCGGGCTGGTGATCTTCACCACCACCGGCGGCCTCCTGCTGGCGCCCGGCTCGATCCCGGTGGCGCGCGCCATCCTGGCGGTGCTCTCCACGGCCGCGGTGGTGGGCGCCGCCAACTCGCTCAACTGCTACTTCGAGCGGGAGACCGACGCGCTGATGCGGCGCACCCGCGACCGGCCGCTCCCGGCGGGGAGGCTCGACCCCATCGTCGCCCTGGCGCTCGGCATCCTGGTGCCGGCCTTCGCGCTGCCGGTGCTGGCGCTCACGGCCGGCAAGCTGACCGCCCTGCTGGCGCTGGTGGCGCTGGTCTCCTACGTGGCCGTCTACACGCCGCTCAAGCGGCGGAGCTCGCTGGCCCTCTTCGTGGGGGCGGTGCCCGGCGCCATCCCGCCGCTCATGGGCTGGACCACCGTGACCGGGCGGCTCGACGCCGGCGGGCTGGCCCTGTTCGCCCTGCTCTTCGCCTGGCAGCTGCCGCACTTCCTGGCCATCTCGCTGTACCTGAAGGAGGACTACGCTCGCGGCGGCATGAAGGTCTTCTCGCTGGTTCACGGCGACCTCATGACGCGCCGCTGGATCGCCGGTACCAGCCTGCTCCTCCTGCCCGCCTCCCTCCTGCCGGTGCTGCTCGACCTGGCCGACTGGCGCTACGGCGGGGTGGCCGTGGCCGCCTCGGTGGCCTTCATCGGCATCGCCCTGACCGGCCTCTCCCGGCGCGGCGAGTCGGTCCGCTGGGCGCGGCGCGTCTTCCTGGCCACGCTGCTCTACCTCACGCTCCTCATGGTGGCGCTCATGGTCGGGGCGCGGACGTGAGCAGGCCCGGCGGCCGCGCTGGCCGGGCGCCGGGGGCGGCGTGAGCCTGGAGACGCTGCTGCCGGCCTGGAACGCCGCGCTCAACGCGACCTCCGGCGTCCTCATCGTCCTCGGCTACCGCGCCATCCGCGCCGGCCATCGGGACCGCCACCGGCGCCTCATGGTGGCCGCGGTGGCCGTCTCGGCCGCCTTCCTGGTGAGCTACCTCACGCGGGTGGCGCTCACCGGCACGCACCGCTTCCCCGGGGATGGGCCGTTGAAGTGGCTCTACCTCGCCATCCTGCTCTCCCACACCGTGCTCGCCGCGGCCGTCGCCCCCATGGCGCTGCGCTCGCTCTTCCTCGGCTGGAAGGGCCGCTTCGACGCTCACCGCAGGCTGGCCAGGGTCACCTTCCCGGTCTGGCTCTACGTCTCGGTCACCGGCGTGCTGGTGTACCTGCTGCTCTACCAGGTGGCGCCGCGGGTGGGGTGAGGCTGGCGCAGGGGCCTGAGTGGCGCTGAGGCGGGGTCCGCGCGGCGCGCCGCTGCGGCCCTACGGCGCCGCCGCCAGCACGATCTCGATCCTCCGGTTGAGGCTCTTCCCCTCCGGCGTGTCGTTGCCTGCGATGGGCTGGTACTCGCCGTAGCCCGCCGCGGCCAGCCGGGTCGGGTCGACGCCCTTGTCCTGCAGGGCCTTCACCACGGCCAGCGCGCGCGCCGCGGAGAGCTCCCAGTTGGAGGCCCAGGGTCCGGCCCCCACCGGCACGGCGTCGGTGTGCCCCTCCACGCGGATGACCTTGCCCTGCACGCCGCGCAGCGCCTCGGCCACCTTGGCGAGCGCCGCCAGCCCCTCCCGGCCCACCGTGCCGGAGCCGGAGGCGAAGAGGATCTTGTCCTTCATCTTCACGGTGAGCTTCCCCTTCAGCTCGGAGAGCTCCACCCGGCCGGCCTCGATCTCGGTCTGGAGCGAGCTGGCGAGCTGGCCGTACTCGGCGCTCCGCTTCTCCAGCTCGGCCTTGGCCACCTCCAGCTTCTTCTTCGACTTGGAGAGCTCGTCCACCAGCGCCTGCTG
>JANNKC010000366.1:0-7592 GCA_031396105.1 Anaeromyxobacter sp.
GAGCACAAGCACGAGGCGCCGCGCCAGGTCCGCCTCGGAATCATCACCGCCTCGGACAGCCGCGGCGAGGCGGAGGACGAGGGTGGCCGCTTCCTCCGCGAGGCGGCCGGCGCCGCCGGCCACCAGGTGGCCAGCTACCGCGTGGTCAAGGACGAGCCGGAGGCCATCCTGGCGGCCCTGGCCGCGGCGGCGGCGGCGGGCGCCGAGGCGGTGGTGGTGAACGGTGGCACGGGCATCGCGGGGCGCGACCGGACCTACGAGGCGGTGGCGGGCCTGCTGGAGAAGCGGCTGGACGGCTTCGGCGAGCTCTTCCGCATGCTCTCCTACGGGGAGATCGGCAGCGCCGCCATGCTCTCCCGCGCGGTGGCCGGCACCTGGGGCGGCCGGGTGATCTTCTCGGTGCCGGGCTCGCCGGCGGCGGTGCGGCTCGCCTGGGAGAAGCTCATCGCGCCCGAGCTTGGCCACCTGCTCCGCGAGCTCAGGAAGGACCTCCCGCGAGGCTGAACATGGCCACCCGGGCTCGAGGGGCGCGACGGGTCGCCGGGCCAGTCGGCCCGGCGCGTGGCCGCGGCGCCCTCCACCCCATCTCGGCGGCGCGCGCCGCGGCGCTCCGGCCGCTCCTGCTCGGGCTGGACGCCACGCTGGACCGGGCCGCCCGGCTGGCGGCCGATCCGGTGGAGCTGCCGCGCCGCCACGCCTCGCCGGACGACCAGGAGGTGGCCGGGCTGCTGGCCGCCGCGCTGGCCTACGGTCGGGCCGACCTCTTCAAGCCCATCCTGGTCCGGCTGCTCGACCAGCTCGGCCCCTCGCCGGCCAGGGCCGTGGAGGCCTTCGCCCGGGCCCCGGACGTCGCCTCGCTCAGCTGGTTCCGCTACCGCTTCAACCGCCCCGCCGACCTGGCGGCGCTCCTCGCCGCCATCGGCCACGTCCGCCTCGTCCATGGCTCGCTGGGCGCGCGCTTCTCCGGCCTCTTCGAGGCGGCGGGGGGCGGCCCGGCGGCGCTCCGGCCGGCGCTCGCGGCGCTCGGGGCCGAGCTGCGGGGCGCGCCCCCGGTGGCGGCGCTGCTGCGAGGGCGAGGGGCGCGAGGCCTGCGCCACCTCCTGCCCGACGCGGCCGGCCCGGGCGCGGCCAAGCGCTGGAACCTCTACCTGCGCTGGATGGTGCGCGGCCCCGACGCGGTCGACCTGGGGGCCTGGCGCGGCGTGCCGCGCTCGGCGCTCGTCATCCCGCTCGACACCCACGTGATGCGGGTGAGCCGCTGCCTGGGCCTGACTCGCCGCTCCGACGCCAGCTGGCGCACCGCCGAGGAGATCACGGCCTCGCTCCGCCGCGTCGACCCCGACGACCCGGTGCGCTTCGACTTCGCGCTCTGCCACCTCGGCATGAGCGGCGGCTGCCCGGCGCGCCGGCGCCGCCAGGCGTGCGCGGCCTGTCCGCTCGCCGGGGCGTGCCGGGCCAGGCCGCGGGCGAAGTAGCCGCCTCGCCTGGCCATTCGGCCGGCAGCGCCGGTGCGCAGGGGCCCGCCCCAGGCGATCACGCGCCGGTCGCTCGTTCGCACGCGTCTGGGGTACCAGGCTCCTGTACCTCGAACACGGGGCGTCGCCGTACTCATCAGGGGAATCGCCGCGCCGCGCGCCAGCGCGCACCCTGTGTACTCAAACCTGCGTCGCTGTGGGCGCCGAACCTGGTCGTCGTGGGGGCCTCATGGTCACCGACTCGCATTTCTTCTTCTTCTTCGCGGTGGGAGCCGTTGCCACCGTGCTGGCGCTCCTCGCCCTGCTCTTCAAGAAGCCGGCTCACCGGAAGTCGCCGTAGCGGCAGCGCTGCGGCGCCGGCCCGCGGTGATCGGCCCGGGCAAGGCCTCGCGGCGGCGCACCAGTCCGAGCCGCCAGGCGCTCCCGGACCGTGACGGACCTCCTGGGGGTGGTGGCGAGCCGAGGGCGTCGCCCCGGCTCCCCGGTCAGCGCGGCGCGGCGCGCCACCGCGCCAGCGGCAGCGGGGCGTCGGCCGGGATGCGGCAGCGCCAGAGCGAGAAGGTGGTGACCTTCTCGGCGCCGCGCCGGACGGTCTCCTGCGGCAGCGGCTGGAGCGGCCGGCACAGGAGGTCGCGCCCGCCGCACACGTCCTTCTCGCGCCCGTCCACCACCAGGATGGCGTCGCGGCCGCGCAGCGCGGCGGGGTCGAGCCACTCGTCGAACTGCAGGCCGTTCTGGCCGAAGATCCCCGAGGACTGCGTGGCGGGGCGGCCCGGCAGGTAGAACTGCAGCGCGGCGGCCGGCTTGTAGGTGCAGCCCACCACCACCACCGCGTCGCCGCCGAGCGCCTGCCGCTCGGCCTCGACCCGGAGGGCGAGCTGGCGCCAGCCGGCCGTGTTCTCGTCGCGCGCCAGGAGCCGATCGGTGAGGGCCGGGAGCAGCGCCGGGAAGGGCGCCAGGTGGAAGAGGATCAGCAGGGCCGCGGCGAGGGCGCCGGCGGCCCAGGTGAAGGCGCGGACCCAGCGGCGCGACCAGTGCTCCAGGGCCAGCGCCGCGAAGGCCATGAGCGCGGCCGGGTAGGCCGGCGCTCCCCAGTTGCCCTTCACCCAGTGGAAGGGCGAGACGCCGATCATGATCAGGATGAGCGGCAGCGAGAAGAGGGCCGCCACCCTGAACGACGGCTCGCGCCAGCGCCGCGCCGCCAGGAAGGGCACCACCATCACGGCCAGCCACAGGAGCGGCGACACCAGGAGCGCCTGCAGCCCCACGAAGCGCCCCACCAGCACGGGCCGGAGGGCGAAGGTGCTGGTGCGCCCCTCCGACTGGAAGAGGAAGGAGACCCAGTGGCGCTCGCCGTTCCAGAGGAGCACCGGCGAGAAGACCGCCGCGGCCAGACCCACGCCGAGCCAGGGCCAGGGGGTGGCGAGGAGCCGGCGGCCGCGCGGGTCGAGGAGCAGCGCCAGGAAGATCTGCGGCAGCAGGATGAAGGCGGTGAACTTGCCCAGCGCGGCCCAGCCGGCGGCCAGGCCGGCCAGGAGGAGCCAGCGTCCCCGCTCCTCGTCGATGGCGCGCACCGTGAAGTACATGGCGGCGGCCCAGCCGGAGAGGAGCGGTCCGTCCGGCGTGATGATCACCTGGCCCATCGAGGTGATGGGGGCGAGCAGCGCGAAGACCAGCGCGAGCAGCGCCACCCTCGCGCCGAAGAGCCGCCGCCCGGTCAGGAAGAGGAAGAGGAGGAAGAGGGCGGAGTGCGCCGCGGCGGCCAGCCGGACGGTCCGCTCGGCGGTGCCCAGGAGGTCGGTGAAGAGCCGGATGGTCCAGGCCGCCAGCGGCGGGTGGTCGAAGTAGGAGAGCGCCAGGCGGCGCGACCAGGACCAGTAGTAGGCCTCCTGCGGGGAGAGCCCCAGCAGGCCGGCGTAGGCCACGTGCAGCAGGATGGAGCCGCCCGCCAGGAGCAGCGCGGCCCGGGCGGGCTCGGTGCGGCCGAGGCTGCGGGTCATGGGGGACTCAAGGCGCGGGCGTTGATGGCGGCACCTGCCCTCAGACCCGGCGGATGCGCTGGCGGAGCTCGAGCACGATCTCGCCCTGGCGGAAGACGCGCACCGTGCCGGTGGTCTGGGAGACGGTGATGGCCACCGCGCCGGTCTCGGAGGTCATGGAGGCGGCGGCCGAGTGGCGCGCCCCCAGCCCCATGGGCAGCTTCACGTCGCGGCTCATGGAGAGCAGGTAGCGCCCCGCCGCCAGCACCACGCCGTCCTCCCGGATGATGAAGGCGCCATCCAGGGCGGAGAAGGTCTTGATGGCCTCGCGGATGGGCGGGTCGAGCGAGTTGCGATCGGCCTCGCTCATGCCCTGGAACGGGTTGAGGATGAGCTGGCGGCTCGTCTCCATCACCTTGGTCGACTCGCCCACCACCAGGATGGTGCCGATGGCGTGCCCCTCGTAGCCCTCGGCGCCGATCTCCATGGCGGTGTGGAGGAGCCCCTCGATGACCTGGGAGCTGAAGTCCGGCGGCAGGCCCAGGGTGTCGACCCGGATCTTCTCCTCCGGATCCTCGGAGCCGATGGTCACCTTGATCATGGTGTCGGCGACCTTGTCGTCGCCGGGGCCGCAGCAGGCCAGCACGGTGTCGCCGTCGCGCAGCAGGCCGGCCGACTGGGCCGCCACGATGGCCACCTTGATCTTCTCCACCCGGGTGTAGTCGTAGGGCGGGATGGCCACCGCGTTGTACTTCTTCGCCTTGAGCTGGTGGACCAGTCCCTCGCTGGTGACCGCGTAGACCAGCTTCTTCTTGATGGGGCGCCCGCGGATCTCGTTGGGCGAGAGCGGCTGGTCCGAGACCAGCAGCAGGCGGTCCACCTCGGAGCGGGTGGTGAGCGCGAGGGCGGACCTCAGGAACTCACGGTCGAACTTGCCGTCCGGCATCCGCCGAGTATCGGCCCGGCGCCGGGGGTGAGTCAAAGAGCGCGGCGTCGTCGCGCTGCGCGCCTTGACACGCCAGGGTGGGCCGTCTAGGTTCTCCGCTCTTTATCGCGGCCCTTGGGGGGTCGGCGGCGGAGGGAGTCGCTTGAACAAGAAGGATCTCAAGAAGTTCAAGGCGATGCTCGAGGAGTCCAAGCGGCAGCTGCTCGCCTCGGCCAAGAAGACCCTGACCGAGGAGGCCAGCTTCGACACGGACGATCTCCCCGACGAGATCGACCAGGCCTCCAGCGAGTACACCCAGTCGATGATCTTCCGGCTCCGCGACCGGGAGAAGTTCCTGCTCGCCAAGATCGACAAGGCGCTGGCCCGCGTGGAGACCGGCACCTTCGGCATCTGCGAGAAGTGCGAGGAGGAGATCTCGGTGAAGCGCCTGGAGGCGCGCCCGGTCACCACCCTGTGCATCCGCTGCAAGGAGGAGCAGGAGCAGAAGGAGAAGTCGTTCGGCTGACGAGGTTCCGGCCGCCCCGGCCGTAGGCGAGCGAGTGCGAGCCGGCGTCGAGGGGCGCCCCCTCGAGCCCGGGCGGCGCCTCGACTCCGCGCCTGCGACGCAGGCGCGCAGCCTGTCCTGAGCGGAGCCTCGCGTCAGCGAGGCGTGGTTGAAGGGCCCGGCACCGGTTTCCGGTCCACCAGCCGCCGCTGGACCTACGGATCGACGCGGAGGAGCTGGGTCCCGATGAGGAGCTGGTCGCCCGCCGCGAGCTCGACCGGCCCCAGCACCTTGATGAAGGTCCCGTTGGAGCTGCCCAGGTCGGTGAGGGTGACGGTCCCGTCGCCCACCACCAGGCTGGCGTGGCGCGCCGAGACGTAGCGGTCGGACGGGAAGATCACGTCGCCGGCCTCGCGCCCGACGGCGTTCTCGCCGGGCCTGAGCGGGAAGACCTCGCCGAGGCCGCCTCCGTCGAGGAGCTGGGTGAGCCGCAGCCGCGCGCCGGCGTCCGGGCTGCCCCAGGGGCGCACCCCGCGCTCGTCCGAGCCGGCCGGGCGCGGCAGCGGCTCGAGCCTGAGGAGCTGGCGCCCGAGCCGGACCTCCTCGCCCACCCCGAGCGGATGGGGTTCCTTGAGCCGGACGTAGGTGCCGTTGACGCTCCCCAGGTCCTCCACCTGCAGGACCGGGCCGCGCCGCGTGAAGCGGGCGTGGCGCGGCGAGACGGTGGCGTCGTCGGAGAGCTGGATCTGCCCCTCGGAGCGGCCGCAGGTGGTCTCCTCCCGGTCGAGCGGGAAGACGGCGCCGGGGAGGCCGTCGTGGCGGATGGTGGTGAGGCGCGGCGCGCTCGCGGTGGGCGGCCCCTGGTGGAGCAGGGTGCGCTTGCCCCAGGGCGGCGCGGCGGCGGAGGCCGGCTGGGCCGGGCCGGGGGTGCGCGGGCTGCTGCCAGCCGGCGTGCCGCAGCTGCCGCAGAACTTGAACCCCACCTGCATGGGCGCGCCGCAGGCGGCGCAGGGGTGCGCCGCCCCCGACGGCGCCGCCGCCTTGAGCGGCTGGCCGCAGTCCAGGCAGAAGGCGAAGCTCGGATCGTTCTCCCGGCCACACCGCGCGCACTTCACCGGCTTCGACATCCCGCCATCTCGCCACGGCGGGGCCCAGGGGTCAACGCGCCCTGCTGGCGGGCCGGGCGCCGTGTAAGATGGCCTCCGCATGCGCGCGTGCCCCGAGTGCCAGCAGCAGATCGACGACGCCGCCCGCTTCTGCCCCTTCTGCGGCGCGGCCAGCGCCGCCGCCGAGCCGGCCGACCCCATGGTGGGCGCCACCGTGAGCGGCAAGTTCAAGGTCGAGAAGATGATCGGTCAGGGAGGGATGGGCAGGGTCTACCGGGCCCGCCACCTCACGCTGGACCGGCCGGTGGTCCTGAAGATGCTGCACCGGGCCTACTCGGACGACCCGCAGATCGTGCAGCGCTTCCAGCGCGAGGCCCGCGCCGCCTCTCGGCTCAACCACCCCAACTCCATCGCCGTGCTCGACTTCGGAGCCGCCGAGGACGGCACGCTCTACATGGCCATGGAGTACCTGCCCGGGCGCGACCTGGCGCGGGTCATCGCCGACGAGTTCCCGCTCTCCGAGGCGCGCATCGCCCGCATCGGCGCGCAGATCCTCTCGGCCCTCGCCGAGGCCCACGCCCAGGGGATCATCCACCGCGACCTCAAGCCCGAGAACGTCATGGTGGAGCCGCGCCGCGACGAGCCGGACTTCGTGAAGGTGCTCGACTTCGGCATCGCCAAGATCACCGCGGCGGCGGAGAACGAGCCCAAGCTGACGCAGGCCGGACTGGTGTGCGGCACGCCCGAGTACATGAGCCCGGAGCAGGCGCGCGGCGCCGTCCTGGACGCGCGCAGCGACCTCTACTCGGTGGGCGTCATCCTCTACCAGCTCGCCACCGGCCAGCTCCCCTTCCAGTCGGACACGCCGGTGGGCTTCCTCACCAAGCACCTCGTCGAGGTGCCGGTGCCGCCGCGCACCAGGCGGCCGGAGGTCTCCGAGCGGCTCGACGCCCTGATCCGGCGCGCCATGGAGAAGGAGCCCGCCAGGAGGTTCGGCGACGCGGTCGCCATGCGCGAGGCGCTGCTGGCCCCCGCTGCGCCGCAGGTCCCGGCCCCGCCGCAGGCCCCCACCCCGCCGGACCGCGCGACCGCGGCCGCGACGGTGCAGCCAACCCTCCAGGTGGACATCACCGAGGAGCCGCCCGTGGTCCCGCCCATGCGCCCGCTCGCGGCTCCGGGCCGGGCGAAGGCCCCCGTTCCGGTGGAGGCCCCTGCGCCGGCCCGCTCCAGGGCGCCGCTGCTGGCCGGCCTGGCCGTCGCGGTGGCCGTGACCATCGGCGCCGTGGTGGTGCTGGCGCGCCAGAAGGAAGCGCCGACGCCGCCGGTGGCGATCCCCGCCGCGACCACGACCGCGACCCCGACCCCGACCGAGACCCCGACCCCGACCCCGACCTCGACCCCGACCGAGACCCCGACCCCGACCGCGACCCCGACCGCGACCACGACCGCGACCACGACCGCGACCCCGACCGCGACCGCGACCACGACCGCGACCCCGACCCCGACCCCGACCCCGACCGCGACCGCGACCGCGACCGCGACCCCGACCCCGACCGCGACTCCGACCGCGACCCCGACCGCGACCCCGACCGCGACCCCGAC
>JANNKC010000385.1:0-6006 GCA_031396105.1 Anaeromyxobacter sp.
GGCGGCGGCCCACGGCGCGGTGGCGGCGGCCCTGGCCGAGGCCCCGGGCGGCGAGGCGGCCCGCTGCCGTGACCTGGCCGAGCGGCGCGCCCGCGGCCGGCCCCTCGGGGCCCTCGACGAGAAGGCGCGGGCGAGGCTGGCCCGCTTCCTCCTGGGGCGCGGCTTCTCCGGCGCGGCGGTGGCCCGCACCCTGGGCGCCTTCGAGGACCGGGACCTCGACGAGGCGTGAGCGCGCCAGGCCCGGCGGGTCGCGCCGCGCCGGTGCACCTTTCAGCCGTTCTGCGCTATGTTCCGCCCCCGCATGCGCGCTCGTCTCCTCGCCCTGGCCCTCCTCCCGCTGCTGGCCTGCGCCTCCTCCCGGACCTCCATCACCGGCGAGGTCAGGTACGGCGCGTCGGCCGAGGAGGACTACCAGTACGGCGTGAAGGAGCTGGAGAAGTCCAACTGGGTGGAGGCGCAGAAGTTCCTGGAACACGTCCGCACCAAGTATCCGTTCTCCAAGTACGCCGCCCTGGCCGAGCTCCGCCTGGCCGACGCCAAGTTCAAGCAGGACAAGTTCCTCGAGGCGGCCGAGGCCTACCAGGCCTTCTCGACGCTCCACCCGACCCATGACGAGGCGGACTACGCCGACTTCCGCGCCGCCCTGGCCCACTTCAGGGACGCCCCGTCGGACTTCCTCCTCTTCCCGGCCGCCTCCGAGAAGGACCAGCGGCAGCTCAAGGCGGCCGTGGAGAAGCTGCAGGCGTTCCGCCAGGCCCGCCCTGACTCGAAGCACAGGGCCGAAGCCGACGCGCTGCTCAACGAGGCGCAGGGACGGCTGGCCGCCCACGAGTGGTACGTGGCCGACTACTACTTCAAGCGGAAGTACTGGGCTGGAGCGGCCGGGCGGCTGGAGACGCTGCTCAAGGAATACCCGGGCTCGAAGTACGAGCCAGAGGCCCTGCTCAAGCTGGCCCGCGCCTTCGTGAAGCAGGAGGAGGGCTTCCGCGCCCAGCAGGCGCTGCAGCGGTTCCTGGCGCGCTACCCCGACGATGCGCGCCGACCCGAGGCCGAGGCGCTGCTTGCCGGGCTCCGGAAGTAGGCGCGAGCTCCGCCGGGCCCTGGAGGTCCGGGCCGGCGCTCCCTTCCTGTTCCCGTTCGTCCTCTCGGTCCTGGCGCTGGCCCTGGGCTGGTGGCTCAAGGACGCCGCGCCCGGGCTGGCGGGCGCCGCGGCCGCGCCCGAGCAGCAGGTCAGGAAGGCGCTGGCCGATCTCACCAGCGCCCGGCTGGAGGACGTCTACGGCCACGGCTCGGGCGGCCTGGCCGAGCTCCAGCAGCTCCGCCTCGCCGACGTGACGGTGGCGCTCCAGGGGGAGCGGGCCCAGGTGGTGGCCATGGCCGACGGCTCGGGGCGAGTGGCCTGGCGTGGCCAGGTCATCCCGCTCTCCTACCTGGGGCGCGAGGCCTTCACCATGAAGCGCTGCCGCTTCGCCGGCTGGTGCGCCGAGGCCGAGGCGCTCGGCCAGCTGCGCCCGGTCCTGCGCCTCCTCTTCCGGCGGCTCGACGCCTTCAACGGCCGCGACGCCGCGGCCTACGGGCGGCTGGTGGCCTCGCGGTACCGGGGGGAGGGCGGCCGGGCGGCCATCCTGGAGCGGCTGGCCAGGGACCTCGCCGCCGAGCCCAGGGCCACGCTCACCGTGACCGGCTGGCAGATCCGGGTGGACCGCGACGAGGCCATCGTGGGCGAGGACGAGCGGCTCGGCGTGGGCGGCGCCGCGCCGGTGACGCTGCGCGCCCGCCTCCGGCTGGTGCGCGAGGACGAGCGCTGGGTCATCGCCGAGGGACTCTGAGGCCGGTCCGCGGGCTCGCGTCGGCCCGCGCCAGCCCGGGCGCCGCGCCGGGCCGTCCAGGAACGCGCGCCGGCCGCGGGGGCGGGGTAGACTCCGATATCGCCGGAGGACACCACGACATGGACGACATCCTGAAGCAGGCCCTCGCGCTCGGACGCGGATACTACCTGAAGAAGGAGTACGCGCTGGCGGAGCAGTACCTGACCGAGGTCGTCGAGCAGAACCAGTCGTTCGCCGACGTCTACAACATGCTCGGCGTCGTCTATCACGACCAGGGGCAGTACCAGAAGGCGCAGCGGGCCTTCGAGGCGGCGCTGCGCATCAACCCCGGCTACACCGACGCCGCGCTCAACCTGGCGGTCACCTACAACGACACCGGCCGCTACAAGGACGCGCAGGAGACCTACCGGCACGCCCTCTCCCGCTCCGGCGCCTCGCAGGGGAAGCTGGACCGCTTCGTGGCCGGCAAGCTGGCCAACATGTACGCCGAGATCGCCGACGTCTACCTCTCGTCCGGCATGTTCCAGGAGGCCATCGTCGAGTACCGGCGCGCCCTGCTGCTGGGCCCCGCCTTCGTGGACATCCGGGTGCGGCTGGCCGGGGCCCTGCGCGACGCCGGCGAGCGCGACACCGCCATCGCCGAGTACGAGCAGGCGGTGCGCCAGAGCCCCACCTTCGTGCCGGCCCGGCTCAACCTGGGGCTCTCGCTGCTGGCGGCGGGGCGCAAGGACGAGGCCGTCAAGCACTGGGAGGCGGTGCTGGCCATCAGCCCGGGCAACCGCAACGCCGAGATGTACCTGACGCTGTCGGGGTCGAAGGAGTAGGGCTCGATGGGGACGGACCAGGAGAAGACCGTCCGCCTCACCTCCCTGTCGCACGGCGCCGGTTGAGCCTGCAAGATCCGCCCTGCGGACCTGGCGCAGGTCCTGCGCCGCCTGCCGAAGTCCACGGACCCCAACGCCCTGGTCGGTCACGACACCAGGGACGACGCGGCCGTCTATCGCCTCTCCGCCGACCAGGCCATCGTCGAGACCGTCGACTTCTTCTCGCCGGTGGTGGACGATCCGTACTGGTTCGGCCGCATCGCCGCGGCCAATGCCTTCTCCGACGTCTGGGCCATGGGCGGGCGTCCCATCTTCGCCCTGAACCTGGTGGGCTGGCCGGTCAAGACCCTCTCCCTGGACCTGCTCGGCGAGGTCCTGCGGGGCGGCGCCGAGGCCGCGGCGCTGGCCGGCGCCTCCGTCCTGGGCGGCCACTCCATCGACGATCCCGAGCCGAAGTACGGGATGGCGGTGACCGGGCTCATCCACCCGGACCGGATCCTGCGCAACGTCGGGGCCCGCCCGGGCGACCGGCTGCTCCTCACCAAGCCGCTCGGCTCCGGCATCGTCACCACCGCCATCAAGCGCGGCCTCGCGCTGGGGCCGTTGCTCGACCAGGTGACGCGGCTCATGGCCGGGCTCAACCGGGCCGCCGGTGAGGTGCTGGCGGCCAGCGGCGCCGTGCACGCCCTCACCGACGTGACCGGCTTCGGCCTGCTGGGGCACGCCTGGGAGATGGCCGAGGGCTCCGGGGTGGCACTCCGGCTCCACGCCGCGCGGGTGCCGGTGCTGGACGGCGTGGTGGAGCTCGCGGCGGCCGACGTGGTGCCGGGCGGCTCGAAGGCCAACCTGGCCTGGGTGGAGCCGCACCTCAGGTTCGACGCCGGCGCGGCCCTGCCGGCCATCGTGCTGGCGGATGCGCAGACCAACGGCGGGCTGCTGGCGGCGGTGGACGCCGGCGCGGTGGCCGGTCTGCTCACGGCGCTCGCGGCGGCCGGGGTGGTCGCCGCCGAGATCGGCGAGGTGCTGCCGGGAGACCCGCCGCGCCTCGAGGTGGTGTAGTCAGGGGCCGCCATGCTCGCGCCGCTCCTCGCCACCGCCCTCGCCCTGGCCACCGCCGCCAAGGGGCCCGCCTTCACCGCGGTCCTCGACCCGGGCCACGGCGGCGAGCTCACCGGCGCGGTCTCCCCGCAGGGCGACCGGGAGAAGGACCTGACGCTGCAGATCGCGCGCCGCATCAAGCGGCGGCTGGAGCAGCTGGGGGGCCGGGTGGTGCTGACGCGCAGTGCCGACACCCGCGTGCTGCTGGCCAGCCGGGCGGCGCTGGCCAACGCGCTGGACGCCGACCTCTTCGTCTCCATCCACCTCAACTCCATGCCCACCGAGGCCTCGCGCCGCGCCTCCTCCGGCGTGGAGACCTACTTCCTCTCGGCCGACGCCTCCGACGCCGGCGCCGAGGCCTCGGCGGCGCGCGAGAACGCCGACCGGCTGGCCGGCGAACCGGCGCCCGACCCGAACGATCCGGTGGCCCTGATCCTCGACGACCTCGAGTCGACCGCCGCGCTCAGCGGCTCCAGCCGGCTCGCCTACGCGCTGCACGACAAGCTGGTGGCGGCGCTCAGGGCCGAGAACCGCGGCGTGAAGCAGGCCCCCTTCTACGTGCTGGCCGGGGCGCGCATGCCGGCGGTGCTGCTGGAGGTGGGGTTCATCTCCAACGAGGCCGAGGCGGCGCGGCTCAGGACCCCCGGGCACCAGGAGCGGATCGCCGCCGCGGTGGCCGCGGGCGTGGCCGCCTGGCGGGCGGCCGACAGGCGGCGCTGACGGCGGGAGTTCTCCATGAAACGTGGCATCCAGCTCGGTGCGGTCCTGGCGGCAGCGCTCCTCCTCCCGGCCTGTGGCTTCCGCGCCGGCTACCGCAGCTCCTACAAGGACGCCGCCGAGAGCGGCCCATACGGCGGCCCCTGGCTCGCCTACGCCGTGAGCACCGCGGCCAAGCCGGACCCGACGGGCTCCGGCTTCCTGGTGCTTCAGGCCGACTACCAGTTTGCCCGGGGCCCCGACTTCGCCACCCTGGGCGGTGGGTTCGCCGTGGCGCCGGGCGCGCTCGGCTGGCACAACGCGGTCACCTTCCTGGTCGGGTGGGAGCCCTGGAACGGCCAGGGGGTCCACTTCAGCCTGTGCGACGGCTACGGCAACTGGGGCACGGTGACGGCCTGCGCCCGCTGGAGCACCAAGGGCTACTGGGGGATCGATCTCGGCGCGGGGCTCAGCCCGACCCGGCTCGGCGCCGACATTCACGAGACCTGTCGCACCGGCTGCAACGGCAGCGGCGGGGACTGGGACTAGGAGCCCGCCACCCATTGAAATTGGCCGCCGGCGCCGGCGTAAGGTCCCTGGAGCCCTCCATGCCCGATCCCTTGGCCCGCTGGTCCACCGCCGTCGCCGTGTTCCTCCTCCTCCCTGCGCTGGCCCGCGCGGAGACGGTGGAGGCCTGCGCCCGCCGCGTCCTGGGTGGCGCGGCCGCGGCCTATCGGGCCGCACCGGCGCTGCGCGACCGGCTCCGCTACGTGGTGGAGGCGCCCGGCTCGGAGAAGGAGTCCAAGGACCTGGCCTTCGGCTACGGCCCGGCCGGCGAGGCCTTCGCCGAGGATCCGGGCCTGGCCGCCACGGCCACCGGGGGGCGGCTCTACGTGACGCGCTCCGACGCGCCGGGCCGTTACGTGGCGGCCCCCTATGCCGGTGACTTCGCCGCCGCGCTCGACGCGATCGTCGGCGCCCAGGGCTCCCTCTTCGAGCCGCCGCCCCTCGCGATGCGGGCAGGGAAGGGCTTCGACGCCTGGGTCGACGCCCTGCGGTTCAAGCAGCTCGGACCGCTCCGGGTGACCGGCTGCGGCCAGGCGGTCGGCCCGGACGGCCGCCGCCGTCCCGAGGTGCGGCTCGCGGCCGCGAATGGCTCGGTGGTGGTGGGCATGGACCCGGCCACCCGCTTCCTGGCCGACGTGGTGCTGGCGCTGCGGCCCCCTGGGGCCCCGGAGGGCTTCGTGGTGAAGGTGACGGGGCGCTTCGCTCCGGAGGTGCTCGACGCGCGCCGCGGCGCCGTCCGCTTCGATCCTGGCGCTCGCGCCGCCGTGGCGACCCTCGCCGACCTGGGCTCCGACCGGCTCCGCCTGGGCACTCCGGTGCCGGCCCTCCCGCTCCGCGACACGGCGGGCCGACCCGTCTCGCTCGTCGACCTGCGGGGCCGGGTGGTGGTCCTCGACCTGTGGGCCACCTGGTGCGTCTCCTGCTGGAAGACGCTCCAGGCGGCCGAGGCGCTGCACGCATGGGCGCGGGCGGAGGGGCTCCCGGTCACGGTG
>JANNKC010000433.1:0-5220 GCA_031396105.1 Anaeromyxobacter sp.
ACCGCGATGGTGACCGGGCCCATGCCGAGGAAGCCGAAGGCCACCAGGCCGAAGGCGAAGACGGCCGGCGCGGCCATGATGGCGTTGAAGCCGGTGGTCTTGGAGACCAGGTAGGCGATGCCCATGAGGACGGCCATCACCAGGCCGAGCCAGAAGGCCGAGAAGTTGCCGGCGGTGAGGCCCGCCAGCACGTTGAGGGAGGCGCCGCCCTCCTCGGAGGCCTTGACCACCTCGCGCACGTGGCGGGAGTTGGTGGAGGTGAAGACCTTGACCATCTCGGGGATGATGGCGCCGGCCAGCGTGCCGCAGGTGATGATGAGCGAGAGCTTCCACCAGAGGGTGGCGTCGCCGTTGAGCGTGGGGATGAGGAGCCAGGAGACCAGGAAGGTCAGCACCACCGAGACGATGGAGGTGAGCCACACCAGCTGGGTGAGCGGCTGCTCGAAGTCCATCTTGTCGGCGGCGGCGTGGCGCGCCTTGGCGATGGCGTCGTTGAGCCAGTAGGAGCCGATGGAGGCGATGACCATCATGATGCGCATGGCGAAGATCCAGACCAGCAGCTGGGTCTGGATGGTGGCCGGGGCGACCGCCAGCAGGATGAAGGAGATGAGCGCGACGCCGGTGACGCCGTAGGTCTCGAAGCCGTCGGCCGAGGGGCCGACCGAGTCGCCGGCGTTGTCGCCGGTGCAGTCGGCGATCACGCCCGGGTTGCGGGCGTCGTCCTCCTTGATCTTGAAGACGATCTTCATGAGATCGGAGCCGATGTCGGCGATCTTGGTGAAGATGCCGCCGGCGATGCGCAGCGCCGAGGCGCCCAGCGACTCGCCGATGGCGAAGCCGATGAAGCACGGGCCGGCGATGTCGCCCATGAAGAGGAGGATGAAGAGCATGATCAGCAGCTCGACGCTGATGAGCATGGTACCGATCGACATGCCGGCCTGGAGCGGGATGGCGTAGGTGGGGAAGGGCTTGCCGCGCAAGCTGGCGAAGGCGGTGCGGCTGTTGGCGTAGGTGTTGACCCGGATGCCGAACCAGGCCACGCCGGACGAGCCGAGGATGCCGACCACCGAGAAGGCCAGGATGGTGGCCACCTTGGCCGGTCCGAAGCCCTCGGAGAGCACGCCGAAGTAGAAGACGATGATGACGGCGATGAAGGCCCACAGGATGGCGATGAACTTGAACTGCGTCATCAGGTAGGTCTTGGCCGTCTCGTAGATCAGCTCGGAGATCTCGAGCATCGACCGGTGCACCGGCAGGTTCTTGAGCCGGGTCGAGATGCGGAGGCCGAAGACCAGGCCGGCCGCCGACACGATGAGGCCGATGGCCAGCAGGTAGGAGCCGCTGATGGCCCCGCCGAGGAAGCGCTCCGCGCCGAGGTCGGGGAGCTTCAGGTTGGCCTCGCCGCCGGCGGCGACGACGAGCGAGGTGAGGAGGCTGGACAGGTTCATGGCGGGGCGGTTCCCTCTCCGGGATCTACGAGAATCCCTACAAAAAATCGGCCGCTGGCGCCGCTGGGCGCTGGCCGAAGGACGTGCGGGAGGCGGAATCTACTCGGGCCGAAGCGGGCTTGTCCAGTCTAGGGCGCGGCGGAGGCCGAACTCGACCCGATGTCCAGGGCCGCGAAGTTGAGGTTGAAGTAACCGGCCACGCCGCAGGAGTACATGACCCGCTTGATGATGCGGAAGGGGACCTTCTGGTCGGCCTGGATGTTGACGAGGCCATCCCAGGTGGCGCCCGGGTCGGACTGGTGGATGAAGTCCCACCGCTTCTTCTCCTCGCGGAGCCGCTCCTCGAGCGCCGGGATGTTGAGGTAGCCGGCGTCGCGTTCCAGGTCGGCCACGTCGGCCACCTTCTGCCCGGTCACCACCACCTGTTCGGCGGAGATGGCCACGGTGGGGGCCGGCTCGATCAGCTGGCCGTGGCGCGCCTCGGGGAGGCGCACGTCCTTCTGCATGTAGAGCACCTCGCCGGTGGCGCTGAACTGCTGCAGGAGGAAGATGACCAGGAGCGTCATCATGTCCACCATGGGCACCACGTTGAGCTCGGCGTTGGTGGCCTTCCGGCCGCGGCTCATCTTGCCGCCCAGCACCTTGGAGCGCTGGAAGCGCCTGGCGGGCCGCTTGCCGGGGATGACGATGGCCATGGGCTAGACCCCCGTCACCGAGACCTGGGCCAGTCCCACGGCCAGGCAGGCGTCGATGACGTGGATGAGGTCGCCGTAGGGCACGGTGTCCTCGGCGGTGACGATGATGGCGGCCTGGTCCGGGTACTCGCTCTTGACGGCCTTGAGCCGCGTGCCCAGCGACTTCAGGTCCTGCGTCACCACCCCCTCGGCGCTGCGCCCGAGGCTGGGGATGTCGTAGCTGGCGTCGCCGACCGCCAGGGCCATGCCGCGCTCGCCCACCGCCAGCGTGACCGCCAGCGCCTTCTGCTGCAGCTGCTCCTGGGTCGGCTCGAGCGGCGCGCCGGTCCCGAGCTGCTGCACCTGCAGGCGCGAGATCTGGGTCCAGACCGCCGTGAAGAGGAGGAAGGAGATGCAGCAGGAGAGGAGGTCGATGGCCGGGACGACGTTGATGCTCGCGTCCAGCGCCTTCTTCTTCCTGCCGTGACCGCCGCCCTGCACGGGCATTCCGCCGCCGCCCACGGCGCTACGCCTCGGCCGCCGCCAGGGTGGCCGGCATCCGCATCTTCTCCTTGTTGGCGACGATCAGGTTGAGCACCGAGACGCTGCTCTCGTTGATGTCGTCCACCATGACCTGGGTGCGCCCCTGCAGCACCGAGTACATGACCAGGGCCAGGATGCCCACGAAGAGGCCGAAGGCCGTGCAGTTCATGGCCTCCGAGATGGAGTTGGCGAGGATGGTCGCCTTGTCGGCCGGGTTGGCGTTGGCCACCGCGCCGAAGGCGTGGATCAGGCCGAGGATGGTGCCGAGCAGGCCGAGCAGCGTGGCCACGTTGCCGAGCATGGCGAGGTAGCCGGTGCGCCGCTCGATGCGCGGCGACTCGCGCAGGGTGGCCTCGTCCATGGCCGCCTGCACGTCCTCTTCGCCCTTGGGCACGTTGATGAGGCCGGCCTTGATGACCGAGACGAGCGGCGTCTTCTTCTGCGCGGCGCAGAAGGCGATGGCCTTGTCGAGGTCGCCCGCGTAGATGTGCGGCTTGAGGCCCCGGAGGAAGGCCTCCTTGTCGATGTTGGCCTTGAAGTACAGGACGATGACGCGGTCGATGAGGACCGCCAGCGTGAACACCAGGCTGACGAGGATGAAGTGCATCCCCGCGCCGCCGTCGTTGTACGCCTTGGTCAGCGAGCCGAAGAGTTCGCCCATCTCGAGATGCCTCCGCCGTGCCGGACCGCGCGCCGCGCTGCTGCTGGCATTGGCGCGCCGGACCCAGGGATATCCCAACCCGTAGCACGGTAATTTCCCCCGCGTCAACGCGAGGTTGGGTCACTTGTACCTACATCCAGGGACAGCGGGCTGGACGGACCGCACGTCGCAGCGAGCTGGCGTGGGGCGGGCCGCCGCCCGGCGCGTTGCCTTCGGCGGAGCGGAGGGCTTACCCTCGCGCCCACACGATGCCACGCCGCGCCGCCTTCGCCCCGTACCGGCTCGCCCCTGGCATCCTGCCGGAGGAGGCGGTGCGCGCCGGCGCGGCCGCCGCGGCCGGCCCGCTGGTGGTCCCCACGGCCGACCCGCTCCCCGCCGTGCTGGTGGCCACCGCGCTGGCCGAGCTGCCGGTGGGGCGCGCCGCCGTCGAGGCCGAGGCCTGCCGCGCCGCCGACGGCTCCCCGTCCGGCCTGGGGGGGCCGCTCCGCGCCTGCCTCACCTCGGAGCGCCACCGCGCCCGGGTGGCCGAGGCGGCCCGCGCGGCGCTGGAGGCGGGCTTCGCCGGCCTCTCGCTGGACCGGCCCGACGCCTCGCTGGCGCAGGGGCTGCTGGGCGCCGGGTTCTGCGCCGACTGCCAGCGCGAGTTCGCCCGACGCCTGGGGCGCGAGTTCGGCGAGCAGTTCCAGCCGCTCGACTACCTCAAGCTGGCGCGCGAGGCGGTGGTCAGCGCGGCGGGGGCGCTGAGCTTCACCGCCCTCCCCTTCGGCCGCGACTTCTGGCGCTTCCGCCACGAGTCGCTGGAGCGCTCGGTGCGCGCCCACGCCCGCGCCGCCCGCGACGCCGCCCGCGCCGTGGGGCGCCCCTTCGCCGTGGCGGCCTGGTTCGAGGCGGTCGGGCCGGCCCAGCTCGCGGCGGCGCGCCACCTCGACGCGGCGGTCTTCCCCGCCGGGCCGTCGGACGGGTCGGGGCCGGGGCTCTTCTCGCTGCTGCGCGCCACCATGGGCCGCCGCCCCGTCGCCATCGCGACGCGGCCCGACACCTCCACGGCCCAGCTCCTGCGGCTCGCCGCGCTGGGCGCCCCCTTCGGCGTGGGGCTGGCCGGCCTGCCGCCCGGCGGCCACGCGGCGGCGCAGCTCTCCACGCTGCGCGCGCTGGTGAGCCGGCTCGCCGACGAGGGGCGGGCCCCGGGCACCGCCGAGCCGGTGGCCGAGTGCGTCCTCCTCTACTCCGGCGACGCCGACCTCTGGAGCGGCGGCCGCCACCGGCGCGCCGTGGCGCTGGCGGCGGAGGCGCTCGCCGCCCACCACGTGCAGGCGCCGGTGGTGACCCGCCTCGCCGACGCGCCGGCGGGCGCGGTGGTGGTGCTGGCCGACGCGGCGGG
The DNA here is from genome assembly GCA_031396105.1 of Anaeromyxobacter sp. GTDB lineage: Bacteria > Myxococcota > Myxococcia > Myxococcales > Anaeromyxobacteraceae > JADKCZ01. The sequence continues at coordinate 4,708 of JANNKC010000433.1, forward strand.
GCTCACCGCCTCCGAGGCGCGCCAGCTCACCCGAAGGCTGGAGGCGGGCGCCGGCGTGCTGGCCTTCGGGGAGCCGTCGCGGTTGGACGAGGCGGGGCGGGTCATCGGCCCGTTCCTGCCCATCGGAAAGCCCGGTGGCGTGAAGGCGGGCGGCGGCACGGTGGCGCAGCTCCCGGCGCTGGAGCGGCAGCGCGGCAGCGAGGACCCGTTTCACGACGCCTCGCTGGAGAAGGCCCTGGCGGCGCTGCTCGGCAAGGGGCGGCGCGCCGTGGGCGTGACCGGGCGGGCCCGGCTCTCCGCCACGCTCTGGCGCCGCGGCGACGCGGTGGACGTGCACCTGGTGACGCTGGGGAACGAGCGGGCGCAGGGGAACACGCTCTTCGTGGGGCTCCACGTGGCGGGCGGCCATCGCAAGGCGCGCTTCCAGGCGGCCGAGGGCGGCGCGGTGGAGATCCGGCTCAACCCGAGCCTCTCCTCGGTGTCGACGATCCTGCCGGCGTTCTCGGGGTACGC
>JANNKC010000239.1:0-9405 GCA_031396105.1 Anaeromyxobacter sp.
ACATGCTGCGGCAGGCGGGGACCTTCCGCGCCAACGAGACCATGGTGGACCGGGTCATGGACTCCAACGACCTGGAGCGCGAGAAGGGCATCACCATCCTCGCCAAGAACACCGCGGTGAACTGGAAGGGGATCAAGATCAACATCGTGGACACCCCCGGCCACGCCGACTTCGGCGGCGAGGTGGAGCGGGCGCTGCGGCTGGTGGACGGCGTGCTCCTGCTGGTGGACGCCGCCGAGGGGCCGCTGCCGCAGACCCGCTTCGTCCTCTCCAAGGCGCTGGCCATGGGGCTGCCGTCGGTGCTGGTGGTCAACAAGGTGGACCGCCAGGACGCCCGCGCCAAGGAGGTGCTGGACCTGGTCTACTCGCTCTACATCGATCTCGGCGCCAACGAGCACCAGATCGACTTCCCGGTCATCTACGCCATCGCGCGCGAGGGCAAGGCGGGCCACACCGTGGAGGGCGCCTTCGAGGCCGACTCGCTCAAGCCGCTCTTCGACGCCATCCTCAGCCACATCCCGCACCCGCCCGCCGGCGACGCCACGCACGTGCAGATGCTCATCGACAACCTGGACTACGACGAGTACGTGGGGCGCCTCGCCATCGGGCGCATCAACTCCGGCGTGCTCCACGAGGGGGACCAGATCGCGGTGATCCGCGAGGAGGGCAAGGTCGTCCCGGCCAAGGTGGTGCGCCTCTACGTCTACGACGGCCTGAAGCGGGTCGAGGTGAAGGACGCCGGCCCGGGAGAGATCGTCTGCATCTCCGGCGCCGAGGAGATCGGCATCGGCGACACCATCGCCGACCTGGCCAACCCGGTGGCGCTCCCGCGCATCAGCGTGGAGGAGCCCACCATGTCGATGGTCTTCAAGGTGAACGACGGCCCCTTCGCCGGCAAGGAGGGGAAGTACGTCACCAGCCGCAACATCCGCGAGCGGCTCTACCGCGAGGCCTACAAGAACGTCTCCATCCGGGTGGAGGACACCGAGACCCCCGACGCCTTCAAGGTGGTGGGGCGCGGCGAGCTCCAGCTGGCGGTCATCGTGGAGAACATGCGGCGCGAGGGGTACGAGCTCACCGTCTCCAACCCGGAGCCCATCCTCAAGAAGATCAACGGCGAGACCCATGAGCCGATGGAGCTGCTGGTCTGCGACCTGCCCACCGAGGCCGTGGGCGGCGTGACGCAGTCGATGGGCAGCCGCAAGGGGCGCATGGTCGACATGCAGCCCATGGGCTCCCGCCGCACCCGCCTGCAGTTCCGGGTGCCGGCGCGCGGCCTGATCGGCTTCCGCGGCGAGTTCCTCACCCTGACCCGCGGCGAAGGCATCATGTCCTCCCAGTTCGACGGCTACGAGCCGTGGCAGGGCGGAATCCAGAAGCGCAAGAACGGCGCCATCGTGGCCGACCGAGTCGGCGCGGTGGTGGCCTACGCCGCCAACTACTGCCAGGAGCGCGGGTCGCTCTTCGTCAAGCCGGGCGATGCCGTCTACCCGGGCATGATCGTGGGCGAGCACAGCCACGAGGGCGACCTGGACTACAACATCTGCAAGGAGAAGAAGCTCACCAACATCCGCGCCGCCGGCCGCGACGAGAACGTCATGCTGACGCCGCCGCGGGACATGGGGCTGGAGATCGCGCTGGAGTGGATCGCCGAGGACGAGCTCGTCGAGGCGACGCCCAAGTCGATCCGCCTGCGCAAGAAGTACCTGGAGCAGACGATGCGCTACAAGGCGGAACGCGATCGGAAGAAGGGCGTCTCCGCGGAGCAGTGACAGGTCGGCGCCGCACGCGGCGCCGACCCGGTCAGCAGCATCAGAAGGGCCCCGCCGTGGGGCCCTTTCCGCGTCCGCCGTTCAGGTCGGCCCCTTCCAGGAACGACGAAGGGCCCCACCGTGGGGCCCCTCGTGCTCGAGCTTCTGACCGGGTTGGCGCCCTTCGGGCGCCAACCAGCTAGACCTTCGGCTTGGAGCGCTCGCGCACCACCTGCTTCTGCTTGGTGCGCGGCTGGCCCTTGGCCGCCGAGTCCACGAAGACCAGGCCGTCGGCGTGGCCCGGCACCGCGCCGGTCACCAGGAGGATGTTCTTGTCCGCCTGGAGGCCGACCACGAAGAGGTTCTGCACGGTGATGGTGTCCACGCCGTAGTGACCCGGCATGTGCTTGTTCTTCCAGACCTTGCCGGGCGTCTTGCGCTGGCCGATGGCGCCCGGGTGGCGGTGGTGCTCGTGGGCGGTGGAGCTGTCGCGGGCGGCGCCCTTCATCCCCCAGCGCTTGAACACGCCGGCGAAGCCGCGGCCCTTGCTCACGCCGGTCACGTCGACGCGCTGCTGGTCCTTGAAGACCTTGTCGACCGTGAGGACGTCACCGGCCTTCAGGTCGCCGAGCACCTTGGCGTCCTTGACCCGGACCTCCTGGAGGTGACGGAACAGGCCGGTGCCGGCCTTCCTGAACACACCCACCTCGCCCTTGGAGATCCGGTGCGCGTGCTTCTCCTCGACGACGCCGAAGCCGAGGACGACGGCGTCATAGCCGTCCTTCTCCTTCGTCTTGCGCCGGATGACGGTGCAGGGACCCGCCTCGAGGACCGTGACCGCGATGCAGTCGCCCTCGGGGGTGAAGATCTGGGTCATCCCCACCTTCTTCGCCAACAGACCAGTCGCCATGTGAACCTCGCAGTGGTCCGCCGCGCGCCGTCACCGGCCGCGGAGGACGTGTCGTCGTTGTAAGGGGGCGCGTTGTACAGGCCGAGAGAAGCCCTGTCAAGCCAAGGGGATGGCGAGCAGGTACCCGTCGGCGGACGCCGTGAGCCCGCCCCCGAGCGCCACCGCGATCCGTCGAGCCATGGGCAGGCCCAGCGCCCGCCCGCGCGGGTCGGAGGGCGCCCCCTTGCCGGGGTCCTCGAGCGACGTGACCGGCCCACCGGTCACCAGGATCTCCAGGCGGCCATCGCGGACCGCGGCCTCGACCCGGACCGGGACGTCGCCGGCCCAGGCCGCCCCAACCAGGGCGTCGAGCGCACGCTCGAGCAGCGCGCGGTCCGCCAGCGCCGCCAGCGGCCCCTCGGGCGGGAGGGAGAGCGCCGCCTCTCCGGACGGCCAGCGAGCGTTCGCGAACGCCATGGCTTCGTTCAAGGGCACCACCTCGGGCCGGAGGGGGTACTGCCCGGCGTCGAGCCGCTCGCAGAGCAGGTGGTCCTCCACCAGGAGCCGCAATCGCCCCACGGAGCGGACACAGATGGCGACCAGCTTGTCGCCTCGCGCGCCGGCCCGCTCGGCGGGGGGGAGGCGGGCCAGCAGCTCAGCGGTCCAGAGGGCCGTCGACAGGGGGTTACGAACCTCATGCGTCACGTAGGCCAGGTGGCTTGCGCGGTCGCTTCCGCTCGACGCCACTGGAGGGGCGCCCGCGGGCGGATCGTGGTCAGAGTCGGCGCTCATCCGTCGGACGTCGTGGTCGTGGGTGGTTCGGGTCAACCGATATACACGCTGCCGCTGGGCTGCAAGAGGTGGTAAATTTTTCAGCCCTGATTTCGGACTTTGTTACAGCCGCAACGACCCTCCTGGAGACTTGTCGTCTGCTGAGTCGGTACTTTCTACCTGTCTTCTCTGGAGCTTTGATCGGCCAGCCCCGTTTTGGTCAGTAGTTATAAGGCTCTGACAGATGGCCCACCAGGGGCACGACCCTTGCTAGGTCCATGGTCTGGAACGACATGCCGTCTTTGCACGGGGGAGGGTCGATGAAGCGAATGGTGACGACGAGCACGAGCAGCTCCATGGAGCTGTATCTCTCGGAGATCAATCGCTATCCCCTTCTCTCGGTCGAGCAGGAGCAGCGGCTGGCCCGCGGCTTCCGTGACGCCGGGAACGCCCGCAGCGGCCACGACCTGGTCACCGCCAACCTCCGCTTCGTCGTCAAGGTGGCCTACGAGTACCGCTCTTACGGCTTCCGCGTGGCCGACCTCGTCCAGGAGGGCAACATCGGCCTGATGCGGGCCGTGCAGAAGTTCGACCCCGACAAGGAGATCCGGCTCATCTCCTACGCGGTCTGGTGGATCCGCGCCTACATCCAGAACTACATCCTGCGTTCCTGGTCGCTCGTGAAGCTCGGGACCACGCAGGCCCAGCGCAAGCTCTTCTTCTCCCTGGCGCGCACCCGCCGCGAGCTCGACCGGGTCAGCCTGGAGCACGGCGCCGACTCCGACGGCGAGGACGAGGGCAAGATCGCCCGCAAGCTCCACGTCAAGGCCGGCGAGGTCCGCGAGATGGCGCAGCGCATGGACGGGCGCGATCTCTCGCTCGACGCGCCGCTCGGCGAGGACGGCACCTTCAGCCACGTCGACTTCGTGGTGAGCGGCTCCCCGTCCCAGGACGACGAGCTCGGGTTGGCGCAGGAGCAGCGGCAGGTGGCCGCGCGCATCGCCCTGGCGCTGGGCCGGCTCGACGAGCGCGAGCGCTACATCATCGAGCAGCGGGTCATGACCGACGACCCCAAGACGCTCAAGGACCTGGGCGAGCACTTCGGCTTCTCGCGCGAGCGGGCCCGCCAGCTGGAGATCCGGGCCAAGGAGAAGCTCCGGGTCGAGCTCGGCGAGCTGGCGGCCCAGATCGACTGGCCCACCGACGGCAAGCCGGTCGAGGCCGACGACCGCGTCGCCGCCTAGACGGCGGTCACGCCATGCCGTGCTTCTTGAGCCGGTAGCGCAGCGTATCGCGCGAGACGCCCAGCAGGCGCGCCGCCTTCGACTGGTTGCCGGCGCTCCGCTCCATGGCCTCGGCGATGAGCTTTCGCTCCACGTCGTCGAGCACCAGCCCCTGCTCCTCCACCGCGGGCACCAGCTTCTCCTTCTGCCGGGCCGGCCCGGCGCGGCGGAGCTCCGGCGTGAGGTGCTCCGGACGGATCTCGTCCGGGCCGGCGTGGAGGATGAAGGCCCGCTCGATGACGTTGCGCAGCTCGCGCACGTTGCCCGGCCACGGGCAGGCCTTGAGCAGCTCCATGGCGGCGGGCGAGACCCCGCGCACCTGGCGCTTCTGCTCCTGGTTGAAGCGGGCGATGAAGTGGGCCGCCAGGGTGGGCACGTCCTCCTGGTGCTCGCGCAGCGGCGGCACCACCACCCGCACCACGTTGAGCCGGAAGAAGAGGTCGGCGCGGAAGCGCCCCTCGCTGACGCGCTCCTCCAGGTTCACGTTGGTGGCGGCGATGACGCGCACGTCGGCGCGCAGCTCGGTGACCCCGCCGACGCGGCGGAAGGTCTTGTTCTCGAGCAGGCGCAGCAGCTTGGCCTGTCCGCCCGGCGGCAGGTCTCCGATCTCGTCGAGCATGACCGAGCCGCCCTCGGCGGTCTCGAAGAGCCCGCGCTTCTGGGTGTGGGCGTCGGTGAAGGCGCCGCGCTCGTGGCCGAAGAGCTCGCTCTCCAGCAGGTGCTCCGGCAGCGCCGCGCAGTTGAGCTGCAGGATGGGGTGATCCCGGCGGGCGCTCTCGAAGTGGATGGCCCGCGCCACCACCTCCTTGCCCGAGCCGCTCTCGCCCTCGATGAGCACGGTGGTGGTGTCGGAGGCGGCCAGCCGCCCGATCATGGTGCGCACCTGCTCCATGCCGGCGGAGCGCCCCACGATGGCCTCCATGGCGCTGGCGGCCCTCCGGTCGGTGGAGAGCGTGGCGATCTGGCGCCGGGTGCGCGAGGTGGCCAGGGCCCGCTCCACGGCCACCACCAGCGCGTTGAGCTGGAAGGGCTTCACCAGGAAGTCGATGGCGCCGTGCTTCATGGCCTCCACCGCCACGTCCACGGTGCTGTGCGCCGACATCATGAGCACGGCCAGCTCCGGGTGGAGGCCGAGCGCGCGCTGCAGCGTGACCACGCCGTCGATGCCGGGCAGCTTGACGTCGAGCAGCATGACGTCCGCCGGCGAGGCCGCCACCAGCTCGAGCGCCTGCTCCCCCGACTCGGCGGAGAGCACCTCGTAGCCGTCGCGCTGCAGCCGCTCCGCCACGGACCAGCGGATCAGCTTCTCGTCGTCGACCACGATGATGCGGGCCGGCGTGTTGGTCATGCCGCGTGCTCCGTCGCCCTGGGCGCCGGGGAGCGCGCCTGCTGGAGCGTGATGGTGAAGATGGTGCCGCCTTCGGGCGGGCACCTATACCCGATGTGGCCGCCGTGTTCAGCCACGATGCGCGCCGAGATGGCCAGGCCCAGGCCGTTCCCCTCCCGCTTGGTGGTGAAGAAGGGCTTGAAGATCGAGCCGCGCAGGTCGGGGGCGATGCCCGGGCCGCTGTCGGCCACCTCGACGAAGACGTGCCCCTCGCCCTCCCGCGAGCGCAGCGTGAGCGTCCCGCCCGGCCCGTTCATGGCCTGCACCGCGTTGAGGCAGAGGTTGAGGAAGACCTGCTCGAGCTGGGAGGGGTCGGCCAGCACCGGCGGCAGGTCGCTGCCGAGCTCGGGCCGGATCTCCACCCGCGTGCCGCGGCACTGCTGGCGGATGAGGAAGATCACCTTCTCGAGCGTGCCGTTCACGTCGGAGGCGCGCAGCTTGGCCTTGGGCGGCCGGGCGAAGGAGAGCAGGCTCTCCATGGTGTGGGTGAGCCGCTGCACCTGGTGGCGCATCTCACCCACCACCTCGGCGTGGTGCGGGTTGGCCGCCAGGTCCTCGGCCAGCAGCTCCAGGGCGCCGGAGAGCCCCGCCAGCGGGTTCTTGATCTCGTGGGCCAGGCCGGTGGCCACCTCGCCGACCGCCGCGAACCGGTCGGCGCGCACCAGCCGCTCCCGGTAGAACGCCTCCAGCTCCGCCTGGCTGCGGCGCAGGGCCGCCAGCGTGGCGTCGAAGCCGCGGGCCGCCACGCCGAGCTCGTCCGAGCGCCCCTCGTCGGCCCGCACGGTCAGCTCGCCCGCCTCGGCGCGCCGCATGACGGCCACCAGCCGCTGCAGCGGGGTGACCGCCTCGCGCCCGAGCAGCCAGAGGGCGATGCCCAGCAGCACCACCAGCGCCGCCGCCGCCGAGAGCCCCAGCGTCTCCGCCAGCTCCCGCTTGGCCTGCACCACCGGCGAGCGGTCGAAGCGCAGCTCGAGCCAGCCGTTCACCTTGGCGCCGCCGCCGTGGCAGCGGGCGCAGGAGGCCACGTTGGAGATGGGCTCCAGCACCGCGTACTGGTTCTCGTTGCCGCCCGGCTCGACGACCACGGTGGTGTCGCGGAAGCGGTCGGGCCGGCCCCAGGGGACGGCCCCGACGTGGGCCGGGTTGGAGGAGATGGAGATCCGGCCGTCCGGCGCCACCAGGCTCGCCTCCACGAGGTCGGTCCCGTGGGCCACCAGCGACTGGAGCAGCTCCGGCACGGCCTGGGGCTGGCCGGAGAGCATGACGTTGGAGACGCCGGTGGCCACCATGCCGGCGAAGACCTCGGCCCGGTCGTGGCGACCGCGCTCGATGCCCGCGCCGTAGGACTGCACGGCGGCCGCCACCATGGCGGCCAGCGTGACCGCGAAGAGCACCGCCGTGGGCAACAGGATGCGCGCCCGCAGGCTGGCGTCGAGCCGCTGGAGGAGTCGTCGAACGGTGTTCATCGGCGAGGGGGGGGTCAAGGCTCCGGGGAAGACCGCCATCATTCCAGAGACCACCCCGGCGGGGAAGCGCTGAATTTCGCAGGGAGGTCAACCTGGAAGCACGCGGCGTGCCTCGCCTGAGCTCGCCAGATTCCTCAGGACAGTCGGGTGAAATAGCGCAACCGATGCGCGAAATGCCCCTGGGCAGGCCGGGGCGCGAAACGGCTGCATTCCACCGAGGCGCATCCACCCTGCGCGAAAAATGGCTTGAAATATCGGGTATGCCAGCCCTGGAGGCCCGCCAACTTCCATCGGCCATGCCCGCGCCCCGGCAGGGACCTGGCGGCACCCGGCTTGCACCATGCCCGCGGCACAGCGACCCCAGTGCAATCTTACCCGGACGGAGAGAAGAATCCGTGTCTCTGAGATCTGCCGTCAGCCTCAGCCGACCCGCCGCCGCGTCTCGCGGGGCTCCCCTGCTCGCCGTCCTCGCCCTGGCGCTCGCCTCTCCGGCCATCGCGGCCACCCCCGCGGCCACGCCCGCGGCCACTCCCGCGGGGGCGCCCACGGAGCGCTGCTCCAACTGCCACGCCGACGTGATGTCCAGGCGGGTGGTCCACCCGTCCCTGCTCAAGAACGACTGCACCGCGTGCCACAAGGCGCAGCCCGGGCAGGCCGGGAAGTGCAGGTCGAAGGCGGGCGCCAGGTGGGCGCTCACCCAGACCGAGCCGGAGCTCTGCTACGGCTGCCACAAGCGCCTGGACCAGACCAAGTCCGTCCACACGGCGGTCCGCCAGGGCTCCTGCCTCTCCTGCCACGACCCGCACGGCTCCAACTACCCGCGCCAGCTCAAGGCGCCTCGCGAGAAGCTCTGCTTCGACTGCCACGAGCTCGAGCCCCTCATCTCCAAGGCGGTGCGCCACGCACCCGTGGCGGAGGGGCGCTGCCTCGACTGCCACGACGCCCACGGCAGCGACCAGCCCAACACCCTGCTCGGCAGCGGCACGGCCTTCTGCCAGAAGTGCCACGACCCCAAGGCGCCGGGGGGCAAGGGCGCCGCCGGCGCGAACTACCGCGTCGACCTCGGCAAGAAGGTGGTCCACAAGCCCATCACGCAGAAGAACGACTGCGGCGTCTGCCACGAGATCGGCCACTCCGGCGACAACCTCAAGCTGCTGAAGAAGAACCCGGTCGACCTCTGCAACGGCTGCCACGAGCGCCAGGACAAGGCCAGGTTCCCGCACACCGCGCTCATCGCGGGCGACTGCGCCGTCTGCCACGACCCGCACAGCTCCGACCAGCCCAAGCTGGTGTCGAAGCCGACGAGCGCCGCCTCCTGCTTCCAGTGCCACCAGGACGACCTGACGGGGCGCAAGGTCATCCACAAGCCCGTCGAGAAGGGCTGCGACCAGTGCCACCTGCCGCACGGCGGCGCCAACCGCATGCTGCTCAAGGGCGGCTCCGGCAAGACCGCCTGCTACGTCTGCCACCAGACGCCGGTGGACGCGGGCAAGGTGAAGCACGCCGCGCTGGAGCGCTACGGCTGCACCGGCTGCCACGACCCGCACGGCACGGCCAACCGCTTCCTCATCGCCAAGAAGACCAACGACCTCTGCATCACCTGCCACGAGGGGCAGCGCGACGGCCGCCACGTGACGCCGATGTTGGCCAACGGCCACCCGGTCGGCGGCAACCTCAACGATCCACGCAAGCCCGACCGGCCCTTCTCCTGTGCCAGCTGCCACAACCCCCACGGCTCGGACAACCCGGACTTCTTCTACTTCGGCAGCACGGCCATGGAGTCCTGCGACGGCTGCCACGGCGACAAGACCGGCAAGCACCCCGAGCTGAAGAACATCGTCTCGCGGGCCAAGCGCGC
>JANNKC010000241.1:0-10931 GCA_031396105.1 Anaeromyxobacter sp.
TTCGGCGGCGGCGCCGTCATCCTGCGCGGCTCGGCGCCGGGCGACAGCCGCTTCTTCGTCGAGGGGCAGGAGATCCCGATCCTGTACCACTTCGGTGGCCTGCGCAGCACCATCAACCCCCGCTTCCTCGAGTCGGTCGAGTTCGTGCCGGGCAACTTCTCCTCCGACTACGGCCGGGCCACCGGCGGCATCGTCGAGGTGAAGCTGCGCGACCCGGCCAGCGACATGGTGCGCGGCGACGCCTCCTTCTCGCTCTACGACTTCGGCGGCTCGGTGGAGGGGCCGCTCGGCGGCGGCTGGTCCGGCGGGGCCGCCTTCCACCGCTCCTGGATCGACACCATCCTGCCGGCGGTGCTCCCCGAGGACGCCCCCGTCTCCTTCGACACGGCGCCCCGCTACTACGACTACCAGTTCCTGGCCACCCGGCCGCTCGGCGACCAGAAGCTCCGGCTCACCTACTACGGCTCGATGGACAAGCTCATCCTCCTCTTCGACCGCCCCGCCGATGACCCCAAGATCACCGGGACCCTGGACGCCCGCATCATGTTCCACGCGCTCCAGGCGCGCCTGGAGGGGCCGGTGCGCCCGGGCCTCCGCCACGACACCTCGGTGCAGCTCACCTACAACCAGATCCGCACCCAGTTCGGCCCGGAGTTCTTCTTCGACCTCGGCGTCCTCACCACCGCGATCCGATCCACCTGGACGCAGGAGCTCGGCCCCGGCCTGTCGCTGCGGGCCGGCCTCGACGCCGACGTCTCCGACGTCACCATCGACCTCAACGTGCCCCAGCAGCCGCGCGAGGGGGAGAACCCGCCGCCGGTCTCCACCTCCCCGACCACCTCGGTGAGGAAGACCACCACCCTGTGGCAGCCGGCGGCCTTCGGCGAGCTCCGCTGGGAGCCCGGGGCCGGGGTGGTGGTCTTCCCGGGGCTGCGCGTCGACTACTCCAGCCCGACCGACCGCTGGACCGCCGACCCGCGGCTCGGGGCCCGCTGGGCCTTCCGCCCCGGCTCCACCGCCAAGGCCGCGGTCGGCATCTTCCACCAGCCTCCGGAGCCCGGGGAGAGCGACGAGACCACCGGCAACCCGGCCCTCCGCTCACCGGTGGCGGTCCAGTGGTCGCTGGGCCTGGAGCAGGAGGTGCGCGACGGCCTGACCGTGGACACCACCGGTTTTTACAAGCAGCTCTCCGACCTGGTGGTGCGCAACCGTTCCTACGCCTACGACGCCACCGAGCCCCCCTACTCCAGCGAGGGGACCGGCCGGGTCTACGGGCTCGAGCTCCTCCTGAAGGCCCGCTTCGGCGAGAAGTTCTTCGGCTGGGTGGCCTACACCTACCAGCGGGCCTTCCGCACCGACTACCCCGGCGAGCCGGAGCGCCGCTTCGACTTCGACCAGCCCCACCTGCTCACCGTGCTCGGCACCTGGACCTTCAACCCGCGCTGGTCGCTGGGCGGCCGCTTCCGGCTGGTCTCCGGCAACCCCACCACGCCGGTCACCGGCTCGCTCCTCGACGCCTCGAGCGGCACCTACGTGCCGCTCTACGGCGCCACCAACACCGACCGGCTCCCCGCCTTCGCCCAGTTCGACGTCCGCGTCGACCGCACCTGGACCTTCCGCACCTGGAAGCTGGGGCTCTACCTCGACGTGCAGAACGCCACCAACCGGGGCAACGTCGAGGGGTACAGCTACAACTACGACTACAGCGCCCCACCGCAGCCGGTCACCGGGCTGCCCATCCTGCCCATCCTGGGCGTCCAGGGGGAGTGGTGATGACCACCCGAGCCCATCCGCGCCGTCCCGCCACCCTCCCGGCCCTGGCCGCCGGCCTCCTCCTGGCCAGCTGCACCATGGACTTCGTCCCCGGCTCGGTCGTCGAGAACCGGCGGGTCCTGGCGCTCATCGCCGAGCCGCCGGAGCTCGACGGCACCCGGCCCGGCGCCGCCGCCACGGTACGGGCCATCGAGGCCCAGCCGCTCGACCAGCCCGCCCCTCCGGCGGGGACCACCCTGGAGCGGCGCTGGTCGCTCTGCCCCTTCTCGCTCGGCGCCCGGGCCGGCTACGCCTGCGCCCTGCCGCAGTGCGAGGTGCCGCTCGTGCCGGACGCCGGCGGCGCGGTCACCGTGGAGCACGCCGAGCTGATCGCGCTGGTCACCTCCTGCCTGCAGGCCCCCGGCACCGTGCCGCCGCCGGGGCTGGGGGACGGCACCTTCCCCGCGGTGAGCGACGTGCTGGTGCGCTACCGGCTGGTGGAGGTGACCCCGGCCGCGGCGGTGCCCGAGGTGCTGGTGCGCGAGGCGGTGCAGCGGATCCCGGTCTGGAACCAGCCGCCAACCCGCGCCCTCAACACCTTGCCGGCCTTCGCCGCCGTCGCCGTCACGGTGGACGGGGTGACGGCCCAGCCCTGCCTCGACCCGACCGCGGCCGGGGTGGGCGCCTGCAGCAAGGCGGGGACCCTGGCCAGCGTCGCGCCGCTCTCCATCGTGGCCGCCGTGGACCCTGCCTCCATGGAGGATTACCCGACCGGCGAGCGGACCGCGACGGAGGCCTTTGGCCTGACCTTCTTCACCACCGCCGGGCGCTTCGACTTCGACACCGGGTCGGCCACGCGCGACCAGCCGAGCGCCAGCGTGAAGCTGGAGCTCAAGGAGGTCCCGGCGACCACCCGGGACGCGCTCCTCTGGGTGGTGCTGCGCGACCTGCGCGGCGGCGAGGCGGTGGCCGGGCCCTTCCGGCTGGGCGTGGAGTAGCTGCTACCAGCCGCAGGTGCGGCCGGCGTTCTGCTTCTCCAGCCAGCCTCGCAGCGGCGCGAAGTACTCCAGCAGGGCCGAGGCGTCGACGCGCCGCGTCCCGGTGAGCACCTGGTAGGCCTCCGGCCAGGGGCGCGAGGCGCCCAGCTTCAGCAGGGCGTCGAGCTTGGCCCCGGCCGCCTTCGAGCCGTAGATGGAGCACTCGTGGAGCGGCCCCTTCCAGCCGGCCGCGTCGCAGAGCGCCTTGTGGAACTGGAACTGGTAGAGGTGCGCCAGGAAGTAACGGGTGTACGGGACGTTGGCGGCCACGTGGTACTTGGCGCCGGGGTCGAAGTCCGCCTCGCTGCGGGGCAACGGCGGCGCCACCCCCTGGTACTTCAGCTTCAGCGCCCACCAGGCCTCGTTGTACCGCTCCGGCGGCGTCTTGCCGCTGAAGACGTCCCAGCGCCACTGGTCGATGAGCTTGCCGAACGGCAGGAAGGCCACCTTGCTCAAGGCCAGCTTCATCTGCACGTTGACCGTCCCCTTGTCGTCCTGCGGGAGGGTCTTCAGCAGCCCGACCCGCTTCAGGTAGCCGGGCGTGATGGAGAGGGCGATGGCGTCGCCGATGGCCTCGTGGAAGCCGTCGTTGGCGCCGCTCTGGAAGAGCACCGGCAGGTGCACGTAGGCGCGCTGGTAGTAGTTGTGCCCGAGCTCGTGGTGGATGGTGACGAGGTCGTCCTCCTCCGGCTTGATGCACATCTTGATGCGCAGGTCGGCGGCGAAGGTGACGTCCCAGGCCGAGGCGTGGCAGACCACCTCGCGGTCGCGCGGCTTGACGAGCTGGGAGCGGGCCCAGAAGGAGGCCGGCAGCGGCTCGAAGCCGAGCGAGGAGAAGAAGGCCTCCCCGAGCTTGGTCATGCGGGTGGCGCTCCACTTCTGCGCCCGCAGCGCGCCGTCCACGTCGAGCGAGGGCTGGCCGCGGTAGGGCATGAGGTCCGGGTAGAGGTTGTCCCACTGCTGCGCCCACATGTTGCCGAGCAGGTGGGCCGGGATGGGCTGGCCGTCCTGGATCCGCGCCTTGCCGTGCTTCCTCTGCAGCTCGGCGCGCACGTAGCAGTGGAGCTGGTCGTAGAAGGGCTTCACCTCGCCCCAGAGCCGGTCGGTGTCGGCCTCGAACTCGGCCGGCGTCATGTCGTAGGCGGAGCGCCACAGGTCGCCGAGGTCCTTCACCCCGAGCTCGCGCGTCCCCTCGTTGCCGAGCTCGACGAGCCTGGCGTAGAGGGGGCGCATCTCGCGGGAGATGGTGTGCCAGCCGGCCCAGGCCTCGGTGAGCTCGTCCCAGCGGCGGCTCTTCTTGAGCACCGCCTCCAGCTCGCCGAGGTCGCGGCACTTCAGCGTCCCGTCGGCGCCGCACCACTTGCCCTTGCCGTAGAGCCCCTCCAGCTTGGACGCCAGCGCGGCCAGCTCACCGCGGCGGACCGGGTCGCTCGGCGCCGGCAGGGTCTGGTTCACCTTGAGGAGCAGGAGGGCGCGGCGCGTGGCGGCGTCGGCCTCCACGCCGTCGAAGCGGGCGGCCGCCGTGGTGGCCTGGCTGAGGAAGCCGAGCAGGTCCTCGCTCATGGCCGCCGCGTTGCGCTCGGTGTCGTCGGTGATGTGGGTGGCCTGGATCCAGGCCGCGGTGGACTGGCGGATGGAGAGCCGCTTCAGCTCGGCATCGGTGGCGGCCACGAAGGCCTTGGCCTCCGCGGCGGTGGGCCTGGCGGGTGCGGAGGCGGGCGTCACCGGTGCCGCGGCCAGGGCCGCAGCCAGGAGGAGAGCGTGGGTCATGTGGAGCCTCGCGGGGAGGTGGGGCGGGCGCTGCGGATGTGGCGGGCGCTGCGTGAGCCCGTCAGGCCTCGGGCGAGCCGGCCCGTCAGGGCCCGCGCCGGTCGTGGGCGAAGGAGGTGGCGTGGTCGCGCGGCACCTCCGCGACGCGGAAGAGCGAGCACTTCTCGCAGGACCAGCTGTCCCAGTCGCACTTCACGGCGACGTCGAGGCAGCCGTCGTAGTGGAAGCAGTAGAGGTTCCGGTGGCCGGAGACCACGGTCTCGGAGCGGATGAGCTGGGAGAGCGGCGACGGGTTGGGCTGGAAGGTCACGAGGGCTCCCGGTCGGCCCGAGGGTCGAGAGGTCCTGAAACGAGTTGGCAGAAACTGCCGCTGAGCGGTCCACGATGAAATCCCCCATTCGGGGCATTCAACGGAGATCCTTGTGGCGACAGGGTAATGAGCCATGTGGCTTCGTGTCGCGCGAGGGGTCCGGAATGGGAGACGCCGGCTGTACCGCTTGTGACGTGCTGTCCGGGGCGCGCGCCGTGCCCGGTGGAATCGTCCTGCGCCACGGGGGCTTCGCACTCCACGCGCTCGATGGCCCCTCGCCGCTGGCCGGCTGGCTGGTGCTCACCGCCGAGCGCCATTGCCGCGCCGTCTACGACCTGGACCCTGCCGCCACCGCCGCGCTCGGGCCGCTGGCGCAGCGGGTCATGCGGGCGCAGCGGGAGGTGCTGGGGGCCGAGCACGTCTACCTCTTCGCCATCGGCGACCTCCTGCACCACTGCCACCTGCACCTGGTGCCGCGCTACCTGGCAACGCCCGAGCGACTGCGGGGACGCGGGGCGTTCGAGGCCAGGCCCGAGGACGGCCGGCCGGCCGGTGAGCTGGCGGAGGCGGCGAGGCTGGTGGCGGAGGCGCTGGGGCGCGGAGGCTAGCGCACGCTGGCCGAGAAGCTGGGCCCCTACCCGCGCCGTTCGGCGGCGGGCGGAGCGGAGCCGGCCGCCGCCACCAGCGGCAGGAACCCCTCGCGGAAGGTGGGATACCGCAGCGTGACCCGGAGGGCGTCGCGTGTGAGCGCCGAGAGGATGCGCCGGTTGGGGCCGGGCGGCGGCGCGGCAGCCTGGGGGGCGCGCGGCGGCGGGATGCCGAGCCGCTCGGCCACCCAGGTCACCACGTCGCTCCGGCGCGGCGGGAAGGCGTCGCTGCCGTGGTAGGCGGCGCCGGGCTCGCCGCGGTCGAGCGCCGCGAGGACGAAGGCGACGGCGTCCTCGAGGTGGCAGAAGTTCATGAAGGCGTCGTCGCCCGGACCGAGCGCCAGCGTGCCGGCGCGCACCCGGTCGAGCGTGCCGCTGCGCCCCGGGCCGTAGAGCCCCGAGAGCCGCACCAGCCGGGCCGGCACGCCCAGCGCCTTTGGCGCGCCGAGCACCAGCCGCTCCGCCTCGGCCAGCACCTCACCGGTGGGGCCGGCGGGCGCCACCGTGGTGCCTTCGTCCACGTCGGAGCCGTCGCGCTGGCCGAAGACGCCGGTCGAGCCGGTGTAGACGAAGGCGCCCACGCCCCGGGTGCGCGCGGCGTCGAGCAGCGCGGCGGTGGCGGTGAGGTAGGCGGCCCGGTACCCCTCCGGCGTGTCGGCGCCGGAGGACTGGCAGGCCACCACGGCGTCCACCGTCGGGAGTCGCGCCGCCGCCCCGGGCGCCGTGAGGTCGAGCGCCAGCGGCTCGATGCCGTGGGCCGCCAGGGCCGCGGCCCGGGCCGGATCGCGGCGCAGGCCGGTCACCCGGTCGCCGCGGGCCACCAGGGCGCGCGCCAGCGCCGTGCCCAACCAACCGCAGCCTGCCACCAGGACGTGCATCACGATCTCCCTTGGAGCTCGGTCTCCGTTCGCAAGCTCCTGGCCGCGGCTCCGTCCGGGCGACGGCTCGCCGACGTGATCATCCGGCCCACGCCTTCCGTGCGCGGGGGCGTCTCCCGGCGCCGCGCGCTGCGCGGCGCGTGTCAGCCGTGGACCCTCCTGCCGAACTCGCGCATCCAGCGCGTCTCCTCCTCGCTGAGCGGCCCCTTCTCGAGCGCGGCCAGGTTCTCGCGGAGCTGGGCCGCATCCTTCGGTCCGGTCAGGACCACGTCCACGTGGGGTGAGGTGAGGCAGAAGCGGTAGCAGTCGCCGGCGGTCATGACCGGCCCGCTCCAGCCGCGCGGCGCCTTGAGCAGCCGGCGCCAGGAGGTGGCCGTGTAGGCGATGACCGCGGGCTGGCGGCGCGCCAGGTGGGGGAAGACGTCCTCCTCCACCCCGGGGTGGGCCGCGTTGTACCGGATCATGAGGGCGTCGAGCGGCGAGTCCTCGGCGAGCCGCCCGGCGCGCGGCCGATCGTGGATGGAGACCGCCAGCGCCCGCACCTTGCCCGACTCGCGCAGGCGCATCAGCTCGTCCACCATGCCCTGCGACCAGCGCGACATCGTGCCGAGCCAGTAGAGCTGCAGGACGTCCAGGTAGTCCGTGCCGAGCACCAGCCGCGCCCGGTCGACGTACTTCGAGAGCTGCCACGGAAAGATCGCGAAGGTGGGGCCGCCGGCCACGACGTAGCGGGCCCGGTCGCGCTGGAGCGCCCGCCGCAGCGCCGCGGTCATCCTGGTGGCCCGCACGTTCCAGAAGACGTACTGGATTCGCTCCAGCCCCTCCTCCACGCTCCGCTCGTCGATGCCGAAGCTGGGCGCCAGGCCGAGCCGGAACATGGCCTTCTGGCCGAGGGCCGGCACGTCCCTGCACAGGAAGTCCGCCATGCCCTACCCCTTCCCGAAGGCCGCGGAGACCATGGCCCTGGCCTCCTCCTGGATGCGACGGAGGTGCGCCTCGTCGCGGAAGGACTCCGCGTAGATCTTGTAGACGTCCTCCGTTCCGGAGGGGCGGGCCGCGAACCAGCCGTCGGCGGCGGTCACCTTGAGGCCGCCGATCTCGGCGCCGTTGCCCGGGGCGCGCGTCAGCTTGGCGGTGATGGGCTGGCCTGCCAGCGTGGTGGCGGTGACCGCCTCGGGCGACAGCTTCTTCAGCACCGCCTTCTGCGCCGGCGTGGCGGCGGCGTCGACGCGGGCGTAGACGGGCGCGCCCAGGTCGGCCGCCAGGGCCCGGTAGCGCTCGCCCGGGTCACGGCCGGTGCGGGCGGCGATCTCGGCGGCCAGGAGGTCCATGATCAGGCCGTCCTTGTCGGTGGTCCAGGCGGTGCCGTCTCGGCGCAGGAAGGAGGCCCCGGCGCTCTCCTCTCCGCCGAAGCCGAGCGAGCCGTCGAGCAGGCCGGCCACGAACCACTTGAAGCCCACCGGCACCTCCACCAGCCGCCGCCCCAGCCGCGCCGCCACCCGGTCGATGAGCGCCGAGGAGACCAGCGTCTTTCCCACCCCGGCCGCCGCCGGCCAGCCGGGCCGGTGGGTGAAGAGGTGGTCGATGGCCACCGCCAGGAAGTGGTTGGGGTTCATGAGGCCGGACGATGGCGTCACGATGCCGTGGCGATCGGCGTCCGCGTCGTTGCCGAAGGCCAGGTCGAAGCGGTCCTTCAGCCCCACCAGGTTGGCCATGGCGAAGGGCGAGGAGCAGTCCATGCGGATGCGCCCGTCGTGATCCAGCGGCATGAAGGCGAAGCGCGGGTCGAGGGTGGGGTTGGTGACGGTGATGTCGAGGCCGAGCAGCTCCCGCATGACCGGCCAGTAGGGGGCGGAGGAGCCGCCCAGCGGGTCGGCCCCGAGCCGGAGCCTGGCCCCCCGGATGACGTCGAGGTCGAGCACGCTGCCCAGGTCCTCCACGTAGGGCCGGACGTAGTCGCGCTCGCGGGTGGTGGCGGCGCGGCGGGCCTGCTCGTACGGCAGGCGCCTCACCCCGGCGTTGCCGCCGGTCATGAGCTCGTTGGCGCGCCGCTCGATCCACCCCGTCACGTCGGTGTCGGCCGGGCCGCCGCTGGGTGGGTTGTACTTGATGCCGCCGTCCTCGGGCGGGTTGTGGCTGGGGGTGATGACGAGGCCGTCGGCGAGGTGGGCCGTTCGGCCGCGGTTCCAGCCCAGGATGGCGTGCGAGATGACCGGCGTGGGCACCGGCGCCCCTCCGGCCGAGACCACCACCTCCACGCCATTGGCGGCCAGCACCTCGAGGGCGGTCCGCTCGGCCGGGGCCGAGAGCGCATGGGTGTCGGCGCCCAGGAAGAGCGGGCCGTCGATGCCCTGCCCCCGGCGGTGCTCGGCGGTGGCCTGCGCCACGGCCAGGATGTGGGCCTCGTTGAAGGAGCGCTTGAGCGAGGTGCCGCGGTGGCCGGAGGTCCCGAAGGCGACCCGCTCCGCGGGGTTGGCGGGGTCGGGGCGCTCCGCCTGGTAGCGGCGCAGGAGCTCCGCGACGTCGACGAGGACCTCGGTGGGGGCCGGCGTGCCGGCGAGCGGGTGGGCCATGTGCCGGAATTCTAGCGCGGAGCCGGAGGCGCGCCCCCGGCTTCCCGGGGTACCATCGCGCCATGCTGCCGTTCCTGGCCATCGCCGCCGCCCTGGCGGCCACCCCGGCGAACCCGGCGACCCCCTCTCCGTTCGCGGCGCTGGAGCCCGGGCTGGAGCTGGCGCTGCTGCCCGGCCCGCCCACCAGCCAGGGCGACGGGCTCATCGCGGTGGTGCGCATCGACCCGGTCCGCTTCCGGCTGGAGCTGCGCAACGCCTCGGCCCCGGACGAGGGGCGGCCGCGCAGCGTGCGCGAATGGGCCTTCCGCGCCGGCGCCTCGGCGGCCATCAACGCCAGCCTCTACCAGCAGGACTGGCGCACCGCCGTGGGGCTGATGCGCTCGCGCGATCACGTCAACCAGACCCGAGTCAGCAAGGACCGGGCGGTGCTGGCCTTCGACCCGCTCGCCGCCGGGGTGCCGCCGGTTCGGATCATCGACCGGGACTGCGAGGACCTGGAGCTGGTGGGCAAGGCCTACGCCGGCCTGGTGCAGTCCATCCGCATGGTGAGCTGCCAGCGGGTCGGCGTCTGGGCGCCCTCGGAGCGCCGCTTCTCCAGCGCCGCCGTGGGCGTCGATGGCGCGGGCCGGATCCTCTTCATCCACGCCCGCTCCCCCTGGCCGGTCCACGTGCTGGTGGCCGCGCTGCTGGCGGCCCCCATCGATCTGCGCCAGGCCATGTACGTGGAGGGCGGGCCGGAGGCCCAGCTCTACGTGCGCGGCGGCGGCACCGAGCTCTCGCGGGTGGGGGCCTCCGACCACGGCCTGGAGCTGGCCACCGGCAACCTGCCGGTGCCCAACGTGCTGGCGGCCGTGCGACGAGGGCCATAGCGCGGCAGCGGGCGTCACCGCCCCAGCAGCCGGTCCCTCAGGCCCGTGTCGATGGGGGCGTCGCCCAGCCAGATGGCGTAGTAGACGCGGGCGAAGTCGGCCCCCTCGACGAGCGCCAGGCGCCTGCCGTTGTGGCTGAGCTCGGTCCCCACCCCCGGCAGGTAGGTGAGGGCATACCGGTCGCCCGGCTTGACGTCCACATAGGCGGCGTGGAGCCGGCCGAGCCGCTCGCGGAGCGGCGCCAGCACCTCGGCCGGGAAGCCGCGGGCCAGGATGTCGTCCGCCGCCTTGCCGAAGTCGCGGCCGTCGATGGCCACCAGGTAGCTGAACTCCAGGCGGCGCGGCTGGTCGGCCTCGGGGCCGGGCCGCGTCGAGCCCGGGGGCAGGTAGTGGGCGGACGCGTAGACCTTGACGAACCACTTCCAGCGGAAGAGTCCGGCGCCGGCCAGCCGCAGCGTGACGCCCGGCGCCTCCACGTCCCGGTCGAAGGCGACCTGGTCCACCGTGACGCTGGCGGCGCGAGGCGTGGCCGGCCAGGCGAGGAGGGCGGCGGCGAGCAGCGGCAGCGCGGCGTGGGCGGGGTGCATATGGGCGTCCTCGGTCAGGGCTTCCCGGCCGAGGTGGCCGGAAGCGGCAGCCGGGAGAGGAGGGCGCGCAGCGAGGGGTAGAGGACCGCGAAGACCAGCGGGGCGAGGAGCGCCCAGGCGCCGACGGCCCGCAGGTTGGCGCCGAGATAGCGCACCACCGTGCCGCCCACGTCGGCGGCCAGCTCGGCCTGCACCTGGGCGAGGGTGAACGCCACCGGCGGCGCGCCGAAGAGGGCGGCCCCAGCCTGGAAGAGCGGCAGGAAGAGCGCCAGCTGGATCGGGTAGGCCAGGTAGTTGGCCACCTGGATGGCCGGCTGGTTGAGCTTGAGCGACGCGGCGGCCAGGGCGGAGAGGAGCGTGGTGGTGCCGAGGACCGGGAAGGTGCCGAGCACGCCGCCCAGGGCGAGGGCGGCGGCCAGCCCGGCGGGCGAGACGCCCTGGGTGAGCTGGGCCTTGAGCGGCGCGACGACTCTTCGCTGAAGCCAGGACATCGGCGACTCCGTTCGAC
>JANNKC010000024.1:0-2426 GCA_031396105.1 Anaeromyxobacter sp.
GCGATCCGGGTCGCGGCCACCACCTTCCCCCGCGACGCCAGCAGCGCCGCCACCTCGTCCACCCGGTGGATCACCGCGCCGTTGCGCCGGGCGGTGTCGTTCACGAGGATGGCGAAGGCGAGCCGCTCGTGCGCCGCCGTCTCCACGTAGCCCGAGAGGGCGGTGACGCCGTCCAGCGTGCCGGTCTTGGCCCGCACCTGCCCCACCGCGTCGGTGCCCTCCATGCGGGTGCGGATGGTCCCGTCCTTCCCGGCCACCGGCAGCGCGGCCAGGAACTCGGCGGAGAGCGGGAAGCGGCGCCACATGGCGGCCAGCAGCTGCACCGTCTGGCGCGCGCTGAAGCGGTTGGCGTCGTTGAGCCCCGAGCCGTTCTTCATGACGTAGGCGCCGCGCGGGATCCCCACCTCGGCCAGGAAGCCCTCCACCGCCGCGATGCCGCTGGCCCAGGAGCCGGGCGGCCCGCTGGTGGTGGCGCCGAGCGTCTTGACGAGCTGCTCGGCGATGAAGTTGTTGGAGGTCTTCTGCAGCCGCCGCACCACCTCGCCGAGCGACTCCGACTCGGCCACGTGCAGGAGCCTGGCGTCGGGCGGCACGGGACCGAGCCGCAGCCGCCCCGTCACCTTGACGCCGTGCAGCTCGAGGAGCCGCCGCAGCGACTCGCCGAGGTAGCGCGGCGGATCGTCGATGCGCCGCCACGTGACGCTGGTGCGGCCGCGCACCGGGAGCCGCCCCTCCACCTCCACCCGCTGGCGCCCGCCGGGCAGCGGCGTGGAGGAGATGACCAGCCGGCGGGCCGCACGCGGCCCCACCGTGGTGGTCCGGTTGACGAGCTCGAAGTAGGCCGAGTCGGGCTCCAGCTCGGCCCGCCCCGGCGCGCCCGGCCGCTCGCCCGGTCCCACGTGCACCGCCACGGTGTTGAAGTTGAGCGAGAGGGCGCCGGCCGGCGCCAGGTAGGCCTTGTCTCCCAGCTCCTGGTCGAAGCCGGGGCCGGTGCGCACCTCGTCGAACCAGGTGTCGTCCAGCACCAGGTCGCCCACGCGGCGCAGGCCGAGGTGGGCGAGGTCGGCCGCCAGCGCGTGGAGCCGCTCCGTCACCAGCGCGGGGTCGCCCCGGCCGCGCAGGTGGAGCGCGCGGGCCGCGCCGCCGGGGAGGCCGGCGCTGGCCGCGTCGGTGAGGACCTCGGTGTCGAAGCGGTGCTCCGCCCCGAGCCGCGCCAGCGCGGCGGCGGCGGTGAAGAGCTTCACGTTGGAGGCCGGGTTGAGGAGCAGGTCGGCGCCGCGGGCGTAGAGCGTGGCGCCGCTGTCGAGCGAGACGACGCAGACCCCGGTGCGCGCCTCGGCGAGCGGGCCGTTCAGGACGAGGTCGTCGAGGGCGGCGGCGAGCGCGGCGGCCGCGGGCTCCGTGGCGCCGCGGGCGGGAGCGGCGGCGAGCAGCAGGGCGGCGAGCGCGGCGGAGAGGGCGGGGCGGAGCACGGTCCGCAGGGGTGTATCGGACGGGCGAGCCGGGCTCAAGGGGCGGGATCCCGTCGCGGACCGCCTCGGACGCTGGGTCGTGGCGACGCCCGCCCTTCCGGGCGTTGACTCCGCGGCCCGCCCCCCGCTAGGTTGCCAACTCGTGAGACAGGGTCGCATGGAGGGGGCCGAAGACCCCAGGACCAAGGCCGCGCTCGAGCGGTTCGAGCGCTTCCTCCACCGCAAGGACCTGCGGCTCACCGAGGCGCGCGCCGCCATCGTGGAGGCCGCGCTGGCGCGCGACGGCCACTACCCCATCGAGGAGCTGATCGCCGACTTGAAGGCGCGCGGCATCCGCGGCTCCAAGGCCACCGTCTACCGCACGCTGCCGCTGCTCGCGGAGGCGGGTATCCTGCAGCCGGCCATCATCGCCGCCGACACCAAGAGCTACGAGACCACCTTCGGGCGCGTCCACCACGACCACCTGCTCTGCAGCGGCTGCGGCAAGGTGGTGGAGTTCGAGTTCGAGGCCTTCGAGATCCTGCAGCGCGACGTGGCCTCCAAGCACGGCTTCCGGCTGAGCTCGCACTACCACGAGCTGGTCGGCACCTGCCCGGACTGCCTGCGGCAGGGGCCTGCCGCGCAGCAGGACGACGACGTCGAGGACGACGGCGCCGCGCCGGCCGACACGGAGAGCGCCGGGTAGGGATCGGCGCGCGCGGCCCCTCGACTTCGGCTCGCTTGGGCTCGCCTACGCTCAATGCCGTTCAGTTAGTGAGGGGCCGCTTGCGATCATAGTGGCTCATCTTGATTTTCACCGCACGCGGGTAGGAGCGGTGAGGTCGTGTCGGTGGCAGGACGAACGTGCTCAGGGCCTGGCGTTCTTTGTCGAGGAACCTGGCGAGCTTCCCCGGGCTCACGAGCGCGGCGGGCTAGGCCCGTCCGAAATCCCGATTCCTTCCGATCGCTTGAACG
>JANNKC010000056.1:0-4951 GCA_031396105.1 Anaeromyxobacter sp.
TGAGCCGCTCCACGTCGGCCTCGCTGTAGAGGCGGCCGCGCTCGTCCCGCTCCGGGTCCACCACGGCATAGCGCCGCTCCCAGGCTCGAAGCGTGTCGACCGAGATGCCGGTCAGCTTGGAGACCGCGCGGATGGGATAGCGAAGGGGCTTCATGGGCGACTCCGGGAGCGCGGTGCGACCCGCTGGCGTCCATATGTCCACCTTTCATCATGGACGCAAGGCGGACGATGGACCCCGGATGGAGTCCGCACGCGTGGTCTCGAATCGCCCAGCGGAGCGACTTCCGGTGCCGTTAGATCCCATCTGGCACTTGCCGTTTCGGCAAGTCGGAGCTAGGTTGGGTCGGGGGATGCCGCCACCGCGCTCGCGGACATTCGAGGATTCGCCGCCGCCAACCGGATCCGCATCGTGGGCCACGCCTGGCAGCGGATGAGCGAGCGGGGTGCGCGGTACGAGGATGTGCGGCATGCCCTCGCTGGGGCCCGCCGGTGCAGGGCGAGCGACCTCGGCCGGTGGAAGGTGTCCGGTGACGACCTGGACGGCGACGAGCTCATCCTCGTCGTCGCCATCGAGTCGGGCGTGGTCGTGGTGACGGTGTACTGATGCGAGGAGCAAGGCCATGAAGCGGTGCGTGTCGTGCCGGAGCGGCGATCTGCGGGAGAGCCGGGAAGCGGTGGAGGTGCGCGTCCCCGCCGCGCCGGTTGCCCTCGTCGTCCGAGTGACCGGGGTGCTGGCCAGCAAGTGTGGTGGCTGCGGCGAGTCCATCCTCAGCGGCCCCGACCTCGGCCGGGCCGAGCTCCTCGCTGGCGCCGAGGCGATGGCTCGTGGGCTGCGGGATGGCGGCACCTTCAAGTTCATCCGCAAGGCGCTTGGGCTGCGCGCCTCGGAGCTAGGCGCCCTGCTCGATGTGTCCCCCGAGACCATCTCGCGCTGGGAGAACGGCCACCGCGCCGCCGAGCGCAGCGTCTGGAACACGCTCGCGGACCTCGTCTCCGACAGGCTCGACGGTACCAGCACGACCCTCGATCGCCTGAAGGCGCCCAAGCCCAGCATCCCGAAGCAGCCGGTGCGACTCAGGCTGGGCCTGGCGGGCTCGAAGTAGGCGGCGGCCCGGCAGTACGACGCGTCGGAGAGTGCCTCCCGCGACGGGATCTTCGGCCCGGGCTCAAACCCCACCGCCTTTGCCTGGCCGAGGGGTCGTCGGCCAGCCCCTCGGACAGGCCGATGACCAGGTCGCCCTGCTCCTCGCCGGGCAGCTCACCGTCCTCGTCGGCCAGGCCGTCGAGCCGCAGGATCTCCAACCGGCGCTGGTGGTAGTTGCGCGGGTCGAGGGCGTCCCGCTTCCGCTGCCCGCCGCGCACGAGCTGCCGCCCCAGGTCGATGGCTCGCAAGCGGCAGTGGTGAACCAGCAAGGCGTCGTCGAGCAGCACGCCGGCCCTGGCCTTGCGCCAGTACAACTCGAACGTCATGGCCACCGCCTCGGCCAGGCGCTCCTACTGGTTGCTGACGATGGGGGTGCTACGGCGACGGCCTGAAGAATCACGCCGCCCGAGCTGTCACCCCAGCTCACCGTGAAGGCGCCGTTCCAGCTGATGACCAAGCCGCAGCACCGATGACCACCATGGAGCCCACCGGCGAGAGGCCCGGCGCGTCCCAGAGGCGGCCGGGTGGGTGGGCCCCGGCGCGCACAAGCGGCGCGCAGCCCAGCGCGCTGCGGCAAGCACCCAGGTCCTGCCACGGCGCGGTCCCGCTCCAGGCGCCCGCCGCTGCCGCCATGCTCCAACGCACATCCCCCACGGCGGCGCCGGAGCGCGCGGTGGCGGGCCGCGCGGAGCACCGGGGGGTATCTACCCGGCCGCCGCCGCTTCAGCGCCGGGCCGACGGCCCCTGCGCTCGTGGGCCACCCCTCGACTTCGGCTCGCTGGCGCTCGCCGTAGCCTGTCCTGAGCGTAGCCTCGCGTCCGCGAGGCGGAGTCGAAGGGCTCGGGGCGACCGGAGTGATCGCGATTCGTGCACGGTCGTCTAGCGCGCAACCAAGGGAACCGGCACCAGGTCGCCCGCGTCGGGCAGCACCAGCACGCGCGGGTCCGGGCCGGTGATCCGGCGCGCCGCCTCGAGCGCCGCCTCGAGCGACGGCGCGAACTGCGCGTAGCTCGTCGCCACGGTGGCCGCGTCCATGGAGGAGACCAGGAGCAGCGTGTAGCGCGCCGGCAGGAAGCGGCGCACCCCCAGCGCGAAGATCCCCTCGTTGACCACCTGGAGCGGGCCGATGCCGTCAGGGCACTCGGCCGCCAGGATGACCACGCCGCCGTCCTTGAGCAGGAGGCCGGCCGGCGGCACGAGCTTGGAGGCCTGGTAGAGGCTGCCCGAGACCGGCAGCGGCGCCGAGACGACGACCACGTCGGCCGGCGCGGCCGCCACCTCCACCCATGGGCGCAGCCGGCGCACCCCCTCCCGGTGGGCCAGCACGATGTCGCCCGCCACCGCGCCCAGGATGGCGCCGCCCGCCTCCACCACGTTGAGCATGAAGGTGTCGCGCCCGAGCCGGCGCACCGCCTCCTCCAGGTCCTCGCGGCAGGGGTTCAGGTCGGCGCGCCCCAGGCTGGAGGCGGGGTCGGCCTTGAGCCGATGGTTCTGCCGGATGTCCTCGGCGAAGCCGAGCCCCGGGTAGATCCCCTTGGCGCCGCCGCCGTAGCCGGCGAAGTAGTGCGGCTTGATCCGGCCGGTGGTGACCACCACGTCGGCCTCGGCCACGCAGCGGTTGACGCGCAGCCGCGTGCCGCGCGACGTCTTGCCCATCTCCACCACCGCGTCCGGATCGTGGCCGTCGTGGTTGACGAGCCGGTGCCGGCGGAGCACCTCGGGCGGCAGCCCCAGCCCGGCGGGATCGCCCGGGGCGTGGGTGCCGTTGGCCACCGCCAGCGTGATCTGGTCGTCGCGCAGGGCCGAGAGCTGGCGCCGGACGGCGGCGAAGAGCTCGGCGCGCGGCTCGTCGCGCGAGGCGTCGGAGACGATGACCACGGCGCGGGTGCGCGCCGTCACCACCTCCCGCAGCGGCCGGCTCCCCACCGGCTGGCGGAGCGCCTCGGCGAGCGCGGCCTCCAGGTCCGCCACCGGGGGCGGCGCCGGGGGCGGCAGCACCTCCGCCCGCAGCCCTCCGGGGAGCGGCAGCGGCCGGGTGCCGTAGCCCAGCGCGATCACGCGGTCCCCGGTGGCTCGGGCAGCTCCCGCGACGGCCGCGGCGCCGGGCTCGCGCCTCTCGCCGGACCGGGCAGGCTCGCCTCGGGCGGGAGCGCCGCGGCCATGGCGGCGCGCACCCTGTCGCGCAGCGCCGCCGCGTCGGGCTGGGTCAGCCCCGCCGTCGGGAAGGGCGGCAGCATGGTGGCCACCGCGTCGCAGGGGGCCACGGCCATCCCGCCCTTCCGGATCCCGGCCGAGGTGCCCCACACCGCCACCGGCAGCACCGGCACGCCCGCCTCGATGGCCAGCCGGAAGGCGCCCTTCTTGAAGGGCAGGAGCCTGGCGTCGCGGGAGCGAGTCCCCTCCGGGAAGATCATCACGCTCATGCCGCGGGCCAGGTAGGCCTTGGCGCGCGCCACCGCCTCACCGCCGCTCTCCGAGTCGCCGCGCTTGACCGCGATGTCGCCGGCGAGCCGGAGCATCATGCCGATCCAGGGGATGCGAAAGAGCTCCTCCTTGGCGACCCACTTCATCTCGTGGGGCAGGCCCGACAGGAGCACGATGTCGAGGAGCGACTGGTGGTTGGAGACCACCACGTACGGCCCCGGCCCCTCCGGCCAGGCCCCCCCGAGCCGGAGGTGCCAGCGCGGGTAGCAGCGGCCGAGGAGGACGCCGATGCCGCGCAGGAAGCGGCCCGGCAGCGTGAGGTTGGGATCGAACGGGCGGCTCACGACCCACAGGAGGGCCTGGATGGGCAGCCCCAGCAGCACCAGCAGGGCGGCGCCGATCCAGCCGACGACGATGAGGACGGGCTCCACGGGCCAGACCCTACAGCGGGGGGCGGGGCCGGTGGAAGTCGGTCCTGGCGGGCGGGGACGGCATCACACGCTCCCAGGCCGGGGTGGCGAGGCGCGCCCGCGGCCTGCGTAACCCGCCTCGCGACGGTGCGAGGTTCGCGACGCACCGCCGGTGAGAGCGACGGCGCGTCCGCGCGCGTCAAGCCGGCGAGATCCTGGAGCTTGGCGTGCGAGCGGCGTGCGGCCGGCCCAGCGTCACCACCTGCGATGGTCCACTTATGCAAAATACATGCCTCGCCCACCTGGTTCCTTGACAGGCATGGCCCGAAGGATGTTTCCTCCCGGCCTCCCAAAGCGAAGGCACGTCGAGTCCCACCCTCACGACTGAGGCCGAACGATGTCCACCGACTTCACCCCTCCCACCAATCCTCCCACCGCCCCGGTGCAGAAGAAGAAGATCCGGCGCGAGGACGCGCTCGAGTACCACTCGCGCGGCCGCAAGGGGAAGATCGAGGTCGTCCCCACCAAGCCCTGCGCCACGGCCCGTGACCTGGCCCTGGCCTACTCGCCCGGCGTGGCAGAGCCCTGCCTCGAGATCGCGAAGGACGAGGAGCTCTCCTACCTCTACACGGCCCGCGGCAACCTGGTGGGCGTGGTCTCCAACGGCACCGCGGTGCTCGGGCTGGGCGACATCGGCCCGGCCGCCGGCAAGCCGGTCATGGAGGGCAAGGGCGTCCTCTTCAAGCGCTTCGCCGACGTCGATGTGTTCGACATCGAAGTCGCGAGCGAGAACGCCGAAGAGATCATCAAGTTCTGCCAGTTGATCGCGCCGACCTTCGGAGGCATCAACCTCGAGGACATCGCCGCGCCCGACTGCTTCGAGATCGAGCAGCGCCTGATCGAGACGCTCGACATTCCCGTCTTCCACGACGATCAACACGGCACTGCGATCATCTCCGGCGCCGCATTGCTG
>JANNKC010000063.1:0-3349 GCA_031396105.1 Anaeromyxobacter sp.
TCGATCCGGCCGCCGCCGAGCGGACCTCCCTCGCCATCGACCAGCGTGGGCAAGGGGCTCGTGTGTCCCGCCGCCACCGGGTGGGCCCCTGGTGCTCGGTGATGTCGGTGATCTTGGTGCTCCCCGTCATCGGTGGCGACACTCCAGCGGGTGGCGCGCCGCTCGTCCGAGCGGAGCGTCACCGCGCGGTAGAGCGTGAGCAGCGTGTAGGCGATGCGGCGCAGGACGAGCACGGCGAGCATGCCGTGCGGATCGGCCTCGATCCACGGCCGGTCGTCCTCGGCAAACGCCGTGTCGAGCGTGTGGTGCGCGTTGTTCTCGACGCCCCAGTGGCTGCGCACCAGCAGCAACCACTGCGCCGGCGTGAGCCGGTCGCGCTGCAGGGCTGGTCACGAACATGCGGGCGTCCTGCTCGACGACCTCGCCGCCGCGGCGCTTCAGGTACTCGACCCGCAGGAAGGTCCCGGCGCGGGCCCAGACCGACTCCTCCGGCCCCTTGCTCCGATCGTAGGACCAGCTCGGGTCCACGCCGAGCAGCGTCAGCGTGCGGGTCACGGTGGTCCGGTTGTCGAGCACGTCCACCGTGTGGGCCGCCACCTCGTGCGGGTCGAGCAGCTGCTCGGCCAGCTTGTACATGGTCCGCTGGTCGCCCTTGAGCGTGAACAGGTAGTCCTTCCCTGCCGCGATCACCGCGCTGGCATTGGCCTCGGAGAGCGCACCGGCGTCGTAGCTCACCACCTGGAACAGGCCACCGTGGGCCGCCACCACCCCGGCGAGCGCGGCCTGGAAGTGGCTCGCCTCGTTGCCGTGGCCCGGCAGCGGCATCACATCGATGCACGGCCGGCCCGCCGCCGAGACCAGCGCGGCGGTCACCGTCCGCACCAGGCCGTACGGCAGCCCGCCCTCGGGATGCTGGTCCTGCAGCAGCGGGTGGTTGAGCGTCGGCAGCGCCGTCACCTTGCCGTCCATCGCCACCACGCCAAACGGCAAGCCCTGCGGCGTGAGCGCCTTGCGCCGCCAGGCCGCCCGCACCAGCCGGTGCAGCGCCGCCCGCAGGCCCTCGAGCGGCACGCGGCAGAGCGCGTCCCGCGCCGTCGTGTCGGCGAGCCGCCGCGGCAGCCCGAGCCGGCGGCGCATCGGCCGGGCCAGGTTCGCCGTCAGCGCCTCCGCCTCCGCCAGGCTCCGGCACCCGGCCAGCAGTCCCAGCAGCGCCGCCTGGAGGATCTGCGCCAGCCTCCAGCGCCCCTCCCGCGCCCTCGGGTCGGGCACCTCCTCCAGGGCCAGCTCCGGCAACCTCGCCCGGAGCAACCCCACCAACCTCCTCACGGCTCTTTCCCTCATCGATCTCCTCGCGTACGATCTCGGGGTCGTTGGCATCCGCCGGCTCCTACCCGACGACAAGCCGAACCGCAGCGGGCGATCTTCCAGGATCACCCGCCGCACCTTTTTCGTACCCTGAGCCGTGATGGGGCTGCGAATTTGTGCTCGCCGCGGCGGCTGACCCCTCGGCCACGCAACCCCGGGTACTTCCGGGCGCCGGCCAACGGGATCAGCTACCCCCGCCAATCAAGTGTGCAGCCTCGCGTCAGCGGTCCCGGCGGAAGTCGCTGCCAGGCGCGCCCGGGGCCCTACGCTCGGGTCGACCGGGGACCAGCGCGCTCCAGGACCTGGTCGAGCTCGCGCTCCACGATGGTCCGCGTGCGCCCAGGGGGGATGCTGGCCACCCACGTCCGAGCCGCTCGCCTGCTGAAGGCCTTCGGCAGCTCCAGCTCCGGCAGCTTCGCGAACAGGCGGGATCTGGTTGGCGACAGGTAGAGGAAGTCCACCAGCGCCTTCTCGGGAGACGCCAGCCTGACTCCCGACTTTGGGTCCTGCTGGGCGCCGCCAAAGAGCTCGGGCCGGACATGATGCACGCTGTAGGTTCCCACCGCCGTCCGGACGCGAGCGCTCCGCGCGAGCGAGACCAGGTAGGTCATGGCCGGAATCTGATCGACCATCCCGTGCAAGTAGAGCGCGCTCTGCAGCGAGACGTAGCTCGGATAGGGCGCGGTGACGTAGTCGGCCAGCGCGAGCGGGTCGGGCGGATCGCGCAGCGCCCAGAGCCCCTTGCGAACCGGGCTCACCAGGCCGGAGGACCCGAGCCGGCGCAGGGTATGGCTGGCGGCCTGGATCGAGATCCCGAGGACGGCGGCGGTGTCCGCCGTGGTCACGGCGGGGACTCGCAGGGCGCGCAGGCGTCCCAGCGCATCGCGAGCGTTCATGGCTCGAGTCCGGGTCCGCGGGTCAGCGCTTCGTCCAGGTACTCCACGACCTTCAGCTGCATGGCGTCCCATGCCTCGTGCGACCCGTAGGAGCCGGCGTGTTCCGGATGCAGGTACGAGACCACCTGGGCCTTGTAGTCCGCGTAAGAGAGGGTCATCGCCCTCTCCATCGCCGCCTTGATGTCGGAGCGGACGGTGCGCAGGTCGACTCGGCCCCCTGCCCTGGGCAGGAGCACGCCACCGAGATCGAAGACGTCCCGGGCCTGAACCACCCTGCGATCGGCCAGCGCCTCGACCTTCTGCCTCATGGCGGCCCCGAGCTGGTAGTGCGGGGCGAGGAACAGCATGGACTGATGCTCCGCCAGCACGCTTGGCGCGATCGGTTCCAGCACGGCCTCGTCGGTCGTGCCTCGGCGCGAGAACTCGATCTTGGTGGGCAAGGGAACCGGATGGCCCTCCACGGAGAGGCCCAGCTTCCAGCGCTGCGTCGTCTCCGTCTGCTTGGGTGCAGAGACGCTGACCAGCTCGATTCCTCGGTTCCTGAGCGTCAAGGTGAGCGCCGTTCCACCCAGGATCCTGGAGACCCTCTCCTTGAGCGCGTGCACGGGGACCCGCTCCGTGACGTCGAAGTCGATGTCCTCCGAGTACCGCACGCTCTCGAAGAAGAAGCGGAGGTTGCACCCTCCCTTGATGGCGAAGCAGTCCTTGTCCGGTCCGGCGCACAGGAGGCGAGCGAACTGAAGGTGGAACAGCTCGACGGACTGGAGGTGTGACGTCACACTCATGGTGAGTACGTGATGTTGCCCGTACTGTCAAGACGGCGTTGTTATACTCGTCCTGCCCTCGGTCGCAGCCCGCGCCCTCTCGACTCCGGGCCTGCTGCGCAGGCCCTACGCTCGAGGCGACCGGATGAGTAGCCTGCGCGTCAGCGAGGCAGTGAGAGAAACCCGGTCGCCCCGAGCCCTTCGACTCCGCCCAGCTTTCGCTGGGCTACGCTCAGGACAGGCTGCGCCTCGCGTCAGCGAGGCGGAGTCGAGGGGCGGATCTCCGGGAACGCGCCCTTGATGCGCCCCTCGTGGAACGCGACC
>JANNKC010000071.1:0-37717 GCA_031396105.1 Anaeromyxobacter sp.
CCTACGTGTCCCCCCTCGCCGCGCCGCCGTCGCACGTGCGGGTCTACTCGGCCGAGGGCGCGTCGGCGGAGCTGCTGGTCAAGGTCGGCAGCCGCGTGGCCACCGGCGTGACGCTCACGGCTGACCGCTCGAGTCCGCAGATCCCCGGCACCGCCGTGGTCTTCGCGGCGCAGGGCGAGGGCGCGAACGAGTACCTGTACCGGTTCTGGCTCGACACGGGCTCCGGGTTCGGCAGCACGCCGGTGCAGGACTGGAGCTCCAACCCGTACTGGGCGCTCTCCGCCAACAACGGGCCGGGGCACTACCGAGTCATGGCGGAGGTCTGGGCGGGGCTGCAGCCGTCGGCGCCGGACGCGACGTCCAATATCGTGGTGTTCGACGTTCGGCCGCCGGCGGCGACGGGCGTGGCCCTCTCATCCGACCGTGACACCCCAGCCACCGTCTACATCGACCCTGTTCCCACCGTCTTCACCGCCGAGGGCCAGGGCTCGATTTCTCCGTACGAGTTCCGATTCTCTCTGAGCACTAACGGCGGTCCCTTCGTCGTCGTGCAGGTGTACGGCCCCCTGGCGACCTGGACACTGCCCTCCAGCACGCCAGTCGGCAACTACCGGGTGAAGGTGGACACCCGGACCAGCGCCCTAGTGGATCTCGACGCTACGACCACCCTGGACCAAGCGCTGGTCGCGGCGACGCCGGCCACCGGCCTCACCCTGACGGTGGACAAGGCGAGCCCGCAGCCCTTCGGGTCGGCCATCCGCTTCAGAGCGCAGGGCCAGGGCCCAGCCGGCATTGCCTATCATTACCGATTCACGGTCTTCTCGGGCACCACGGTTGTGCGGTCCCAGGCCTACAGCCCGAGTGCCACCTACGACCTCCCCACGGATCTTCCTGTGGGAAGCTACGCCGTTCAGGCCGAGGTGCGGACATCTACTGCGGTCTTCAGAGACGCGGTCCGATCGCTCAACTACTCGCTCCGCCAGCCGGCCGCTACGGGTTTGAGCTTAACCTCCAACTTGGCCTCCCCCCAGGCTCCCGGTACGGTCGTGACTTTCACGGCGACCGCCACCGGGGGCGCCGGCAACAACTACCGTTTCCTCCTTTACAGCGCTGCCACCGGCTGGTCGACGCCGCAGGACTGGAGCACCGCAAACATCTGGTCGATGCTAGGCAACCTCGGCGACGGTATCTACACGGTTCGGGCCGAGGTCCGGTCGAGCACACTGGTGACGTTCGACCAATTCGTCGCCATGACCTTCGTGGTTCGGAACCCGGTGCCCACCAGCTTCGATTTGACCGTCGACGTGCCCAGCCCGCTGGTCACCGGTTCGGCCGTCCGGTTCACGGCCACGGCCTCAGGTTCGACGGGCTATGAGTACCGCTTCTTTGTCTACCAGGGCACAACCCTGGTTCGGAGCCAGGCCTATGGCCTGGACGCGACGTACGACCTGCCTGCGGACCTCCCGGCCGGCAACTACTCGGTCCAGGCGGACGTTCGGACGAGCTCGCTCGTAACCCGGGACCTAACGAAGCAGCTCCCCTACGTCCTCCGGAATCCGGCGGCCACCGCCCTGTCCATCTCGGCGGACCAGATCAGCCCGCATCTGACGAACACCGCCCCGGTAAACTTCACAGCAGTGGCCACCGGCGGTGTGGGCAATCAGTATAGATTCTCGCTCTACAGCAGCGTGACCGGCTGGAGCACGCCCCAGAACTGGAGTGCCTCTTCGACGTGGCAGATGCCTTCCAGCCAGAGTCCGGCGACCTATCTGGTCAGGGTCGAGGTTCGCTCGAGCACCCTCGTGACCTATGACCAGGTCGCGTCGATGTCCGTTTCCCTCGTTCCGTAACACCCGGAGGCGGAGCCGGCGACCATGAACCGCCCGCCTACCTTCTCATCTCGGCCCCGCCGGACCCAACATGGGGTCCGGCGGGGCCGAATTCGTGAGGACCTGGGCTGAGACGGGGGCTTGTCCGCAGCGACAATTACACTTCCCCATCCTGGGAAGTGTAGTTGACGTCGAGCAGGCTTCCAGGTCGGGCGCCGGCACCGCACGGCGCGCTCGAAGGGAATCGTGCCGTAGGGATTTCGAGTTGAACGGACCTCCCAACCGGCGCTCGCCGCGGTTTGCGCATGCCATCCGGGGCGCGGGCGCGGGCCAAGAGGGCCGAGTGGCTAGCCTGAAGTTCCGGATTGAGCCACGCGAGTTTCGCCTGTGGTCACGCGGCGGTACTGGGTTTGGCGGTGCTGGCGTTCTGGCTACACCACGATCTCGGCGAGGAGGTCCATTGCGCGCTGCTGTGCTGGCGTGGGCGTCGTGACGACGGCGAAGGTCGGAGCGTTCGGCACACGGGGCGTTCGGCAGGTATTGCGCACGATGGTCGAGAGGTCGGAGAGGGCGGTGCGGAAGCTGTGCGCCGGCGTGCCGTCGGCGAGGGCCTTGGTCGTCGCCTTCACCTCCGCCGTCTCCGACCGCTTCGCGGGCGCCACGGGGTCCCGGGTGGCCTTCGCATCGATGTCCTCGTCGGCGAAGAGGATCGGGCGCCACGCCTCGCGCATGTGCCATTCGACGTAGTAGGCGAGCATGCAGAGGAAGATGTGTGCGCGGACGCGGTCGGCGCGCCGGTGATGGATGGGCCGCACCTCAGGATCGACCGTCTTGAGTGAGCGAAACGCTCGCTCGACATTGCTCAGCGACTTGTAGCTGCGCACCGCGTTGGGCGCGCTCATCTCCTTCTTCGAGAGGCTGGTGCGGATGACGTAGATGCCGTCGAGGGCCGCCTCGGCAGCGATCGCGTCCTGGCGCGGCACGAAGTCGAAGCGGTCGCTCTCGATCGTGAGATCGAAGTGCTTCGCGACCTTGTACTTGTTCACGACGCGGCCCGCGCGGACGCCGATCTTGCCGGCGCCGCGCAGGTCACCGCGCTTCACCATCGCACGGACCTTCTCGAGCTCCTTCGTGGTCGCATCGAGGAGCGCGTGGCGCTTGTGCCCTCGGAGCTTGCCGAGCTCCACGTTGCGGCACGCCACCAGGCGCTCGCCCGGGTAGTCGGGATGCGCGAGCTCGAAGAGGTTCTTCTCGTCGAAGAGCCCGAGCTGCAACGCTCCGCCCTCGACGAGCACCCGGATCTGGCTGCTCTTCAGGGCAGTGATCCACTCGAGCCCCACGAGCTTGCGCAGGTCCTCCACCGCTGCCTGCCCGATCATCCCGCGGTCTCCGACGAGCACCACCCGCTCGATGCCGAAGTCGTTCCTCAACCTCTCGACGACCGGCATGAGCGTCGTCGCGTCGCTCGTGTTGCCCTCGTACACCGACACGGCGACCGGGCAGCCGCGCTTGTCCGCGAGCAGTCCGTAGTTCACCTGGAGCTTGTTCCTCTTGCCGTCGCGGTTGTGCCCCATCGCGGCAAGCGGGCAGGTCTTCCCCTCGAAGTAGCTGGAGCTGAGGTCGTAGAGTGCGAGGCCGCCGCTCTTGAGGTGGCGCGCGGCGAGCTTCTTCTCGATG
Organism: Anaeromyxobacter sp.; assembly: GCA_031396105.1. Lineage (GTDB taxonomy): Bacteria > Myxococcota > Myxococcia > Myxococcales > Anaeromyxobacteraceae > JADKCZ01. The sequence goes on from JANNKC010000071.1 coordinate 3,507, forward strand.
AGGTCCTGGTGATCGAGGAGCCAATCCATCGCCTTGTAGAGGTCGTCCTCGGTGGCGTGCTCGATGCTCAGATCCTGGGGCAAGGTGCGCGTGAGCCACCACCGAGAGGTGGCGAGCTTCGTGTGCGGCGCCACCAGCCGCGCGGCGACCATGCCCATCACCACGTCCGCTTCGAACGACGGCCGGGTGGATAAGAGCTCTCGCATCCCGAGTCGCTTCATGGCGGCCAGCACGGCGTCCGTGTCCCCGTGGATCCGGGAGGCGGTGACCTCGAACAGCTCCCCGACGGCCGCGAGCTTCTCCCCACGCAGCACACGCCGGATCGCTTCGATCTGGTCGTCGGCGAGCGCCGAGAGGTTGGCGAGCGTGCGCTTCCGCACCTTGCGGCCGTCGCGGAACGACTCACGCAGCAGGTAGGCGGGGCGGGAATCGCGGTTCGGCACGACGTCGACGTGCATGGCTTCCTATATCACAGGCACCGCCTGCACCACAAGCCCAACGTACGGACATACATGGCTACATGGCGGACCCCGAAAGTGCTGCGGCGCAGCACCGAAGCGCTGCGCCGCATGGGTTATCGCGTTCTGGACTCGCTGGGGCTTATTGGAACTTCAGTCTAAACGACCGAGCACGAATCGAGATCACCCCGGTGCGCCCCGAGCGTAGGCGAGCCCAAGCGAGCCGGAGTCGAGGGGCCGCCCTTGGACGCGGGCCGTACCTCGACTCCGCGCCTGCTGCGCAGGCGCTACGCTCGGCACGACCGGTGTTGCCGGATCGCGAACTGCCGTTTAGACGGGCGCCCCTCGACTTCGCGCCTACGCTCGGGGCGACCGGAGTGATCGCGAATCTTGCACGGTCGTTTGGACCGGCCCAGCGGCCGCGCCGGCGCCCCGCCCCGGCCCCGATGGCCGCCCTCGAAGGCGGCAGGGTCGGTGGTACCATCCAGCCATGATCGATCTCCTCGTCGCGTCCGCGCTCCTCCTCTCGCTCCAGGCGCCGGCGGCGCCCCCGCCCGCGTCCACCGCGGCGGCCGCCGAGCTGGTCCCCGAGCCACCGCCGCCGTCGAGGAGCGAGGGTGAGGCGCTCCTCGACGAGGCCTCGCCGCCGCCCGGCTCGCCGGCCGAGGTGGCGCTCTGGAAGGCCGGGGTGGAGGCGACGCACGCCATCTGGCACTCCCGCGCCGCCGCGGCGGCGCTGCAGCACCGGGCCAACGGGCTGAAGCTCCTGGCGCGGCTCGAGGCGGCGGTGAAGCGCGCCGACCACGAGGCCGCCGAGCGGCTGGCGGCCGTTCGAAGCCGGCTCGACAAGGCCTGGCGGGACGACGTGGAGACCTTCAAGCGGCGCTGGCCCATCGACACCTACCGTGGCTGCGGTTACCCGCACCTGTACTTCGACTCCGCCATGCGCGTCGCGCCGGGTCCCTCCCGGCGGGCCGAGGTGGAGGCCGCCCGGGTCGATCTCAAGGCCTGTGTCGACCGGGCCGGGGTGGCGACGCGGGCCATGGTCGCCGCGAACCAGGCGTTCGGGGCCGCCATCGAGGAGGCGCTGCGGACCCTGGAGCCGGCCGAGGCGGGCGCCGCCGCCGCCGCGCCCGCGCCGGAGGGGAAGGACGCCCACGAGCGCCGCGAGGCCGAGGAGCGGCGGGAGCAGCACGAGCGGGGCGAGCGCAAGGACCGCGAGCGGACCGAGAAGCACGGCCAGGCCGACTGAGGGAGGGCCGTGCGCAAGCTCATCATCGCCAGCCTGGCCGGGATCGGCGCGCTCACCGCGGCCAGCGTGGCGGTGGTGGTGCTGCTGACCCGCGACGACAGGCTGGTGGCTCGCCCAGGGCGCGCGGAGCTCCCGCCCCCTGCGACGCCCCAGCCGACCCTGGTGCCGCCCGACTACCGCCCGGGCCAGCTGCTCGTCAGCCCCAACACCGGCGGGCTGACGCCGGCCGACTTCGAGCGGCTCACCGAGCGCGGTCCGCCCAGGGTCGTGCCGCCGAGCGACTCCTGGGAGGCGGTGCCGGTGGCCTCGAGCCGAGTCCGGGGCGGAGACCCGATCATGGCGGCGGTCGGCCGCGAGCTCATCGACCTCCACGAGCTGCTGTCGGCCTGCTTCGAGCCGGAGGTGGCGGCGCGCCAGGGGGCGGCCACCTACTCGCCCGTCAAGCCCGAGGAGTCGATGGACGACGCCGGGACCACGGTGCTGCTGCTCCAGCTGGAGACCCAGACCAACGCGGTGCGGGTGGTGGACGCGCCGGTGGCTTCCTCCGGTGGCGCCAGCGACGGCACGCTGGCGTGCGTCCAGGGGCTGCTGCGCGGCAAGGTCTTCGAGGCGCCGGGCGCCCGGGCCGGTGAGCGCCGGCGGCTGCAGCACCAGCTCATCCCCTAGAGGGCCGCCGCGCGCCAAAAAGAAGAAGGGCGGCGCCGTCGTGGCGCCGCCCTTCGTTCAGCGTGACTCGAGTGCCAGGACTACGGCGTCGAGGGCACCACGAGGCTGGTGCGCATCATCTCCGAGTCCTCGTGCGAGTTGATGTGGCAGTGCCAGACGTACGGGCCGGTGACGACCGGCGGGTAGGTCCAGGCGGCCGCCGAGCAGGCCGGGTCGGCGATGATGCCGGGGCAGCCGGCGATGGTGGCGCTGAGCGTGCCGGTGCCCGGGGCGGTCGCCGCGGCGGCGGCCAGGGCCGGCGTGGCGCCGACGGCCTCCGTCCAGGCGCCGTCCCAGAACGCCATGATGGTGGTGACCTGGCCCGGCAGCGCGATCGACGCGTCCTTGTAGCCGCCGTTGAAGTCGGACGCGAGCTGCATGGTCGGCGCGCCGATGAGGAAGGCGGGCAGGCCATTGATCGGGTTGAGCGCCTCCACGTCGGGCACCAGCTGCATCTCGCCGCCCGGGGTGGGGCCCGGCTGGCAGGTGGTGGACCCGCAGAGCGCCCGCTTGTAGGCGCCCACGTTGAGCCGCTGCGTGGAGACGCGCAGGTGCTTCACGAGGTGCGGGTGCATCGGGTGGGCGTCCACCGTGAGGTTGATGATCTTCCACATCTCGATGGTGCCCTGCCGCGGCGTCTCGGTGACCTTGTACTCGAAGGGCACGCCGTTGATCTGCATGCCGAGCGGCGTGAGGGTGGTGCCGTCGACGCGCTCGTTGAGGTACATGTGGCGGACCGCGGAGACGCAGGTCGGCACCACGCCGTGCGCCGGCACGAAGCCGGCCGCGCACATCTTGGGCGCGCCCGTCAGCGGGTTCAGGGCGCCCTTCAAGGCGTCGTACCGCAGGTCGACGAAGCTCGGGTCGGGCGTGACCGGGATGCGGATGCAGCCCTTGCTCGGCCAGCCAGCCAGCTTCTCGGCCGCCGGGTCGTAGGTCAGGCCGGCCACGGTGCAGGTCGGCACACCGGGCAGGCCGTTCACGTCGAACCGCATGACCACGTTCATCTCGCGGTCCGGGTTGAAGCCGCCAACCACCAGCGGCGCGGCCCACGGCGTGTTGCCGGCCGGGAACGGCGCGGCGGCGGAGTTGGTCATGTAGACCGGGCCGGCGACGCCGGCCACGCGGCCGGGGATGCGGCCGAAGTCGACCAGGATCTCGTACCGCTCACCGGGGCACAGGGTGAGGGTCTGGACGTTCTGCCGGGGGGTCTGCAGGTAGCCCTGGTCGCTGGCGATGACGGTGAAGCGGACGTTGTTGACCGGGCGGGTGTTGGGCAGCGGCAGGGCGGTGCTGAAGCCGAGCGTCCAGCAGCGGGAGTCGGAGCCGTCGGCGAAGCGGATGCGGTGCCAGCCCGCGTCCACCGTCTTCTTCGGCCAGATGACGCCGTTCACGATGGCGTGGTCGCCGAAGTACTCGGGCACCCAGGTCGGGTGGACGTCCGGGTTGACGCCGTTGACGACGCCAGACAGGTCGGTGTTGGGGCCGACGCTGCGCGGATCCGGGGGGAGCGGCACCGAGGTGCTGGCGCCCTGGCCCAGGCCGTTGGAGAAGTTGATGGAGCCGTCGTCGTTGAAGGCGCGGTCCTGCAGGGCGAAGAAGAGGTCGTACTTGGGGATGCCCAGCCCGCCGCGCGGCTCGGTGACGGGGTCGAGCCAGGTGTAGTCGCACAGGCCGGGGCCGGCGACGCAGTTGACCGCGCCGAGGGTGAGGCCCGCCACCGCGCCGTGCTTGGCCGGGTCCTTCACGGGGAAGAAGCCGGCGGGGCCGGCGATCACGTTGTGGTGGGTCTTGCCGAGCGTGTGGTCATGGAACCAGATGAGCGCCTCGTCCTGGTTCATCGGGTAGGTGTAGGTGTCGTAGTAGTAGCTCTGGATGGAGCTGGCGGCGGGGAGGCCACCCGGGCGCCTCACGTGGGGCGCCGAGGCCGGGCCGTCGAAGTGCGGCGAGATGAAGGCCGGGGCCGGGCTGTAGAGCGGGCCGGTCACCTTGTTGCCGTACCACTTCAGGGCGAAGCCGTCGGTGGCGGGCGGCGTGTCGGCGCCGTGGAGGTGCGTCACCCAGGAGTTGTCGGGCTGCTGCGGGCTGCCGAAGGCGTTGACGCCGTCGGGGCTGATGGCCAGCGGCGCCACGGCCGGATCGATCTTGGCCTTCACGCCCATGAAGGTGCGGTCGATGGCGCAGGGCCAGTCAGCCGCCTCGGGGTGCGGGCAGAAGACGTGGTTGTTGGGGAACTCGTTGACCCACTTCACGACCACCGGGCGCCCCTTGGTGGCGCGGATGGAGATGGACGGCCAGGTGGCCACGTAGTTGTTGGCCGAGTAGGCGGTGGCCGTTCCCGGCGCGAAGAGGCCGAGGCTGGTGAGCGTGCTGGTCACCGGGCCGCCGGCCATGTTGATCTGGCCAACGCCCCAGATGGGCGTGAAGAGCGGAGCGCCCTGCGGGATGCGGCCGGCCGCGGCGCAGTACTGAGCGGAGAAGCCCGCCGAGAGGCCGCTCGGGCAGCTGCAGCCGCCGACGGTGGTGCAGATGAGGCCGGTCCACTGCATGCCGGGCGGGACGGTGGTCACGCCGGGGTAGGTCGGGGTGCAGACCGCGGCCGGGTTGAACGCCGTGCAGGCCGCCGGGACCAGACCGTTCTTGTCGCAGGCCACCGTGGTGACCGCGCTGTTCGGGCAGGTGCCGACGCCGGGGTTGGGGAAGAGGCCGGCCGAGGCGATGCCCTGGAAGCCGTTGGCCTCGTGGAGGCCGATCTCATAGTAGTCGGCGCCCGGGAAGGTGGTGACGTCCGGCACGTAGTCCAGCGGGTTCAGCACCTCCCACTGGAACTTGGGCGTCGGGAGCTGCCCGACGACGACGGGCGCCGTGTCGGAGACCGCGGGGGCCAGGGGCGCGAACGGGACCACGGCGCCGCAGCCGGTCCAGGTGCCGGCCGTCTGGTTCGAGAGGCCCGAGACGCCCTCGCAGGCGAAGGAAGGGGCTTTGGCGATCGTGCACGCGGGCACGCCCCAGGGGAGTGCTCCGTTGGCCACGCACTGACCGGGGTAGGGGTAGTTGGTCTGGTCCGCGGCGCCGCGCGGTCCCTTGGGGTTCTGAGGCGGGAACAGGTCCGCGCTCGCGGTTGTGGCCAGCAGAAGCGCGAACGCGCCTCCGAGAAGCTTCGTCCTACACATGTGAGATCCCTCCTGGTCACCCTCGCGATGAGGGCGTCCCTCTTCCGAAACCGGCGGAGGAAGGAACCAGATGATCCCCTCCCCAAGACCAAGCAAGCGCTCCCCGCTTGCGAGTTCCGCCCCCAAGGTCTGCTCAGTTGAGTGGGATACATAGTACCAAGCTCAGGGGACACGCCGGCGTGTTGACGGCCAATCGGCTCAAAGTGGAGTGCGATCAGCCACATGACCGATCCGCGAGGAATGGCGCGGCCGTGGAGCGCCTGTTGAATTTTGGGTGCGCCGGATTGCCATAGCCGTCGTGTGCCCTGGATCAGGGGCACGCACGCTGCGGCGATCCGGAACAGGTGCCCTGAAGGTAGGATGCCGCACCGCCCGATGCCGCGTTCCGCAATGAACTTCCCCGCCACGCCCTCCGACGGCCGCATGGCGTGGTGGCTGGCCGCGCCGCTCCTCCTGGCGGTGGCGGCCTACGCGCGCGTGCTCGACGGCGAGTTCGTCTTCGACGACCTCACCTCGGTGGTGGGCGACCCGGCCGTGCGCGACCTCGGGGGCGCGCTGCGCGGGTTCCTGCCGGCCCTCCTCTCCGGCCGCCGCCCGGTCACGCTCCTCACCTTCGCCCTCGACCACGCGGTGGGCGGGCTCCACCCGCGCGCCTTCCACGTCACCAACCTCCTCATTCACCTCGGCGTCACGGCGCTGGCCTTCCTCCTGGTGCGGGCCGCGCTGCGGCTGGCCGGCGCGACGCGTCCCACGGGGCTGGCGGTGGCGGTGGCCGGTCTCTTCGCGCTCCACCCGCTGCAGAGCCAGGCCGTGAGCTACGTGGTGCAGCGGGCCGAGGCGCTGGCGGCGGGCTGCTACCTCGCCACGCTCCTGTTCCTGCTCGCGGCGGAGCGGCGCGGCCCGACGGCGCGCGGGGTGGCGGCCTACGGCGCGGCGTTCGCGACCTTCGTGCTCGGGCTGGGCGCCAAGGCGACCCTGGTCACGCTGCCGGCCGCCTGGCTCCTCCTCGCCGGGGCCCTGCCCACCGCGGAGGCGCGGCGGGCCCTCGCCAGCTGGCCGCGGCGCCTCCTGCTCCTCGTCCCGTTCCTGGCGGTGGAGGCGGCCTTCGTCCACCGCACGCTGACCCGCATCGAGGGCTCCACCGACGCCGGCTTCGCGGTGCCCGGGCTGCCGGCCGGCACCTACGTCCTCACCCAGTGCCGCGTCCTCCTCACCTACCTGAGGCTGCTCTGGTGGCCGGCCGGGCAGAGCGCCGACTGGGCGTTTCCCACGTCCCGGAGCCTGGCCGAGCCCGGTGTGGTGATGGCGGGGCTGGCGCTCCTCGCGCTGCTGGCCGCCACCGTGGCGCTCTGGCGCTGGGCGCGGCTCCAGCCCGCCGGGGGCGCCGATGGCGTGGCCGGGCGCGCCATCGCCTTCGGCGTGGCCTGGTTCTTCGTGGTGCTGGCCGCCACCAGCCTGGTGCCGCGGGAGGACGTGCTGGTGGAGCACCGGGTCTACCTGGCCTCGCTCGGGATCTTCATGGCGGCGAGCGTGGCGGCCGAGCGGGCGCTCTCGCGCTACTGGCTCGCCGGGTTGCAGCGGCGCCGGGCGGCGCTGCTCCTCGTGGCCGCCGCCTGGGGCGTGCTGGCCATGGCGCTCCACCGGCGCAACGCGGTCTGGGAGAGCGCGCTGGCGCTCTGGGGCAACGCCGTGGAGCAGGCGCCGCACAAGCCGCGGGCCCGCTTCGGGCTCGGCAACGCGCTCCTGGCGCGCGGCGACCACGAGGGGGCCATCGCGCAGTACCGGTCCGCGCTGGCCGCGGTGCGCCCGGACGCGCCGGTGGCGGAGGCGCCGCTGCAGCAGAACCTGGGGGCGGCGCTGGTCCGCTCCGGGCGGCCGGCGGAGGCGCTGGCGCCGCTGCGCCGCGCGCTGGAGCTCGACCCGAGCAGCGCCGACGCCGCGGTGGGGCTGGCGGTGGCGGCCCTGGCCGCGGGCGACCTCGCCGCCGCGGAGGACGCGGCGGTGCTCACGCTCGCGCTGGCGCCGGGCAACGCCCTGGCGCTCCGGGTCCTCGAGCTCGTCGGGGAGCAGCGCCTCCGGCCCGCTCCGCAAGGCCCCGAAGGGGCCGGCGGCCAGGCGCCTCGGCGCTGACGCCTGGATTTCCCTGTGACCACGGGCTGTTGGCTCTCGTCAACGGCAGGGCGCGCCGGCGCCGACACGCTGCGGCACACGATCCGGCTTGCGCCGTGACGATGCGAGGAACAGGATCACTCCAGCAGCAACCATCACGAGGAGGCTGAGATAGCGGAACCGTTGCAGTACACGACCACTGCGCATTCTCAACCGGCGTGAGCCGGATCAGCGCTCGTACCTGAGCGCCCCTGCATCGTCGAGAAGAGGCCCATGACACGGGCCTCTTCTCTTGTCTGGAGGCGCCGTCGTCGCCGTCCTCGCAGGGATTCCCTGGCTGGCCCCGCCTCGCGCGGGACCCACCCGAAGGACTGATTCTGGAGTCAACCCGCCTTGCCGCGGCGCGTCACGACCGATATGCTCGTCGCCTCGTCACCCCGGAGGCGCGCCGTGATCGACAAGTCGTCGGACAGCTTCGTCCAGTCTCTCTGCATGGGCCAGATCGAGGAGGAGATCCTCTTCCCGTACCCGGTCATGAAGGACGCGGAGCGGGAGGTGCTGGCGCAGGTGCTGGGCAGCGTGAACCAGCTCCTCGGCCCGCATGCCCGCGACTTCCGCGAGTGGGACGTGAAGGGCGAGCTGCCGGCCGCCTTCCTCGAGGAGCTCCGCACCTTCGGACTCTTCGGCCTGGTCATCCCGGAGGCGCAGGGCGGGCTCGGCTTCGGCTCGGCCGCCTACTCCCGGGTGCTGCAGCAGATCGCCACGCATGACGGCTCGGTGGCGCTCACCGTGGGGGCCCACAGCTCCATCGGCATGCGCGGCCTGCTCCTCTTCGGCACCGCGGCGCAGCGGGCCAGGTGGCTGCCGCGCCTCGCCAGCGGCGAGCTCATCGCCGCCTTCTGCCTCACCGAGCCGGGGGCGGGCTCCGACGCCGCCGCGGTCAAGACCACGGCGCGCCGCCAGGGCGACGCCTGGATCCTCGACGGCGAGAAGCTCTGGATCACCAACGGCGGCATCGCCGGCTTCTACACGGTCTTCGCCAAGACCCCGCCGACCGGCGACGGCAAGGCCCAGATGACGGCCTTCATCGTCCCGCGCGACCTGCCCGGAGTCACCACCGGGCCGCACGAGGACAAGATGGGGGTCCGGGCCTCCAACACCTGCACGGTCCACTTCGAGGAGGTGCGCCTCGGCGACGAGCACGTGCTCGGCGAGGTGGGCAAGGGGTTCAAGGCGGCCATGCGCATCCTCAACGCCGGCCGCTCCGGACTGGGCGGCGGCTGCGTCGGTGGCATGAAGCGGCTCCTCGCCATGGCCGCCAGGCAGGCCAAGGAGCGGCGCCAGTTCGGCCGGGCCATCGGCGAGTTCGGCCTGGTGAAGCAGAAGCTGGGCGACATGGTGGTCAACACCTACGCCTCCGAAGCCGTGGTCGGGCTGGTGGCCGGCCTCTCCGACCAGGGCTACGAGGACTACGCGGTGGAGGCGGCCATCTCCAAGGTCTTCGCCACCGAGGCGCTCTGGCGCGCCGCCGACGAGGCGCTGCAGATCGCCGGCGGCAACGGCTACATGCGCGAGTTCCCGTACGAGCGCGTGGTGCGCGACTCCCGCATCAACCGGATCTTCGAGGGGACCAACGAGATCCTGCGGCTCTTCATCGCCCTCACGGCGCTCAACCGGGTGGGGGTGCAGCTCGAGGAGCTGGTGCAGGGGATGAAGGGGGCCCTGGCCGATCCCATCAAGGGGTTCGGCCTCCTCTCCGACTACGCCCTGAAGCACGCCTCCATCCGCACCGGCCTGGTGGGCGAGAAGCGCAGCTTCACCAGGCTCCACCCGGCGCTGGCCGGCGTGGGGGAGCAGTACGAGGCGCTGGTGCGCGAGGTGGCCTGGGTGGCCGACCGCGAGCTCCGCCAGCACGGCAAGGGGATCATCGAGGAGCAGTTCGCGCTGAAGCGGATCGCCGACATCCTCACCGACCTGCTGGTCACCGCCGCGGTCTTCTCTCGCGTCACCGCCTCGCTGGAACAGAAGGGCGAGGCGGGCGCGGCGCGCGAGCTCGAGATCGCCCGGGTCTTCGCCCGCGCGGCCAGGAGCCGCATCCGCGGCAACCTGCGCCGGGTCGACTCCAACGACGACGAGCTGGTGGTGGCCCTGGCCGACGACGCGCTGGAGCGCGAGGGGTTCGGCTGGGACCTCGCCTAGCTGGGGCCGCGGCGCCGGCCCGGGCCAGCCCGCCGGCCGCCGCCCCGTGGCCTCTCAGTTGACGCAGACCACCCGGAGGTCGATCCGGTCGCCCAGGCCGAGCGTGCAGGCGTTGCGGAAGGCGAGCTGCGCCGGCCGGTCGAAGCGCGGCGGGCTGTAGATGGCGTCGGCGGTGGCCTGGCCGGCCGTCCCCTCGGCCGCCACCACGCAGGGCACCGTGCCACCGCCCGCCTTGGCCAGCGTGACCACCAGCATGCGCCAGTCGGCCGGGGCGCCGGCCAGCGGCAGCGACGAGGGCATCAGGATCTCGGCGAAGCCGCGCAGCGTGTCGGCGAAGCTGGCGTCGCAGATGGAGCCGAGCTTCATGCGGGCGCCCCCCACGGCGGCGACCAGCGCGGCGAAGCGGTCGCCCTTGTCGAAGGCGGTGGCGCAGGCGGTGTTGGCGCAGAGCGCGGCGTCGCCGCAGGAAGGGGAGAGCGTGGCCGGATCGAAGCCGGCGATGGCGCCCACCGCCACGTCGCGCAGCTCCCCGTCCACCGGGCTGAAGAGGAAGGAGGCCAGCTCGCCGGGCGGGTCGAGGATGGCCGGGCTGGCGTCCTTGACGGCCAGGTCGTGGCACTCGCCGTTGCTGGCGGCGCGCGGGTCGGCCGAGTCGGAGCAGTCGTCCTCGTCGGTGACGAAGATGACGGCCAGCCGGGCGCCGGGCCGGAGGAAGCCGGCGTTGGCGTCGAGCAGCCGGTCGGAGAGGGCGAGCCGCGCGGCGCGGAAGGGCTGCTCCTTGCCGCTGCCGCTCGTGCCCAGCTGGACGTTGGCCTTGAAGTCGCGGGCCAGGGTGGCGGAGGTCTTGTCGAGGATGCGGGTTCCGCCCCAGCCGCCGGTGGCCGCGTAGAGCGTGGCGTCGTGGACCAGGTCGCCGGCGAGGCCGTTGCCGCCGGCGTCCTGCGCCACGGCCACCAGCGCGCCGTCGGGGTACGGGACCCCGACCGACGGCCCGCCGGCATACGCCTGCCCGGAGGTGGCGGTGGCCCCGAAGGTCTCGACCGAGGTGGAGGTGACCCCGATGCGGAAGTCGTTCTGGACCGGCGAGGCGATGAGCGCGTCGATGAAGACGCCCAGGTTGTCCCGCAGGTTGGCCTGCTCCTGGCTCATCGAGCCCGAGTCGTCGATGACGAAGAGGACGTCGGTGGCCACCGAGTCGGGGAGGACCTGGCTGGCGGTACAGTCCTCGACCGCGTCGGCGGGGACGGTGTCGCAGGCGCAGCCGGACAGGCTGGCCAGGGCGGCGAGGAGGAGCGAGGTGGAGGTGCGCATGGCGTGGTCCCCTTGTCTTCAGCCGTCGAGCCGGGCCTGCTTCTCGAGCGCCAGCCGTTCCAGCGCCCCGGCCGCCGCGCCCCGCGCCTCGGCGCCGGAGCCGGCATCGCGGAGCGTGGCCGCCGCCCGCCGGGCCACCTCGAGCTCGGCCGCCTCACGTTCGCGCAGGGCCACGACCATCCCGGCCACGTCGCTGGCCAGGTCCACCAGCAGGTCGCGCGAACGGAGCGGCCCGGGGCGCCGCAGCAGCCCCTCGCCCACCTGGCGGCAGGTGCGCCCGATGGTGAAGGCCGGACCGGCGATGCGGTGGGTGATGACCACCGCCGCGCCGAGCAGGCAGAGGAGCACGCCGGCCAGGGCCGCCGCCACCACCACCATGCGCCAGCGGTCCTCGCTGGCCAGCGCCAGCGCGATCGACTCGCCGGAGTCCGGATCGCCGAGCGCGATGACGCGGCTGGTCTCCTGCCAGGCCTGGAAGAGGAGCCAGCCCAGGCCGACGCAGAGCGCCAGCGCCGCCGCCAGGAGGTAGCTGGCGAGCCGGAGTTGCAGCGAGGTGTCGACGAGGTAGTTGCGCACGCGCCGGTGGCTGCGGCCGCCGCCGGCCTCCGAAGGGGGCAAGGGGGCCGTGACGGGGCCGGGCTGGGCGGCGTGGTCCATGGCAGTCCCCTCTTACCGCCGTCCGAGGCGGGTCGCGAGATCCTCGCACGGCCCGCGGGCCGCCGCGTCCACCGCCCTGGCGGTCAAGCCGGCCAGGCGAGCCGCGGGCAGCGCGCCGGCCACCGAGGCCCTGGCGCTGCCCTCCAGGAGGTCGAGCCGGCCGTCGCCGTCGATGGTGGCCAGCGACAGCTTGGCGGACACCGTGGTCTTGCCGCCGCCGGTGCTCACCTCCACCGTCACGGTCGGCCGGAGCCGCACCTCGCCCTCATCGGCGAGCGGCAGGCCGAGCCGCTCGAGGTGGCGCTGCAGCGCCTCTCGGGCGGCGGCGCGGGCCGAGGGGGTGCCGGCCGGATCCTCCAGGGCCAGCGCCACCGGGCCCAGGGCCGCCAGGGCGCGGCTCGCGGCGGCGCGAACGGCGGCGTCGGCGTCGGCCTGGGCGGCCGCCTGCAGCGTGGGGCGCGCCACCCGGGCCCCCAGCTTCAGGAGCGCTCCCACCGCGGCCAGGCGGACGGCCGAGGCCCGGTCCTCGGCCACCGCCCGGCGCAGCGCCGGCACCGCCTCCACCGCGCCGCGCTGGCCGAGCACGATGGCCGCCTGGGTGCGGACCTTGAGGGAGTCGTCCTTTCGCAGGGCGTGCAGGGCGGCCTCCAGGGGCGTCTCGGCCCCCGCCGGGAGGGCGAGCGCCACGGCCAGCGCGAAGGCGAGGCGGCGGGCCAGGGGTGGTCGGTTCACTGGTCGAGGGGCGGCGCGCCCTGGCCCAGGATGGTGAACTCGACGCGCCGGTTCCTGGCGCGGCCGAGCGCCGTCTCGTTGGTGGCGACGGGCCGCTCGAAGCCGAAGCCCGCCGCGTCGAGCCGGCCCGCCGCGATGCCCTTGCCGACCAGGTAGCGCACCACCGCGGCGGCGCGCCGGGCCGAGAGCTCCTTGTTGTAGGCGGCGCCGCCCAGGTTGTCGGTGTGCCCCTCGACGCGGAGGCGCCCGAGCTCGGCATGCTCGCCGAGGACGCGAGCCACCTGGTCGAGCACCGGGAAGGACTCCGTCTTGATGGTGTCCCGGTCGGTGTCGAAGAGGATGGAGTCCCTGAGCGAGAGCCGCTGCGCCTCGATCTCCACCAGCGGCTCGCCCTCCACCGGCGGGCAGCCCAGGTTCTCGGCCGGCCCCGCCACCCGCGGGCAGCGGTCCTCACCGTCGGGGATGCCGTCGCGGTCGTCGTCCGGGCAGCCGTCGAGCTCGGGACGGCCCGGCTCGGTGGGACAGGCGTCCTTGCCGTTGGGCACGCCGTCGTGATCGGCGTCGTCGCCGGGGCGGCCCACCGGCTGGCCACCCCAGCGCAGGCCGGCGAAGGCGCGCCAGCGCTCGTGGCCGTAGCCCGCCTCGCCGAGCCCGGCGCCCAGCCCCGCCTCGACCGAGAGGGAGGGCGTCAGGAAGGCCCGCAGGCCGGCCCGGGCCGAGAGCGGCGCCCGGTAGCGCGCGCTGCCCGGGTCGAAGCCGCGCGGCACCTGGCCGGTCACCTCGACCAGCGCACGCCAGCGGGTGAGGCGCCAGGCCGGCGGCAGGTCGAGCGTGGCCCCTGCACCGTAGGTGAAGGCGTCGCGGACCACGAGCTGGGCGTACTGGCCCGGGCGGCGGAAGAGCCAGCCGGCCTGGCCGTCGAGCCGGAGCCGGCCCAGGGCGCGGGTGGCCACCAGCGACGGGGCCAGCGCCAGGCCGTCGCTCGCGAAGGCCTGGCCGTCGCCGGTGGGCAGCCGGAGGTCGAGCAGCGCCGCCAGCGAGACCGGCCAGCCGGCCAGGAACGTGAGGGGCGCCTTGGCGCCGAGCCGCAGGTCGCCGAGCGCGCTCCCCGCCACCGGGTCCACCAGCGGGCCGGTCACGCCCTGGCTGGTGAGGAGGGAGAGGTCGCTCCGCTGCCGCAGCACCACCGGCAGGTGGCCCGAGAGCTCCACCGGGCCGAGGGACCAGCCGCCCAGCAGGTGCAGCGCCAGCCGCGACTCGAGCAGGTCGTCCCGCCGGCTCCCCTGCGAGAGGGTGAGCAGGCCGCTGGTGAGGTCGAGCAGCGCGCCGAGCCGCCAGGCCCCCGCCACGGCCGCCGGCGCGGTCTCCACCGTGAAGCCGCCGTCCAGCGAGAGGGCCAGCCGGGACGGGTCGGCGTCGAAGCCGCGCCGGGTCGGGTCGTCGGCCGCGCCGGCGCGCGCCACGAGGGCGGCCGAGGCGGCGAGGCAGAGGAGGAGGCGCTTCGCCATCATGGGAGCTTAGGCGACTGGCCAGGGGAGGCAAGGTTGCGGGCGGGCCGGGCCCGGCCAGGGCCTCACCCTTCCACGCGGTTCCGGCCGCGCGCCTTGGCCCGGTAGAGCGCCTCGTCGGCCTGCTTCAGCAGCGCCTCGGTGGAGGGCGCCTCGGCGCCGGACGAGGATGGCACCCAGGTGGCGAGGCCAACGCTCACGGTCACGACGATCGTGCCGCCGGCGTGCTCGACGCGGAGCGCCTGGACGGCGGCGCGCAGCCGCTCGGCCAGTGCGAGCGCGCCGGCGGCGTCGGTCTCCGGCAGGATGGCCAGCAGCTCCTCGCCGCCCCAGCGGCCGAGCAGGTCCGCCTCGCGCAGCGCACCCGCCACCGCCCGGGTCACGGCCCGCAGCACCGCGTCGCCCCCGTCGTGGCCGTGGGCGTCGTTCACCGCCTTGAAGTGATCGAGGTCGATCATCGCCACCGAGAGCGGACGGCGGTAGCGCCCGGCCAGGACCTGCGCCTCCCGGAGCCGGGCCCCCGAGTGGCGCCGGTTGGCCACCCCGGTCAGCTCGTCGGTGCTGGCCAGCTCCCGGATGCGCGCCTCCGCGGCGAGCAGCCGGCCGCGCAGCCCGGCCACCAGCCGCCCGATGACCAGGAAGAGGAGCGCGGCGGTGGCCGCGAAGAGGCTCAGCGCGACCCAGCGCGTCCGGCGGATGGCCGCCTCCGCCTCGGCCATGCTGAAGCCCACGCTGATGCCGCCTCGCACGTCGCCCACCTGGTAGCCCTGCCTGGCGTGGCACGCCAGGCACGACGCCTCCACCCGCAGCGGCGCCATGTAGCGGAACCAGGGCGTGCCGTCGCGCAGCTCCCGGTCCGTCGCCTCGGTCACCCCGCGCTCGAAGCGCGCCAGGGCCTCCCGCTCGAAGGCGTCCGGGGCGTTGGCGGGGTTGAGCGGCCTCGAGCTGGTGAGGTGGAACCTGAAGGCGCCCTCCCGCTCGGCGAGCTCGGAGATCTCCCGCGTCATGAGCGCCGGGTTCTTCAGGGTGTAGACGGTGCCGTCGTCCCCCCGCCGGTCCGGGTGCTCCAGGTACGGGTTGGAGACCATGCCCGGCGTCTTCTCCACGAAGACTCCGCCGTGGGCCGCGTTCCACTTCCGCGCCAGCACGATGGCGCCGAAGAGGGAGCGCCCGCGGGTCTTCAGCTCCCCCTCGATGGCGCGCTGATCGCTGACGGCGAGGCCGGTGAAGGCCGCCGAGACAGCCAGCAGCACCACCAGGCTGAGGTTGACGAGGAAGCTGCGCCATGGGGACGCCCTGGGCGCCGGGACGGTCATGGCGGCCATGCTAACCCGGCGGGCGCCTCACCGAGTGGGGCGCCGCGCGGCCGCCGGGCCCGGCGAGGCCGGAGGCGCCGCGTTCAGGCCGGCCGCGGCGTCAAGGCCCGCGGCTCGCCCAGCACGACGCGCACCTCGTGAACCCCGCCGTCGTCGACGAGCGCGATGCTCCGGGGATCGACCACGGCCCCGTCCAGCAGCGCCGACTCGACGCCGCGGCAGCGCCGCCCGGGGTTGCTGACCAGGATCTCATGGCGGGTCTTGCCGAAGCGCCAGGTGATCCGGTACTCGGGCCATGAGCTGGGGATGCACGGATCCAGCTCGAAGGTGTCGCCGTGGCGGCGGAGCCCGAGGATGCTCTCCAGTCCGGCCCGGTAGAGCCAGCCCGCGGAGCCGGTGTACCAGGTCCACCCGGCGCGGCCCGCGTGGTCCGGGTGGGCGCAGACGTCGCCGGCCACCACGTACGGCTCGCCGCGGTAGCGGGCCACGTCCGGGCCAGTGCGGGTGTGGTTGACGGGGTTCAGCATGTGGAACAGCTCGGTCGCCTCGTCGCCGCTCCCGAGCTTGGCGAGCGCCATCACGATCCACGCCGCGGCGTGGGTGTACTGGCCCCCGTTCTCCCGCACGCCGGGCGGATAGCCCTTGATGTATCCGGGCTCCTGGAGGGAGCGATCGAACGGCGGCGTGAGCAGCAGCACCACCTGGGCGCCGCGCCGCACCAGGTGGGTGCGGACCGAGTCCATGGCGCGATCGGCCCGCCGCGCCGGCGCCACGCCCGAGAGCACCGCCCAGGACTGGGCGATCGAGTCGATCTGGCACTCGCCGCTCTGGGCCGAGCCGAGCGGCGTGCCGTCGTCGTAGTAGCCGCGCCGGTACCACTCCCCGTCCCAGGTCCGCTCCAGCGTGGCCGAGAGGCGGGCCGCCTCCTCACGGTAGCGGCCGGCCCGCTGGCCCTCGCCGCGCGCCGAGCAGAGCGGCGCGAAGTCGACCAGGACGGCGTGGAGGAAGAACCCGAGCCAGGCGCTCTCGCCGCGCCCCTCGCCGCCCACGCGGTTCATCCCGTCGTTCCAGTCCCCGCTCCCCATGAGCGGCAGCCCGTGCGCGCCGGAGGTGAGCGTGCGGTCGATGGCGCGCACGCAGTGCTCGAAGAGGGAGGCCTGCTCCGCCGAGGCGCGGGGCAGCCCGTAGGCGTCATGGGCGCCGGCCGGGAGCGGGTCCGCCTCCAGGAACGGGACGCGCTCCTCCAGCACGGCGGCGTCCCCGGTGGTCCGCACGTAGTGGGCCACCGCGTAGGGCAGCCAGGCCAGGTCGTCCGAGCAGCGAGTCCGGGTGCCCCGGCCGCTGGGAGGGTGCCACCAGTGCTGCACGTCGCCCTCCAGGAACTGCCTCGCCGCCGCCCGCAGCAGGTGCTCGCGCACCAGGTCGGGACGGGCCATGGCCAGCGCCATGGCGTCCTGCAGCTGGTCGCGGAAGCCGAAGGCGCCGCCGGGCTGGTGGTACCCGGTGCGGGCCCAGAGCCTGCAGCCCAGGTTCTGGTAGAGCAGCCAGCGGTTCATGAGGACGTCGAAGGAGTCGTCGGGCGTCCGGACGTGCACGGCGTCGAGGGTGTCGTCCCAGCCGCGCCGCACCGCCTCGAGCGCCGCGTCCGCGGCGTGGGCGTGGCCGTGCCGCTCCACCAGCGCCCGGACGTGCGCCACGTCGCGCCCCTCCCCGACCAGGATCACCACCCGCCGGGTCTCGCCCGGCGCGAGCAGGACGGCCACCTGCAGCGCCGCGCAGGGATCGAGCCCCGCCCCGAAGCGAGGCGTCAGCGTGTCCCGCTCGAGCGCGGCCGGCCTCGCCAGCGAGCCGTTCCGCCCCAGGAAGGAGGTGCGGTCGCCCGTCGCCGAGCGGAGCCCGCCGCTGGCGTGGGCGAAGGCCACGCGGCCCGCGAACTCGTGGTTCCAGGCGTTGGTGGCGAGGACCGCGCCGGTGGCCGGGTCATGCGCCGTCACCACGTGCCGGCTCTGGCCGGCCCGCGGCGGTCCCAGGACCCACTCGTTGTAGGCGAAGACCGAGAGGCGACGCGGCTGGCTGCCCTCGTTCCTCAGCGTCAGCAGGGAGATCTTCACCGGATCCACGGCGTCCACGAAGACGTCGAGCCCGTGCCGGAGTCCGTGCGCCGCGCGGGCGAAGCGGGTGACCCCGGCGCCGTGCCGGACGACGAACCGGCCGCTGCCGGCGTCGCGGGGCAGCGGCCCCGGCGTGGGAGACCAGGCCTCGCCGCTCTCCTCGTCGCGGATCAGGACGGCCTCGGAGGTGGGATCGCTCACCGGGTCGTTGGCGAAGGGCGTGAGCCGGTTCTCGCGGCTGTTCCCGGACCAGGTGAAGGAGGACCCCGAGGCCGTGACCACGGTGCCGAAGTCCGGGTTGGCGATGACGTTGACCCAGGGCTGCGGCGTCTCCTGGTCGCCCTCGAGGACGATGACGTACTCCCTCCCGCCGTCGGCGAAGCCGCCCAGCCCGTTGGGCAGGTCCAGCGGCGGCACCTCGGCCGGCGCGAGTGGCGGGAGCGGCGGAGCTGGCCGCGCCGGGCGCACCAGCGCCAGCGGGGCCGGCTCGGCCGAGGTCGGCGTGGGCCGATCGAGCTGCTGGGCCAGGGTGCCCTCGCCGCCGGTCAGGACGGCGCGCGCCACGCCGCCGAGGAGCAGCCGCTCCGCCTCGCCCATGCGGTCCCCGCGCAGCAGGTAGGCGCCGCCGGGCTTGTGCTTCCAGGCGCGCCAGGGCCCGTCGTCGAGCAGGGCGGTGAGCTCGGCGTGCACCTCGTCGAGATAGCTCACCGGCTGCTCGTTCAGGATCACCACG
Organism: Anaeromyxobacter sp.; assembly: GCA_031396105.1. Lineage (GTDB taxonomy): Bacteria > Myxococcota > Myxococcia > Myxococcales > Anaeromyxobacteraceae > JADKCZ01. The sequence continues at coordinate 21,771 of JANNKC010000071.1, forward strand.
TCCGCGGCGAGCCCCTTGAGCCGCCAGTACTCCTGCGCCTTCAGGATCTGCCGGACCAGCGCCAGGTCGGTGTCCGAGACGACGCGCAGGAGCAGGACCGGGAGGTCGCCGGAGACGCCGTGCCCCCACAGCCCCTCCTGGCCCAGCTCGCTGCGGGCCAGGAGCTCCCGCCCAGGGCGGAGCGAGGCGTCCGCGTACAGCACCCGCGAGGCGAGCCGCTCGAAGAGGAGCGCCTCGTCACCGGTGATGCCCAGGTGGTGCAGCCTGCTCCGCGCGCTGGCGAAGGCGAGCGCGAAGGTCCGCGCGGTGGAGGCCGGGTCGTGGTAGCGCTGCGCCAGCGCCAGCGCCGTCTCGCGGCTCGAGGCCATCCCGGTGGTGAAGGAGACCCGCACCACCCCCCCCGGCGCGAGGCGCACCCGCTGGCGCAGGCTCACGATGGGATCGAGCAGGACGCCCGTGGTGCCGGTGAGCGCGCGCCCGTCCAGCGCCTGGGGATCGGCCGGGCCGCGCCCGCGGCCGAGGAAGTGGCCGCGATCGGTCTCCCACTCCACCGGTCCCTGGGTCCGGCCCTCCAGGCCGATGACGTGCACGGCGAAGACCTCGGCATCGTCCGGGGCGCGCGGCCGCCGCCGGCAGAGCAGCGCCGTGCTCTCGGCCAGGTACTCCGACTCCACGAAGAGCTTGCCGAAGGCGGGGTGGGCCAGGTCGTCGGCGTTCGACGCCAGCACGATCTCGGCGTAGCTGGTGACCTCCAGCTCGCGGACGCGGTCCCCGTGGTTGGTCACCTCGAGCCGGCGCACCTCGACGTCGTCCTCCGGCGAGACCACGATGTCGAGGCGCGTCCCGATCTCGTCGTCCCGCCGCTGGAAGGTCGCCTTGTCCATCGTGAACAGGACCAGGTCGTCCTGGGCGTCCTGGTCGTCGTGCGCGTCCCGGGCGGTCGGGTGGTGGGTGGGCGACCAGACCCGTCCGCTGCGGACGTCGCGCAGGTAGAGGTGCTGGCCCGCCGGGTCGCGGGTGGCGTCCTGGCGCCACCGGGTCACGGCGCGCCCGCGGCAGGAGCTGGCCCCGCCGCCCGCGTTGGTGATGACGGTGGTGTAGTGCCCGTTCGACAGGAACTGGGCGTGCGGGAAGGCGGTGTGCGGAGAGCGGAAGCGGCGCACCGAGGCCGGCGCCGGCGGCGTGGCGACGCGCGCCGCCTCGTCCGGGCGAGGGCTGACGAAGGCCGTGTGGCGCGGCAGGCGCTCCTGGAGGAGCAGCTCGGTGGCCTGGACGCGCGGATCCGCGTGGAAGCGCTCCACCATCTGGTGGCCGCCGAGCGCACCGGCCAGGGCCGTCAGCGTCATGCCCTGGTGGTGGGCCAGGTAGGTTCGCACCACCACGCCGCGTGGGCGCGCGGACGCGAGCGCGGAGGCCTCCGCCTCCTCCGGCCGCCGGGAGGTGTAGTCGACGGCGTCGTAGTAGCCGTAGGTGCCGAGCAGGCCGTCCTGCGCCAGGCGCCGGAGGTTGGCCGCCGCCGCGGTGGGGTGGATCAGCGCGGCCAGCGCGCTGGCGTAGGGCGCCACCACCAGCTCGTCGGCCAGGCCGCGCTTCATGCCCAGGCCCGGCACCCCGAACGCCTTGTACTGGTAGTGGCCCAGGTGATCGATCAGGTCGTAGGCGCTCTCCGAGATTCCCCACGGCACGCCCCGCTCGGCCCCGTAGTCCCGCTGCCGGCGCACCGCCATCCGGCAGCTCGCGTCGAGCAGCGTACCGGGGTAGCTGCGCATCACCAGCAGCGGCATGAGGTACTCGAAGAGCGTGGCGCTCCAGGACAGGAGCGCCGGCGTGCCGTGCACGCCGGTGACCGTCCGGCCCAGGTGGAACCAGTGCTTCTCCGGGAGCTCGCCCCTGGCGATGGCGATGAAGCTCGCCAGGCGCGCCTCGGAGGCGAGGAGGTCGTAGCAGGAGGCGTCCAGGCGCCCCGGCCCCTCGGCGTCGGCGCCACGGTAGCCGATGGCGAGCAGGCTCCGCTGCGGGTCGTAGAGGAAGCGGAAGCTCATCCCGTCGGCGAAGGCCGTCGCTCGCCGGGCCAGGCTCTCCAGCGGTCCGCCCGGGGCGCCAGCTCCCGCCTGGCCGACCGGGAGCGCGCGCTCCAGCTGCCGGAGCCCCTCGGCCACGGCGATGAGCGCGCCGGCCAGGTTGCCGCTGTCGACGGTCGAGACGTAGCGGGGCAGCAGCGGCGCCAGGCTCACCGTGTCGTACCAGTTGAAGAGGTGCCCCTCGAGCCGCTCCAGCCCCTCCATGGTGGTGAGGGTGCCGTCGAGGCGCTCCAGGAGCTCGGCGGTCTCGATGATGCCGAGGTCATGCGCCGCCAGCGTGGAGAGGAGCCCCATGCCGATGTTGGTCGGCGAGGTCCGGTGCGCCGTCCGCTCGGGCAGATCCTGGAAGTTGTCCGCCGGAAGGAAGTGATCCTCCGGACCCATGAAGGCCTCGAAGTACTTCCAGGTGGTGCGGGCCACGCCCAGGAGGAAGAGGCGGTCCTCCCCGCTGAGCTCGAGGTCGCGGCCCGTCATGGGCTGGGAGAGCCGGTGGGCGATGAGCGGTGCCACCGCCCAGAGCGCCAGCACCGGCCCGGCCGCCACCAGCGCGCCCGGGCGCCAGGCCGAGACCAGGAGCAGGCCGGTGAGCGCGATGGCCGGGCTGGCCGCCATGGCGACGATGAACGACCGCGCGCCCGACCCCTGCTCCAGGCCGGCGCCGCGCGCGGCGCTGGCGGCGGCGGTCTCCCACTCCAGCAGGCGGCGTCGGGTGATGCCGACCCGGATGAGCGTGACCAGGATGGCGTGCGCCATGGCGAAGGCCTGGTTGGCGAGGAAGGCGACCTGCAGCAGGAGGCGCGCCGCCCCCCCCTTCCCGTCCTCGACGAGCCCGCGCAGGAAGGTCCGCAGCGGCTCGTGCGGCCTGGGCCCCGCCAGGGCCTCGAGCGCCAGGGCCACCAGCGGGAACAGCAGGGACGTCAGGACGGCGGCGGTCCAGAGGGACGGGCTTCCCGGCAGCACGGTCCAGGCGAGGAGCAGCAGGACCACCGTGGCCGGCGCGACCTGGGCGCGCCGCAGGTTGTCGAGGATCTTCCAGCGGGAGAGGAGGGGGAGGCGGTTGCGCCGCAGGCCGGCGCGGGTGCGGACGACGGGGAGGAGCCAGCCCAGGATCTGCCAGTCGCCACGTGTCCAGCGGTGCTGGCGGCGCGCGTGCGCCAGGACGCTGGAGGGGTAGTCGTCCACCACCTCCACGTCCGTCACCAGGCCGGTGCGGGCGTGGAGCCCCTCGAAGAGGTCGTGGGAGAGGAGCGCGTTGTCGGGGACCCGCCCCTCCAGCGCCGCCGTGAAGGCGTCCACGTCGTAGAGCCCCTTGCCCGTGAAGCTGCCCTCGCCGAAGAGGTCCTGGTAGGTGTCCGAGATGGCCGAGGTGTAGGGGTCCACGCCGGTGTGCCCGGCGAAGATCCGGGCGAAGTGGGAGCCGGCGGCGCTGGCGGTGGTGACGCTGACGCGGGGCTGCAGGATGCCGTAGCCCTCGGTGACCCGGCCGCAGCGCGCATCGAAGGAGGGCCGGTTGAGCGGGTGCGACAGCACGCCGACGAGCTTCTTGGCGCCGTCGCGCGGCAGCCGGGTGTCCGAGTCGAGCGTCAGGACGTAGCGCACGCGCTGGAGGACGCCCACCTCGCCCACCTGCACGGCGTAGCTCGTGTCGGTGGCGCCGCGCAGGAGCCGGTTCAGCTCCTCCAGCTTCCCGCGCTTCCGCTCCCAGCCCATCCACGCGTCCTCCGACGGGTTCCACTGGCGCGCGCGGTGGAAGAGGAAGAACCGGTCGCCTCGCCCCTCGCTGAGCCGCGCGTTGAGCGCCTCGATGCCGCCCCTGGCCGAGGCCAGGATGGCGGCGTCCCCGGGCAGGTCGCGGGCCGCCGCGTCGGTGAAGTCGCCCAGGATGGCGAAGTGGACGTGCGGGTCGAGGTTGCCGAGCGCCAGGACCTCCAGGTGCTCGACCAGCAGCTCGACGCCCTCCACGCTGGTGAGCAGCGTCGGCACGACCACCAGCGTCCTCGCGTCCGCCGGCACCCCGGCCGAGAGGTCGAGGCGCGGCAGGCGCCTCGGCGGCGCGAAGCGGGCCGCCAGGAGCTGCACCAGCGCGATGGCCATCTCGCTGGCCGGGAGGAAGAGGAGGAGGGCCACGCCCACCTGCACCCAGGTCGCGCCGCCCTGCTGGCGGGCGTAGGCGGCCCCGCCGCCGACCAGCGCCGCGGAGGCGAGCCCGATGGCGCCGAGGTACACCGCCGTGGCGTGGGCGAAGACGACGCGGCGCAGCCGCTTGCCCAGCCCCGGCCGCCAGGCCACGTCGACCTCGAGCTCGCGGCGCCCCCTGCCGATGAGGTGGTGCCCGACGTGCGCCGCGCGGGCCTCGGGCCCCTCGGCCTCGGCGGCCTGGCGCGCGCTCTCCACCGCGCGCATGGCCACCCGCACCTGCGCCTCCCCGGTCCGCTCGGCCAGCTCCTCGACGGCCTGCCGGTAGCGGTCGCGGGAGAGGAAATCCATCCGTCCATGCACGCCGGCGGGGTCGCGCAGCAGCACCCGCTCGACCAGGCTCACGGCCTCGACGTAATGGGTCCAGTCGAGGGTGGCGCAGAGCCGCAGGCTGGTGATGACGTTGGCGACGGAGACCTGCGCGGCGGCCTCGCGCTGGTGCTCGCCGCGGACCGTCTCCTCGGCCGAGGCCTGGTGCGCGGCGAGGTGCGCGTCGAGGGCGCTCCGGACCTCGGAGAGGCGGGGTCCGTACTCGCGAACGCGCTGCAGCAGCTGCACCACCAGGGCGGGGTGGAGCTGGCGCGGCAGCGCCGGGGCGACGCCCTTCCCGGCAGCGTCGAAGCGGGCCACGTAGGCGTCGGCCGCGCGCCTGGCCGCGTGGGCGTCCAGCGTCTCGTCCGCCAGCCGGCGCAGGTTCTCCACCAGCGCGAGCTTCAGCATGCTCGGCCAGGCCCAGAGCTCGCCGATGGTGAGCGGGGCGACCGTCTGGAAGGCGTCCAGCCACCGCACCAGCTGGGCGCGGTCGAGGCGGCTGTCGCTGTGGCGGATCAGCTCCACCGCGAGCGCGTAGACGCGGGCGTTCCCCGCCTGCTCCCGCGCGGCCAGCTTGGGCAGCTCCCGGTAATAGCCGCGCGGCAGGTTCTGGCGCACGTCCCGGACCTCGGAGGCCACCAGGTGGTAGTTGTCGAGCAGCCACTCGGCCGCGGACGTCACGAACTCGCCCTGGTGCAGTCCGCCGGCCAGGGTCCGGTACGCCTGGCGGAGGACGCGGACGTTGTCGTCGAAGCGCGGCAGGACGCTGCGCGCCACCCGGACCGAGGGGTCCACCGTGAACCGGGCCGCCAGGGAGCGCGCCCGCTCGGCCAGGCGCTCCACGCTGAGCAGCTCGTCCCGGAACGGCCGCTCTGGCGCCGAGGGCGGGCGGCGCATCAGGCCCAAGAGGGCCGAGTCGAGTGTACCGGCCACGAGCGAGCCGCCCCCTCCCAGAAGTCAGCGCGACATCGGGACGATGAGAGGGCTGGCTCTCCCCCGTTTGTAACGCGGGTCGGCCGGCGCCGTGAGGGGGGTACCCCGATGCCCGCGACCCGTGCGACACGAGCGCCGGGACCGGCGGCGAGGTATGGACACAGGGACCATGAACTTGACGGCGTTCCTCGCGGCGGTGCGCGACCAGCTCTTCGGCTCTGCGTGGGCTCCACTGGCGCGCTTCGCCTGGTGCCGCAAGCAGCGCCGCCACCTCGGCGTCCCCGGCCACGCGGTGGTCTGGATCCGCGGCGCGGCGCTGCCGTGGGCCGAGTGGGGCGCCCGCCACGGCTACTTCGAGGTGCAGCGCATGGACGGGTTGCCCTACCTGCGGGCCATCGGCACCGAGGCCGGGTGAGCCGAGGGGCCTACGGCCCCGGCGAGCGCACCGGACCGAACTGCTCGAGCGCGGCCCTGACCGACTCGTCGCCCACCACCACCACGGTCTGCCGCTCCGAGGCGAAGAGGGCGCGGCCGGCGGCGCGGACCTGGGCCGCGGTGACCGCGTTGATCCGGGGGACGTACTCGCCCAGGAACTCCGGCGGCGCACCCTTCACCCACAGGCTGGCCAGCTGGCGGGCCTGCGAGGCCTGCAGCTGGTTCCGGTAGAGGTAGAGCCCGGTCTCCAGGCGCTGGGCGGTCCTGAGCTCGTCGGCCGGCACGTCGGCGGTGCCCATGCGGTCCAGCTCGTAGAAGATCTCGAGCAGCGCGGCGGCCGTCACCTCGTTGCGCACCTGGGCCTCGACCTGCAGCAGGCCGCCCTGCCGGCGGGTCGCGAAGGAGGAGTCCGGTGAGTAGGTGTAGCCCTTGTCCTCGCGGATGTTCTCGGTGAGGCGCGAGGCGAAGCCGCCGCCGTAGACCGCGTTGGCCACCATGATCGCGAAGTAGTCCGGATCGGTGAGGCGCGGGCCTGGCCGGCCCACCACCAGGTTCGACTGGACCGAGCCCGGACGCGCCACGAAGACCAGGTCGCGGGCGCGGGCCGGCGGCGAGGGCGGCGCCTCGGCCACCGGCGCCCCGGCCGCCTTCCAGCCGCCGAAGGCGCGCCCGATGGCGGTCCGCACGGCGACCTGGTCGAAGGCGCCGGTCACGACCAGGAGCGCGGCGTCGGGGCGGAAGCGCCGCGCGTGCTCGGCCTCGAGCTGCGCCGGCGTGGCGGCCTCCAGCACCGCCGGCTCCGGGGCCACGGTCCGGTACGGGTGGTCGCCGTAGACCGCCGCGCCGAAGGCCTTCTCGGCCAGGAACTCCGGCGTGGAGGCCCGCGCCTGGAGCCCTTGCAGCGCGTTGGCCCTGGCCAGCGCCACCTCGGCCGGGGGGAAGGCGGCGTTCAGCGCCACGTCGCCCAGCACCTCCAGCACCCGCTCGGCGCCGGAGGCGAGGCCGTCGGCGGTCAGGGTGATGGCGTCGGTCCCGGCCACGGCCGCGAGCGACCCGCCCACCGCCTGGAGCGCCTCGGCGATCTGCCGCGCCGTGCGGGTGGCGGTCCCCTCGTCGAGCGTGGCGGCCAGGAGCTCGGAGAGCCCCTCGGCGCCCCTGGGATCGGCGGCGCTGCCGCCGCGCACCGCCAGCACGGCGGTCAGCTTGGGGAAGCCGGCGCGCGGCACCAGCCAGACCGTCAGCCCCTCGGGCGTGGTGTAGCGCACCAGCTCGGGCACCGGCAGCGGCCTGTCCACGCCGAAGGGCGGCAGCTCCCTGGGGAGCGGCTTCTTCTCCGCGGCCAGGCCCGGGGACGGGGCGGTGAGCAGGCCGGCGAGCGCGGCCGCGAGGACGGTGAGCCTGGTGGTGGTCATGGCGCGCCTCACCTGGCCGGGGTGGCGGCGGCGGCCGGGGCCGGGCGCCGATCGACCACCGTCCGGTTGGCGGCGGTCAGGGAGGTGGAGGCGACGCGGCGCAGGTCATCGCTGCTCACCGCGCGGATGCGGGCCGGCAGCGTGTTGAGCGAGGCGGCGTCGCCGGTGAAGAGCTGCGCCACCGCCAGCGCGTCGGCGCGGCCGATCGGCTGCTCCCAGGACGAGTAGAGGTCCGACTCCAGCTTGGTCTTGACGCGCGCCAGCTCCCCGGCCGGCACGCCCTCGCGGGCGATGCGCCCCACCACCTCGTCGAGCGCCGTCACCACGGCCCGGGCGTCGGTGGTGGGCTTGTAGAGCGCGAAGAAGGTCATGAGGGTCGGCCCCTCCACCTCCCAGGGCGAGCCGAGCGGCCAGTTGGCGCCGCCCTCGACCTGGAGGAGGAGCTCCTGGCCCTTCACCAGCTCCAGGTAGAGGCGAGAGGCGTTGCCGCCCGCCAGCACCTCGCCGAGGACGGCCGCCGCCACGTGGTCCCTGTCGCGGCCGCCGGGCAGCTTGAAGCCGACCGCGAGGCCCGGCACCTGGGCCAGCGGGTCCTCCTGCTGCAGCCAGCGCTCCGCCGTGTTGGGCCTCTCGCGCACGTCGGGGCGCGCCGGCGCGCGGCGGGGCGGCAGGGCGCCGAAGTACCTCTCCACCTTGGCGAAGACCTCCCGCGGCTCCACGTCGCCGGCGATGCCGATGACCGCGTTGCTGGGCGCGTAGTAGGTGTCGAAGAACTTCCGCACCTCGCCCACGCTGGCCGCGTCGAGGTCGGCGAAGGAGCCGTAGCCGTCGTGGGCGTTCTCCCAGCGGTCGAAGGCCGTGGCGGCCACGTCGGTCCAGAAGAAGAGGCCGTAGGGCCGGTTGAGGACGTTGACCCGGATCTCCTCCTTGACCACGTCCCGCTGGTTCTCGAGGTTCTTCGCCGAGAAGTCGAGGCCGCGCATGCGGTCGGCCTCGAGCCAGAGGATGGCGTCGAGCGCCGAGACCGGCGCGGTGGCCACGTAGTTGGTGAAGTCGTGGCTCGTCGAGCCGTTGAGGATCCCGCCGCCACCCTGGATGACCCTCATGAGCGTCCCCTTGGGCGAGCGCGGCGTCCCCTCGAACATCATGTGCTCGAAGAGGTGGGCGAAGCCGCTCCGGCCCTTCGGCTCGAGGCGGAAGCCGATGCGGTAGACGGTGCTGATGCCGAAGGTGGGCGACGAGCGGTCGGGGGAGACCACCACCGTGAGCCCGTTGGAGAGCCGCTTCACCGAGACCGGCAGGCGCCAGGAGGGCGCGGTGGCCACCTCGGGCGCGGCGGCCTCCGCCGGCGCGGCGGGTGCGGCGACGGCCAGCGAGATGGCGAGCGAGACGGCGAGAACCATGGTGACCTCCCGGGGTGCCGGCGTGGGGCGCCCGCAGCCTACCGCGGCCAGGGCCGGCGGCCGCCACGGCATCCAGAACCGGAGGGATGCCGGGGGCGGGCGCCCGGACGCGCCGCACCGTGCGTGGTAGGAGAGACGCATGTCCTTCGGTCCGCTGATCTCCGCCGAAGCCCTGGTCGCGGCGGCGGGACCCATCCGGCTCCTGGATGCGCGCCCCGGCGCCGAGGCCTACGCCTCGGGTCATCTGGACGGGGCCCTCCATGCCGACCTGGAAGCCCAGCTCAGCTCGGCGTCCGAGCCGGGCTTCGACCCGGCGCAGGGTGGCCGCCACCCGCTGCCGGCGCTGGCGACGTGGACCAGGCAGCTGGGCCAGTGGGGCATTGGACCCGCCACCCGCGTCGTGGTCTACGACGGCGCCGCCGGAGGCAACGCCGCGTGCCGCCTCTGGTGGATGCTGCGGGCCGTCGGCCACGCGGACCTGGCCGTGCTGGATGGCGGGGTCCAGGCGGCCATCGCGGCAGGGCTCGTGCCGACCACGGACGGGCCGCCCCCGATCCCGGCGCTGCCGCCCTACCCCTGCCAGGCCTGGCGACGACCCACCGTGGACCTCGAGTCGGTGGGACGGCTGCTCGAGGACCCGGCCTGGAAGGTGCTGGACGTCCGGAGCCGCGAGCGCTGGCGGGGGGAGGTCGAGCCGTTCGACCCCGTGGCTGGCCGCATCCCGGGCACCCTGAACCTGCCATTCTCCGAGAACCTGGACCCCGCGGGCCGCTTCAAGACGCCGGCGGCCCTCCGCCAGGCGTACCTCGAGCTCCTCGGCGGGACGCGGCCGGAGAACCTGGTGGTGCACTGCGGTTCCGGGGTCACCGCCTGCCACACCCTGCTGGCGCTGGACCTGGCGGGCCTCGGCGGCGCGTCCCTCTACGTCGGCTCGTACGGCGAGTGGTGCCGGAGCGGGAGGCCGCGCTGCAACGGGTGAGGCCTCCCGGCGGCGCGCGCGCCACGCGTCGCCCGGGGTGAGACGTCCGGCCTTCCGGCCGCTCCGTGCCGGCCCTCCCCGCCCTCAGCGCGGCAGCACCTTGGCGAGGAAGTCGCGGGTGCGGTCCTGCCGCGGGGTGGCGAAGAACTCGGCCGGTGGGGCCTGCTCCAGGATGCGCCCCTGGTCCATGAAGACCACCCGGTCGGCCACCGAGCGGGCGAAGCCCATCTCGTGCGTCACCACCACCATCGTCATGCCGCCCTGCGCCAGCTCCAGCATGGCGTCGAGCACCTCCTTCACCATCTCGGGATCGAGGGCCGAGGTGGGCTCGTCGAAGAGCATGACGCGGGGCTGCATGGCGAGCGCGCGGGCGATGGCCACCCGCTGCTGCTGCCCGCCGGAGAGCTGGCCCGGATACTTGCGGGCCTGGTCGCCGATGTGCACCCGCTCGAGCTGCTGGCGCGCCCGCGCCTCGGCCTCGGCGTGGGGGAGCTCGAGGACGTGCAGCAGCGCCAGCGTCACGTTCTCGAGCACGGTGAGGTGCGGGAAGAGGTTGAACTGCTGGAAGACCATCCCCACCTCCCGGCGGACCGTCTCGACCGAGCGCAGGTCCTCGGTGAGCTCGACGCCGTCGACGACGATGGTCCCCTCCTGGTGCTCCTCCAGCCGGTTGACGCAGCGGATGAGCGTCGACTTGCCCGAGCCCGAGGGGCCGCAGACCACGATGCGCTCGCCCTTGCCCACCACCAGGTCGATGTCCCTCAGCACGTGGAACTTCCCGAACCACTTGTTCACGCCGCGAAAGGTGATGATCGGCTCGCTCATGCCCGGCTCGGCTCCTGGCGTGCCCACCGGCCCAGCCGCGCCTCCAGCCAGTGGCTGTAGCGGGACAGGCCGAAGCAGCAGACGAGGTAGATGGTGCCCACGAACAGGTAGCCCTCGATGAAGAAGTTGCGCCACTGCGCGTCGCCCAGGGCGAGCCGCAGCGCGCCGGTGAGGTCGTACATGGAGACCACGGTCACCAGCGAGGTGTCCATGAAGGTGGAGAGGAGGCTGTTCACGAAGCTCGGGATGACGAGCACCAGCGCCTGGGGGAGGATCACCTTGCGCTGCGTCTGCCACCAGCCGAGGCCGAGCGACTCGGCCGCCTCCAGCTGCCCGCGCGGCAGGGCCTGCAGGCCGCCGCGCACCACCTCGGCCATGTAGGCCGCCTGGAAGAGCGTGATGGCGAGGACGATGCGCCCCAGCGCGTCCAGGGGCATCCCCTGCGGTAGGACCAGCGGGAAGACGAAGGTGGCCACGAAGAGGACGGTGATGAGCGGCACGCCGCGCACCAGCTCGATGTAGAGCCTGGCGCCGGCCCGGAGGAGCGGCAGGCCGGAGCGTCGCGCCAGGGCGAGGCCGACGCCGAGCGGGATGGAGGCGCCGACGCCCGCCAGCGTGAGGAGCACCGTGAGCGGGAAGCCGCCCCACTGCTCGCTCCCCACCGGCGAGAGGCCGAGGACCCCGCCGCGCATGAGGACGAAGAAGGCCGCCGCCACCGTCGCCCAGAGGCCGAGGAGCCAGCGGCGCCAGGCGCGCGGGTGGCCGCTCACCAGGAGCGCCAGCACCACCAGGAGCGTGGCGACGAGCGGGCGCCAGTGCTCGGCGTTCGGGAAGCGGCCGAAGAGGATGAGCCGGTGCTTCTCGGCCACCATGCCCCAGCAGGCGCCGCGGTAGTCGAGGGCGCGGCAGGCCTGGTAGTCGGGGCGCCAGACGGCGTCGAGCAGGGTCCAGCGGACGGTGGCCGGAAGGACCAGGGCGGCCGCCGAGACCGCACCCACGGTGGCGAGGGTGGACCAGGCGCTCGCGAAGAGGTTGCGCCGCGCCCAGGCCCAGGCGCCGCCGGGGCGCTCGGGCGGAAGGCGGGGGCCGCCCAGCTCGGAGTGCCCGGCGGCGCCGGCGGGCGTCGGCACTCAGCGCTCCACCAGGGCCACGCGCCGCTCGTAGAGGTTCATGAGGAGGGCGGTGACCAGGTTCACCGAGAGGTAGACCGCCATGATGACGAGGATGCACTCCAGCGCCTGGCCGTTCTGGTTCATGGCGGTGTTGGCGATGGAGACCAGGTCCGGGTAGCCGATGGCCACCGCCAGCGACGAGTTCTTGGTGAGGTTCAGGAACTGGCTGGTGAGCGGTGGGATGATGACCCGCAGCGCCTGCGGCAGGAGCACGAGCCGGGTGGTCTGGCGCGGCCTGAGGCCGAGCGCGCCGGCCGCCTCCGCCTGCCCGTGCGAGACGGCCAGGAGGCCCGAGCGGACGATCTCGGCGATGGAGGCCGCGGCGGAGAGGGTCAGCCCGGTGAGGAGCGCCAGGAACTCGGGCGTGAGCGAGAGCCCGCCGGCGACGCCGAAGGGGCCGGGCTCGGGCAGCTCCAGCCCCCGGGGCGCGCCCCCCAGGAGCCAGCCCACCACCGGACCCGCCAGCACCAGCCCCAGCCCGGCCCACCCCACCGCCGGCCCCCGGCCGGTGCGGGCCCGGCGCGCTCGCGCCCAGCGTGCCAGCAGCCAGGCGGCCGCCCCCCCGAGGGGCAGCCCGAGGAGCGCCGCTCCCCAGCCCGCCGCCCAGAGCGGACGCGGGGCGTGGAGTCCCCCCTTGGAGAGGAAGGCCGAGCCAGGGAGCGAGATGGGCTCGGTCGCCTCGGGGAGGAACTCCGTCAGGACGAGGTAGGTGCCGAAGAGGAGGATGACGAGCGGGACGTTGCGCAGCACCTCGACGTAGGCGGTGCACCCGGCCCGGACCAGGACGTTGCGCGAGAGGCGCCCCACGCCGATCAGGGTGCCGAGGACGGTGGCCAGCACGATGCCGAGCGCCGAGACGCGCAGCGTGTTGGCGAGGCCGGCGGCGAAGGCGACGAGGTAGCTGTCGCGCGGCGTGTAGGGGACCGGCCCCTCGCCGATGTCGAAGCCGGCCGGCTCCGAGAGGAAGGAGAAGCCGGAGCGGATCTGGCGCGCGGCGAGCGCGCCCTGGGTGTTCCGCCAGAGCGCCGCCCCGGCCAGGATGAGGAGCGCGAGGAGCGCGCCCTGGACGATGAGGGCGCGCCCCGAGCGCGAGGACCAGGAGACGGAGGGCAGTGGCACCGCGGCGGTCAGCGGACCGGCGGCGCGTACATCAAGCCGCCCTGGCTCCAGAGCCTGTTGGGACCGCGGGGCAGCGCCAGCGGCGTGCTCGGCCCGAGGTTCCGCTCGAAGCTCTCGCCGTAGTTGCCCACCGCCTTGACGATCCGGTAGCCCCACTCCTTGTCGAGTCCGAGGAGCTTGCCGGTGTCGTCGCCGGTGCCGAGGAGCCGCTGCACGGCCGGGTCCTTGCTCTCGGCCTTCATCCTGTCGACGTTGGCCTGGGTGAGCTTGGCCTCCTCGGCCTCCAGCATGAGGAAGCCGGTCCAGCGGACGATCTGGAACCACTCGTCGTCGCCGCGGCGCACCGCCGGGCCGAGCGGCTCCTTGGAGATGACGTCGGGGAGGATGACGTAGTCGTCGGGCCTGGCGGTCTTGGTGCGGGCGCCGGAGAGATCCGACACGTCGGTGGTGTAGGCCTGGCAGCGACCGGCGAAGAAGGCCGACTGGATGCCCTCGGCCGTGTCGAAGACCACCGTCTTGTACTTGATGGCGTGGGCCTGGAAGTAGTCGGCCACGTTCTTCTCGCTGGTGGTGCCGGCCTGGACGCAGATGGTGGCGCCGCCCAGCTTCCTGGCCGAGTCGACCTTGAGCTTCCTGGGCACCATGAAGCCCTGCCCGTCGTAGTAGTTGATGCCGGCGAAGACGATGCCGAGCGACGCGTCGCGGGTGAGGGTCCAGGTGGTGTTGCGCGAGAGGATGTCGATCTCGCCGCCCTGGAGCGCGGCGAAGCGCTGCTGGGAGTTGAGCGGGACGAACTTCACCTTGGCCGGGTCGCCGAGCACGGCCGCGGCCACGGCGCGGCAGGTGTCGACGTCGAGGCCGACCCACTTGCCCTGGCTGTCCACGGCCGAGAAGCCGGGGGCCGAGGTGTTGACGCCGCAGATGACCTCGCCGCGCGCCTTGACGGCGTCGAGGGTCTTGCCGGCCTGCGCGGCCACGGGGGCGAAGGCCGCGGCCAGGGCCAGCGCCAGCGGCGGGAGGGACGTGAGGGAGCGACGCATGGGAATCTCCTGGCGGGAGGGGGTGAGCGGCCGAAAAGCCTCGCACGCGCCCCGTGCGCACCACAAGGGGCGAGCGGGAGGGGCGATCGGGAGGCCCTTCGCCTGCGCGCTCCCCCGGCTGGCGCTATGGAGTCCGCGGAGGCCGTCCCGTGCGAGCACTCGTCCTCATCGCCCTCCTGGCAGCGCGGCCCGGACCCGCCGGGCCCCCGCCCCTCGATCCCGGCGCCGCGCCGCCGGCGCTCCGCCCGGCGCTGGCGCGGGCGGCGGAGGGGATCCGCGCCGCCGCCTGCGACGTGGAGCGGCGCTTCGGCGAGGGCGATCCCGACGCCAACGCGGCGCGCTGCGACGGCGCCGCCCCGGTCGCCCGGGTGGAGGTGGGGCGCACCAGCGCGCGGCTGCGCAACCCGAGGAACGCGCCGCCGGCCTGGGCGCGCGCCCTGGTGGCCGCGACCGACGGTCGAAAGGCGGCGGACGTGCCCGCGGTGGCCTTCGACCTCGGGGACCGCGTCGGATTGCTCCGGCCCATCGAGATCAGGGACCGCTGCCTCCACTGCCACGCGCCGCGCCAGGCGCTCTCGGAGGGGACCCGCGCCTGGCTCGCGCGCGCCTACCCGGAGGACCGTGCGGTCGGGTACGCCCTCGGCGACCTCCGCGGCTTCTGGTGGGCGGAGGCGACGAAGTCGGACGGTCCTGGCGGCCCGTGAGGCGCGCCGCCGGCGGCGGCTCAGGGGCGAAGGCGTGCCCGGATCCTCGCCACCGTGTGACGGTGGGTGTCGGCGGCCCAGGCGGAGTCCACGCTGCTGAAGGCCGGGTTGAAGAGGCGCAGGTCGAGCGAGAGGTTGGTGACGAGCAGGTCCTTGCCGGCGAAGCGCAGGCTGGCCGGGAAGAGCAGCCCCACCGGCGCGCCCCGCCGGTCGAGCCCGTCGAAGTCGCCGAGCTTGGCGATGGCCTTCCCGGTGGGGTCCACCACCACGATCTCGTCGGCCTGGTTGGCGGCGACCCAGAGGTTGTCGTGGCGGTCGATGATCAGGCCGTCGGCGCCGTTGATGCCGTTGGCGAAGACGGCCGGGACGCCGGCCTCCCCGGCCACCACGGGGATGCGGACCACCGTGTCCTGGCCGGTGTTGGCGACGAACAGCGCCGAGCCGGCGCGGTTGAAGCGGAGGCCGTTGGCGCCGAAGGGCGGGACGCCGCTCGTCCGGAGCAGCGGGTCGTCCACCCAGGCCGTGGCCACGCCGCCGGTGGGACCGGTCCTCCAGACCACCCCCTGGAAGGAGTCCGAGACGTAGACGTTGCCGGCGTGGTCGAAGGTGACGTCGTTCAGGCCGGCGCCGCCGGCGTGGGGCAGCGCGGGGAGCGTCATGAAGACCGCCGAGGCGCCGTCGCGCGGATCGACGGCCAGCACCCTCGACGCGCCGAAGTCGACCAGGAGCAAGGTCTCGGTGCCGGGCAGGAAGGCCAGGCCGAGCGGGCTGGGGCTGGAGTCCGCCACCGTCACGTGGCGCAGGAGCCGCCCGTGGCGGCTGAAGACGTGGAGCTCCCCGCGGCCCGACGCCGAGCCAAAGGCCGCCACGTAGACGTTTCCGGCCGCGTCCACCTCGAGCCCCTCGGGCGCCGCGGCGCCGTCGGGGAGGGTGGCGAAGCGCACGGCGCGCCCGCGCTCCCAGGCGGCGGCGGACGACGGCGCGACGACGAAGTTCAGGACCAGCGCGGCGGTGAGCCAGGGCGTCGATGAGTTCATGTGGGCCTCCTCGTGGGCAAGCTGACCTCTCATCCGGACCGGCGGCCGGGGCGAGGCTCTCTTGGGGCCGAGCCAGGAGGGAATCCCGGCGGGGCGGCTCGCGTGGCTCGATGAGCCCTGGACCGGCCGGGGCGCCCCGTGGAGCGGGTCGCGCTGGTGCTGGCGCGGGTTGCGCCCGGCGCCGCCGTCCCCTATTCGGTCGAGAGCTCCGCGGCAGCGTGCCGCCGGGCCGGGGCCCGACCATGCGGCACGCCATCCCCCGCTTCGACGCAGCGCCGGGCCGCCGCCTCCCGAGGGAG
>JANNKC010000094.1:0-5602 GCA_031396105.1 Anaeromyxobacter sp.
GTGAGCCCGGGCACGGGTGGCGACCTGGTGGTCTTCTTCGACGGAGGCGGCGCCTGCTGGAGCTACGAGACCTGCGCCTCCGGCGCCGCCGTGGACCGCCGCTTCGGGGTCGAGGAGTTCCTGGCCGAGGCGCGCGGGTTCGTCCCCTGCTCGCTCACGGCCCGCGCCAACCTGCCGCCCACGCTGGCCGGCGCCACCATCGTCTTCGTCCCCTACTGCACGGGCGACGTGCACGGCGGCGACAACGTGAAGGAGTACGGCAACGTCCTCTTCAACGAGACCTGGCACCACAAGGGGCACGCCAACGTGCGCGCCTACCTCCGGCGGCTCGGCGCCACCTGGCCGGCGGTCGACCGGCTGGTGGTGGCCGGCTCCTCGGCCGGCGGCTTCGGCGCGCTGGTGAACTACGAGGCCTTCCGCTGGTACTGGCCCGAGGCGCGCGGCTACCTGGTGGACGACTCCGGGCCGGCGCTGGTCGCCAACGACATCCCGGCCAACTTCCGCGACGCCTGGTTCAACAGCTGGCACCTCGGCGTGGCCACCGACCCCTTCTGCCTCGACTGCCGCTCCGACATGTCGTCGGCCTTCACCGAGCTCGCCGACCTGCACCGCCGCGACCGGCTGGCCCTGGTCTCCCACGCGCGCGACCAGGTCATGCAGGCGTTCACCCTCTTCCTCCTGCCGGCCGACTTCGAGGCGGCGCTGGTGCGGCTGGAGCGGGACGTGCTGCGCACCACCCCCAACGCCCGCGCCTTCGTGGACGCCGGCGCGGACCACATGCTGCTCACGCCGGTGGACACCTGCGGCGCCGGCTCCTACCTGGCCTCGCACGAGGTCGGCGGCGCCGGTCCGCCCGGGCTCGACGCCTGGCTGGAGCAGCTCGTCTCCGACGATCCGGCATGGGCGACGCGGGTGGAGTGAGCGCGGCCGGCCTCCGAACCCCGGCGCCGGCCGGCCCGCCCGGGGCGCGCCGGCGCGGGGGAGGCCGCCCGGCGTTCACCTGGCCCGGTTCACCGCGAAGGGCCCGAAGGCCTGCTGGGTGGGCATGACCTCGATGGTGTTCACGTTGACGTGCGGCGGACGGGTGACGCACCAGGCCACCACGTCGGCGATGTCGGGGGCCGAGAGGGGCGTCATCCCGGCGTAGACCGAGTCGGCCTTGCCCTGGTCGCCGGCGAAGCGGACCACGGAGAACTCGGTCTCCACCATGCCGGGCTCCACGTTGGTGACCCGCACCGGCGTCCCCAGCAGGTCGGCGCGGATGGCCAGCGAGAACTGCCGCACGAAGGCCTTGGTGGCGGCGTAGACGTTGCCGCCGGGGTAGGGCCAGCTCCCGGCCACCGAGCCGATGTTGACCACGTGGCCGCGGCCGCGCTCCACCATGCCGGGGAGCACGAAGCGGCAGAGCGTCACCAGCGCGCTGCAGTTGGTCTCGATCATCCTGTCCCAGTCGTCGAGCGAGGTGCGGTGCACCGGCTCGAGGCCGAGCGCCATGCCGGCCGAGTTGACCAGCACGTCGAGCCGGGCGAAGGCCGCGGGCAGGGCGCCCAGGGCGGCCCGCACCGCCGGCCGGTCGGTCACGTCGAGAGGCAGCGGGTGGAGCCGCGGGCCGAGCCGGCCCGCCAGGGCGGCCAGCCGATCGGCGCGCCGCCCCACCGCCACGACGCGGGCGCCGTCGCGGATGAGCCGGTCGGCGCAGGCCTCGCCGATGCCGGAGGTGGCGCCGGTGATGAAGGCGGTGGTGTCGGTCAGGGAGGTGGGCATGGGACGGATGGTAACGCCGACGCGGCGCCGGCGCGACCGCCGCGTGAACGAGGCCGGGCCCCGGCCGGGTTCCGCCTCTCAGGCCGCCGTCATCGGTCCGGCTGGCGCCAGCGGGAAGGCCAGGGTGAAGGCCGCGCCGCCGCCGGGCGCCTCACCCACCTGGATCTCGCCGCCGTGCTGCAGCACGATCTTCTTGGCGATGGCCAGCCCCAGCCCGGTGCCGCTCTCCTTGGTGGTGACGTAGGGGTCGAAGACCCGCGGCCGCAGCGACGGCTCGATGCCCGGCCCCTCGTCGGCCACGGTGAGCACGGCCCGGTCGCGCGTGCGCGCCACGCCCAGGTGGACGCGGGCTCGGGCCGGGAGCGCGGCCTGCACGGCGTTCTCGGTCAGGTTGGCGAGCACGCGGCGCATCAGGCCCGCGTCCAGCGCCACCGGCACCGGCCCGCCGGCCCGCACCAGCGACACGTCGGCGGCCTCGGCGAGCTGCGGGCTGGTCTCCAGGAAGCCCGCCACGAAGTCGCCCAGGTCGGCGGGCTCGGGCTTCACGTCGGGCAGCCGGGCGAAGGCGGAGAACTCCTCCACCAGCCGCTGCAGCGTGCCCACCTCCTGCCGCACGATCTCGCCGGCGTCGGCCAGCAGGCGGCCGAAGGCCGGGTCGCCGCCAGGCGCCTGCCGCCAGCGCGCCTCCAGCTGCTGGAAGGCGAGCTGGATGGGCGTGAGCGGGTTCTTGATCTCGTGGGCCAGCCGGCGAGCCACGTCCTGCCAGCCCGAGATCTTCTCCAGGTAGACGATCCGGTCCCGCGCCTGGCGCACCTCGCCCACCATGACGTTGAAGCCGCGGGCCAGCGCCGCCACCTCGTCGCCGCCCCGCTCGGGCTCCACCCGGACCGAGAGATCGCCGGCCGCCACGCGCCGGTGCGCCTCGGCCAGCCGGGCCAGCCGGCGCGCCGTGCTGCGCGCCATCAGGTAGCCGAGCAGGGCCGCCAGCAGCGCCGCGCCCGCCACGGTGGCGGCGAAGACCAGCACGATGCTGCGGCGCACCTCGCCGCGGGTCTTCTCCATGTCGCGCGCCGTCTCGGCCAGCTCGCGGGTCTCGTCGAGCTCGGCGAAGAGGGAGGCCTCCACCGCGAAGGTGGCGCGCAGCCGCTCGCCCCCCGGCAGCGTGACCTCCACGGGCGCGGCGCGCCAGCCGGCGTCCTCGGGGGAGGCCGGGGCGTCCACCTCGGCGAGCACGACGCCATCCGGCCCCAGCACGGCGGCGTGGCGCAGCAGCGGCAGCCGGATGACCGCCTGCTCCAGGGCGGCGCGGCGGGCGGCCGTCCCGGCCGGCAGGGCGCGGGCCAGGGTGCGGGCCTGCTCGGCGTAGAGCTGCTTCCGGGCTCGGAAGAGCTCCTGGTAGGTGCCGGGCACCTCGGCGAGCCGCTCGGCCACCCGCGGGGCCAGCCAGACGCCGGCGTTGTTGTCGGCCAGCCAGCTCGCGGCCAGCAGCGCCGGCACCAGCGGCAGCACCGCCGCCAGCACCAGCGCCGCCATGAGCTTCAGCGCGAAGGGGGAGACCCGCGGCGGCCGCGGCCCTGGCGGAGCGCCGGGCGGCGCCGGGGGCGCCATCACGGGAGGCCGACCTCTGCCCGGGCGAAGGGGCGGGAGCGCAGCAGGACCACGTCGTCGCCCGGAGCCGGATCGCGAAGCAGGAAGCCCGCCATGGCGCCCAGCACCGAGCGCGAGCCCGCGCCGGGCCGGCCGGAGACGACCGGGTTGGCCAGCAGCTCGCGGGTCCGCTCCATGAGCTCCCGGGAGACCGGATTCACCTCGACGCGGGCCTCCAGCCGGAAGCGGCCCGGCGGCAGGAGCAGCAGCGGTCCCAGGTCGAGGGTGCTGGCGTCGGCCAGGAGCCGGCGCAGCGCCGCCGGGTCGTTCACGGTGCGGCGCGCCGGCCGAGGCAGCCGGGCGTCGCGCACGGTGACGGTATAGCCCTCCTCCCAGACGTCGTAGAGCACCTCGACGACGCGGCCGGTGGCCGCCGCCGGCGGGCCGCCATCCTCCGGCACCACCACCACCACCACGGCCACCACGTTGGTGAGCCCATTGCCGAGGCGGCGGATGGCCTCGTCCGGGAAGGCGGGCCCCAGGTCGAGCGTCGCCGAGAGCCGATCCTTGACGGCCGCCACGCTGGCCGAGAGCGGCGCGGCCCGGGGCGCGGCGCGGGCGGGCGGGGTGGAGAGCAGGGCCGCGGCGAGCGCGGCGGCGGCGGCGGCGCGGTTCACAGGAAGCTGTCGAGCGCGGCGGCCAGGGAGGCGTTGAAGGTGCCGATGGGCGTGTCGAGCCGGAGGGCCGCGTCGAGCGAGAGCGGCCAGCTCGAGAAGGCCGTTCGCCCGCCCCCGGGCACGGCCGAGGACCAGACGGCGCGCGCGCCGAGCGCCAGGTAGCCGCGCTGGAAGAAGCGGCCGTGGCTCCAGAGCGCCACCGCGTACTCCAGCCCGCCCATGGCGGCGAAGGCGTCGTAACGGGCGTCGGTGGAGAAATTGAGCTCGAGCGCCCGCCCCAGCGCCGGGCCGACCGCCACGTAGGAGAGGTCGGCGGCGTAGAAGCGCTCGAAGAAGGGCGCCCCGCCCTGGGCGGCGCCGAGGAAGACCTGGAGCCGGAGGGGCCGGCCCAGCAGCCCGAAGCCGGTCTCGGCCTGCAGCACGTAGCGGCTGTACTCGTAGTCGGAGCCCACCAGCGCCGACCCGAGGGTCACCTGGGCCAGCGTGAAGAGGCCGCTGGTTGGGAGGAAGAGGTCGTCGCGGCTGTCGAACTCCCAGGCGGCCACGAGGGCCGAGAGGGTGGAGCGTCCGAGCAGGATGGCGGGCGCCGGGCCGGCCGGGCCCGTGCCGGGCACCCCGGTGGCCTGGAGCTGCTCGCCGCGCCAGCCCAGGCTGATCCGCTCGTACGGGCCGGGGCGCAGGCCGAAGGAGACCTCGCCGCCGACCCGCTGGTAGCGCAGCCGGGGCGCCTCGGCGAGCCGCCCGCTGAAGGCGCTGCAGGTGGCGTCCGGGCAGGCCAGCTCCTCGCCGCGCAGCCAGAGGGCGCTGGCGCCGCCGAGGAAGCGCTGGCCGAGCACCGCCACGTCGGGCGCGGAGAAGGCGCCGCGCATCGCGAAGCGAGCCGGGTCCTCGGCGCGGCCGGCCGGCGCGCCGCCCCAGATGAAGGCCCCTCCCAGCGTGAGCCCCTGCCCCAGGAAGTTCTGCTGGGACAGGCCGAGGCCGCCATAGAGCGGCGCCGGGTCGGTCGAGCCGAGGACGAGGTCGGAGACGACCAGGGTGTTCCGCTCGGTGACGTCGAACACCACGACCACCTGGCCGCGGAGGCTCCCCTTCTCGACGCGGCTCTCGACGCGCGAGAACCAGCCGAGCTGCAGGAGCCGGAGCCGCGACACCAGCACGCGCTGCTCGTCGAGCGTCTGCCCCTCCCGGATCACCAGGTGGCGCCGGGCCGCCCACTCCCGCACGCGGTCCAGCCCCGCGAAGGCCACCCGCTCCACCAGGTAGGCGCGGGCGAGCACCGGCCCAGCGTCCGCCTCCGCGTCGGCCCCGCCCAGCTCGGCCGAGGTCGAGGTCGAGGCCGAGGCCGAGGTCGAGGTCGCCGGAGCCGCCTCCGCCAGCGGGGCGGCGGCGAGCGCGAGCGCGGCGAGGGCGGCGGCGAGCGTCATGGGTCGATTCTAGACCCAGGGACGCGCCGGGTGGCCCGGGTATTCTCGGCTAACACTTCTGCGTCACGAGTTCCTTGGTCGATGGCAGCCGGGACACCGAGGGGGCATGAAGCGACGCTTCGCGCGATGGAGAGCCGAACGGTGATGAAG
>JANNKC010000107.1:0-9795 GCA_031396105.1 Anaeromyxobacter sp.
CTTTGCGCAACTAGTCCGGCGCCCACGGTGCGGCCGCGCCCCGCCACCACTTTGACCACGCCAGGAGGGAAGATGGCGCTGATGAGCTCGCCCATCGCCAGGGAGGTGAGAGGCGTCTGCTCGGAGCGCTTGAGGACCACCGTGTTGCCGGCCGCCAGCGCCGGCCCGAGCTTCCAGGCGGCCATCATGAGCGGGTAGTTCCACGGCGCGATGGAGGCCACCACGCCGAGCGGGTCGCGCCGGATCATGGAGGTGAAGCCGGGCAGGTACTCGCCCGTCACCGCGCCCGTCATGCAGCGGACCGCGCCGGCGAAGTAGCGGAAGACGTCGGCGATGGCCGGGATCTCGTCACTCAGGGCGGCGGCCAGCGGCTTGCCGGTGTTGCGCGACTCGAGCCGCGCCAGCTCCGGCCCCTGGCGCTCCACGGCGTCGGCCAGCTTCAGCAGGAGCGCCGCGCGGTCGCGCGGCACGGTGCGGCTCCAGGCCGGGAAGGCGGCGTCGGCGGCGCGGACCGCCGCCGCCACCTGGGCGGGCGAGGCCTCGCCGACCTCGCAGAGGAGGGCGCCGGTGGCCGGGTCCAGGATCCGCTCGGCCGGGCCCTCGCCACTCACGAAGTCGCCGCCGATGAGGCACTTCAGGTTCATGGCCACTCCTCCAGGGCGCGGGCGCGTCGCGCCCGGCCGATCAAGGGAACATCTGCTGCGCGTAGTCGCGGAGCGCCGCGCCGAAGTCCGGCTCGAGCGCCCGCCGGTACACCATGGTGGTGGCGAGCTCGGCGGCCAGGATGGCGGAGCGGTACTTGGGCGGGAGCTGGCGCACCCGGAGCTTGAAGGTGGGGCTCTCGCGGACGAGGCGCGGCAGGTGGGCCAGCAGCGCCTGGCGGTAGGGGGGCTTGAGGTGCTCCTCCGGCCGGCCCTCGAAGAAGCGGAAGAGGCGCGCCTTGTGCTGGTTGATCTCCACGCTGAGCGCCTCGGAGAGCTCGGTGAAGCTGCGCTTGCCGCCCTCCTCGCGATGGCGCCGGAAGAGCAGGCTGGCCTCGTCGGTGGCGCGCCGCTCCAGGATCTCCAGCACGTCGCGCACGTACTCCGCCTTGTGGGCCAGGAACTCGCGCTCGTCGAGGAGCAGGTTGCCGATGATCTCGTAGGAGGAGGAGATGACGCCGCACTTGTTGGCCGAGGCGTCGCGCAGCACCACCGCCCCCGCCTCCTGCAGCCGCGTGCGAGCTTCCGGCGTGATGAACGAGTTGGCCCCCTCCACGATGACCGGGGCGCTGGGCGTGCCGTCGGGCAGGAGGTACTGCCGCCAGTTCCCCTGGTCGATGGTCTCGGGGCGCCCGCCGGCCGGGATGAAGAGGTCGGCCTGCACCTTGAAGGGCAGGGTGTCGAACTCCTGGTGGAAGTCGTCGATGGTCACCCAGTCCCAGCGCAGTCCGGAGGTGGTCATCTCCACCCGGCGGTGCAGCTCGCGCAGGCCGTCGGCGCGCTTCTGGTTGCGGTAGAGGACGAAGCCGCCCGGGGTGAGGCGCGAGGGATCGAAGGCCTCGGCGTCGGCCTTGAGGACCACCTGGGAGAGCGCCTCGCGATCCAGGCCGGCCGGGTCCATGAGCGCGGCGGTGCCGTCCACGATGAGCTTGATGGCGACGCCGGGGCAGCGCGCCAGCAGGATGCGCATGGCGTTGCCGGCCACGTCGCCGTCGGGCCCGCCGGTGAACTTCACCGAGAAGCGGTCCTTGCGCAGGTCGATGCCACGCTCGCGCATGGCGATCTCGGCGAAGGCCACCACGCCGGTGGAGGTGACGCCGAACTCCTTGTGGTTGATGCCCACGTGCTTGGACGACATGATGCCGCCGCCCAGGATGTAGCCACGCCGCACCGAGAGCAGGGCGATCTCCTCGATCATGGCGTCGTGCATGTTCTCGTCGGGGCCGAGCTCGATGGGCTCGTCCTCGCCGTAGAAGTCCAGCACGCGGGGGTCGCGCGCCTTCCCGCCTTCGGTGACGAAGACGTCCAGGAAGGCGTTGATGAAGCCGCGCTGCACCTTGTAGAGGAGCTGGCTCCGCGCGGCCGGGGTGCGGCGGGGCCCGGGGACGTGCACCACCACCACCATCTTGGAGCCGCCCTCGTAGATGTCCTTGTTCTTGAGGTGCTGGGTGTGGGCCAGCACGTAGTTCTCGCGGAAGAGCCGGTTGGCGACCGTGACGTAGTCGTCGCGGTTGTGGGTGAGGATGGTGCGCCATCCGCCGCGGGCGATGTCGGCGAACCCGATGTGGTAGCCGAGGCCATAGCGGCCCATGAAGAAGGTGACGCGGAAGGGGCGCTCCGGCGGCAGGTCGGAGGTGAACTCGGGGCCCAGGTCGTCGAGGTAGGCGGGGTCGAGCCGGAAGGCCAGGGCCTGCTTCTCGTCCACGAAGAAGTTGGTCTTGAGGGTGCGGCGGACGAAGATGAGCGCGGTGCGGAAGAGCGAGCGCCGGAAGTCGTCCAGCATGCGGTGGCCCGTGTTGTGGGCCGCCACCTCGTGCTCCACGAGCTGCAGCTCCCGGGCGTAGGCCGCCTCGCGGTCCTGCAGGTCCGGGTCGAAGCGGGTCTTGAAGAGCTTCACCAGCTGGAGGGACATCTCCGGGTGGAAGTGGAAGGCCCGCACCACGTCCTCGAAGGTGTAGCGCTCGATCTGGTTGTGGGCGCAGTTGGTGTGGCTGAAGCCGATGAAGGCGTTGACCAGCCCGGCCTCCTCGCAGGTCATGAGCCGGGGCAGCACGAAGTCCCGGTAGGTGGGCGCCTCCACCGACAGGATCTGGGTGGCGAAGATCTGGCGGCGCAGGCGGCGGAACAGCTCCGAGTCGCGGGTCAGCGGCAGCCCCTCGCGGTGGGCCACCCGGAAGCTGGCCACGAAGTAGCGCTGCCCGCCGGCGTTGGCGGAGAGCGCCAGGGACCGGCGCAGCCCCAGGTTGAGGGCGTTCATCACCTCGGTGACCTGCATGAGGAACCCACGCGGCGGCGGGCTGGCCACCGCGAAGAGCACGGTGGCCTCCACCCCTCCGCCGCTGCCCTCGCGCTCCACCAGGTCGAGCAGGAAGCCGCCGCGCGCCTGGCACTCGTGGAGGATCCAGGCGAGCTGGGCCACGTCCTCCGGCGGCCCCAGCTGCACGTAGCGGGCGCTGTCCGCCGCCAGGAGCCCGAGCGCCTCGTCGAGCGCGCCGGCCTTGAGGTCGGGGTGGCGCCGCGCCGCCGCGGCGTGGATGGCGCGGCGCGCCTCGCGGGGCAGCGGTCCGGTGGGCGGCGCGCCGACCGGCGCGGGGCGGGCGAACTCGTAGCGGTGCACCTCCAGGGCCTGCGCCACCCCGGGGACCGCCGCGTCGGAGTGGAAGATCTCCGAGGAGGCGATGTCGCGGTCCTCGATGCGGCGCAGCGTCTCGAAGACCGAGCCGGGCCGGTCCAGCTGGGCCAGCACGAGCTCGTGCTCCCGGTCCACCAGCACGACCTCCCGATCGGTGGCGAGCCGGGGGAGGGCCCCCGCCAGCCGGACCAGGAGGTCCTGGTCGTCGCGCAGCGTGCTGGCCAGCAGGTCCGGCACGGAGTCGCGCAGCCACTGGTAGCCCTGGCGCGCCGCCTCCGCGAGCGCGGCGATCGATCGTTGGACGCCGCGGTCGTGCCTGGACGCCTGGTTCTCGGTCATGTGCCCCTCGTGGTCAGGTGATGCCGCCGATGCAGACGTACTTGACCACGAGGTAGTCCTCGATGCCGTACTTCGATCCCTCCCGCCCGACGCCAGATTCCTTGACACCGCCGAAGGGCGCCACCTCGGTCGAGATGAGGCCGGTGTTGAGCCCGACCATGCCGTACTCGAGCCGCTCGGAGACCCGCCAGGCGCGCGCCAGGTCGCGCGTGTAGAAGTAGGAGGCCAGGCCGAACTCGGTGTCGTTGGCGAGCTCGATGGCCTCGGCCTCGGTCTCGAAGCGGTAGAGCGGCGCCAGCGGCCCGAAGGTCTCCTCTCGCGAGACCAGCATCTCGCGGGTGGCGCCCGTCAGGACGGTGGGCTGGAAGAAGGTGCCGCCCAGGGCGTGGCGCGCGCCGCCGGTGACGAGCCTGGCGCCCCTGGAGAGCGCGTCGGCGATGTGCTCCTCCACCTTCTTGACCGCGCCCTCGTCGATGAGCGGCCCCTGCTGCGTCTCGGCCCGCAGGCCGTCGCCCACCTTGAGCTGGGCCACCGCGTCGCCCAGCTTCCGGGCGAAGGCGTCGTGGACGCCGGCCTGCACCAGGATGCGGTTGGTGCAGACGCAGGTCTGGCCGCTGTTGCGGTACTTGGAGGCGATGACGCCCTGCACGGCCGCGTCCAGGTCGGCGTCGTCGAAGACGATGAAGGGGGCGTTGCCGCCCAGCTCGAGCGACACCTTCTTCACGGTGCCGGCGCACTGGGCCATGAGCTGCTTGCCGACCGCGGTCGAGCCGGTGAAGGTCACCTTGCGCACGATGGGGTTGGTGGTGAGCTCCTGGCCGATGGCGGCGGAGTCGCCGGTGACCACGTTGAAGACGCCCGGGGGCAGCCCGGCCCGCTCGCCGAGCTCGGCCAGCGCCAGGGCGGAGAAGGGGGTGGCCGAGGCGGGCTTCAGGACCACGGTGCAGCCGGCCGCCAGCGCCGGCCCCGCCTTGCGGGTGATCATGGCGGAGGGGAAGTTCCAGGGCGTGATGGCCGCCACCACGCCGATGGGCTCCTTGAGCACCAGGATGCGCTTGTCGGCCTGGTGCCCCGGGATGGTGTCGCCGTAGACGCGCTTGGCCTCCTCGGAGAACCACTCGATGAAGGAGGCCGAGTAGGCGATCTCACCGCGCGACTCCGTCATCGGCTTGCCCTGCTCGGCGGTCATGAGCGTGGCCAGGTCTTCCTGGTTGGCCATCATGAGGTCGAACCAGCGCCGCAGGATGACGGCCCGCTCCTTGGCCGTCCGGGCGCGCCAGGCGGGGAGGGCGTCCTGGGCCGCCTGGATGGCCGCGCGCGCGCCCTCCATGCCCATGCGGGGCACCGTGCCGATGACGGCGCCGGAGGCGGGGTTTCTCACCGTGATGGTCCGGCCATCGCTGGCGTCGATCCAGGCGCCGCGGACGTAGCAGCGCTGACGCAGCAGGAACTCGTTCTTCAGGGGGACCTGGGAGGACATGGCGACTCCCTGGAGCGAGAAGCGTGCCACCCCATCGGGGAAGGGACGACCCGGCGGCGCCGCGCCATCGACGATCCCTGGCCGGTCGCCCAACCAGCCGCGGGTCCAGGTGATTCGCCGGCTTCGGCCCGGGGGCGCCCAGGGCGGAGCGGGCTCGCCGCGCGCCGCGGGCGGGGTCCAGCACCCACCCCCGCTCCCGGTGGCATGCCGCGTTGCATGGCCCGGAGCATCCAGCAGCTATGCCCACGCGCATGAATCAGGCAATGCGGCATGGCGCGCGGCAGCTCCAGACCTGCTCCGGTCTGCCACAAGGCGAAGATTCAACCATGGGGCCGCTTGGGCCCACCACCCCGAAATTCCATCGATCTCCTGGCACCGGCGGCGCTTCCGGGAGAACAGCATCACCTGCGCCTGGAAGGAGGCCCAACGCATGTCCCGCCTGAAGCAGCTCACCGCCGCCGCAGCCCTGGTGGTCTCGCTGACCGCCTGCAGCGACAGGAAGTCGGCCGCGCCCGCCGCCGCGCCGCCGCCCGCTCCGGCCGCCACCACGCCACCGACCACGCTGGGCCAGCCCGAGGGCCAGCTCGACGTCATCGCCTGGCCCGGCTACCTGGAGCGCGGCGAGTCGGACAAGGCGTATGACTGGGTCACCCAGTTCGAGAGGGAGACGGGCTGCAAGGTCAACGTCAAGACCGCCGCCACCTCCGACGAGATGGTCGCCCTCATGAACAAGGGCGGCTACGACCTGGTGACCGCCTCCGGCGACGCCAGCTTGCGCCTCGTCTCGGGCAAGAAGGTCCAGCCCATCAACCCGGCCCTGGTGCCGTCCTACCGGACGGTGGACGAGCGGCTCCAGAATGCCGCCTGGCACACGGTGAAGGAGGTCCACTACGGCGTGCCCTACCAGTGGGGCCCCAACGTCCTCATGTACAGCACCAAGGTCTTCAAGAAGCCGCCCACCAGCTGGTCGGTGGTCTTCGAGCCCCAGAAGCTGCCGGACGGCAAGCCGAACAAGGGGCGGGTGCAGGCCTACGACGGCCCCATCTACGTGGCCGACGCGGCGCTCTACCTGGCCAGGAAGCGGCCCGAGCTCGGCATCAAGGACCCCTACGAGCTCAACGAGGCGCAGTACGCGGCCGCGCTGGACGTGCTGCGGGCGCAGAAGGCGCTCACCCACCGGTACTGGCACGACGCCACCGTGCAGATGAGCGACTTCAAGAACGAGGGCGTGGTGGCCTCGAGCTCCTGGGGCTACATGGTGAACGCGCTGCAAGCGGAGAAGCCGGCCCAGCCGGTGGCCTCCACCATCCCCGAGGAGGGCTCCACCGGGTGGGCCGACACCACCATGCTCCACGCCGAGGCCAAGCACGTCGCCTGCGCCTACAGGTGGTTCGAGTGGTCGCTCAACCCCAAGGTGCAGGTGGCCCTCGGCGAGTGGTTCGGCTCCGTGCCGGTGACACCGGCGGCCTGCAAGGAGAAGGCGCCGGGCGGGACCGACGTCTGCAAGGTGAACGGCTTCGACCGCTTCGCCGAGGTCCGGTTCTGGCGCACCCCCACCGCCGAGTGCAGCCAGGGCGCCTGCGTGCCGTACTCCCGCTGGGTCACCGACTACATCGCCATCATGGGTGGCCGCTAGGCCGGCCCGCCGCGCGCCGGGGCCCCGCCGCCTCCCGGGACCCGGCGCCCCTTCCTCCCGAGCCGCCCATGTCCATCGCCGTCGAGTTGCTCGAAGTGAGCCGCCACCACGGCGCCGTCCGGGCCGTGGATGGCGTGTCACTGGCCATCGAGGACGGGGAGTTCTTCTCCGTGCTGGGGCCGTCCGGCTCCGGCAAGACCACCTGCCTCAGGCTCATCGCCGGGTTCGACCTGCCGGGGCGCGGGCGCATCCTCCTCCACGGCCGCGACGCCTCGGCGCTGCCGCCCTACGAGCGGGACGTCAACACCGTCTTCCAGGACTACGCCCTCTTCCCGCACCTCTCGGTGCTGGAGAACGTGGCCTACGGCCTCCGGGTCAAGGGCGTGGCCCGGCGCGAGCGGGAGCGCGAGGCCGAGGCCGCGCTGGAGCAGGTGGCGCTGGGCGGGTTCGGGGCCCGCCGCCCCGGCCAGCTCTCCGGGGGGCAGCGGCAGCGGGTGGCGCTGGCCCGGGCCCTCGTCAACAGGCCGCGCGTGCTCCTGCTCGACGAGCCGCTCGGCGCGCTGGACCTCAAGCTGCGCGAGCAGATGCAGGTCGAGCTGAAGGGGCTGCAGCGCCGGCTCGGCATCACCTTCGTCTACGTGACGCACGACCAGGGCGAGGCCCTCTCGATGTCCGACCGGGTGGCCGTCTTCAACCAGGGGCGGCTGGAGCAGGTGGACAGCCCCCGCGCCCTCTACACGCGGCCGCGCACCGTCTTCGTGGCCGGCTTCGTGGGCACCGCCAACGTCCTCTCCGGTGCGCTGGCCCGCCGCGTGGCCGGCGGCGACCGCCCCGTCTCGGTGCGGCCGGAGCAGATCCGGCTGGGCGAGCCGGGCGGGGACCAGGTGGGCGTGACCGGCCGGCTGGTGGACGTGCAGTACCACGGGCCGGTGAGCCGCTGGCAGGTGGACGTGGACGGCACGCCCATCACCGTGAGCTTGCCCAACGGCGACGAGGAGCCGGTCCGGCCGGCCCAGGGCGCCCCGGTGCGGCTCTGCTGGCCGCGGGCCGCCATGGTGGAGCTGGAGCCGGCGGCCTGACCGCGGCGCCACCGCCATGAGCGCCGTCACCGCCACCGTCCAGGCGCTCCCCGCCGCCGGCGGGCCGCTGCGCCGGCTCTCCACCGCGCTCTACCGGCGCCGCCACCTCGCCCTGCTGCTCCTGCTCGCGCCGCCGCTCCTCTGGTTCGGCGTGGTCTACCTCGGCTCGCTGCTCGCCCTCGTCTGGCAGAGCGGCTCCACCTTCGACGACTTCACCATGGCGGTGACGCCGACCCGGACCTGGGCCAACTACCGCGCGCTCCTGGGCGCCGCCAACCTCGACGTGGTGGCGCGCACGCTCGGCATGGCGGCCGCGGTGACGCTGGCCTGCGCCGTGCTGGCCTTCCCGGTCGCCTACTACATGGCCCGCCACGTCACCGGCGCGCTGAAGGGCTTCCTCTACGTGGCCGTCATGCTGCCCATGTGGGCCAGCTACATCGTCAAGGCCTACGCCTGGACCGTCATCCTGGCCAAGGGCGGGGTGGTCTACTGGTTCACCGGGAAGCTCGGGCTGCTGTCCGCGCTGGAGTGGGTCCTCACGCTGCCGGTGGTGGGAGGCTCCTCGCTCTCCACCTCCAACCTGGGGCGCTTCCTGGTCTTCACCTACCTCTGGCTGCCCTACATGATCCTGCCCACGCATGCGGCCATCGAGCGCGTCCCGGCCAACCTGCTGCAGGCCTCGGCCGACCTGGGGGCGCGCCCGGCGCAGACCTTCCGCACCGTGCTCCTGCCGCTGGCCTTCCCGGGCGTGGTGGCGGGCTCCATCTTCACCTTCTCGCTCACGCTGGGCGACTACATCATCCCGCAGCTGGTCGGGCCGCCCGGTCTCTACGTCGGGACCATGGTCTACACGCTGCAGGGCTCGGTGGGGAACGTCCCGCTGGCGGCCGCCTTCACGACGGTCCCCATCCTCATCGTCGGCGCCTACCTGGCGCTGGCGCGCCGCCTGGGGGCCTTCGATGCGCTCTGACGCCTCGAGCGCGCCGCGCGCCCCCTGGTGGCTCCGCCTGCTGGCCTGGGGCGGCGTCCTCTTCCTCCACGTCCCCATCGTGGTGGTGGCGGTCTACGCCTTCAACACCGAGGAGAGCGCCTTCAGCTTCCCGCCGCGGGGCTTCACGCTCCGCTGGTTCGCGCAGGCGGCGGCCCGGTCGGACGTGCTCGCGGCCATCGCCCTCTCGGCGCGCATCGCCCTCCTCGCCACCGCCGGGGCGCTGGTGCTGGGCACGCTGGCGGCGCTGGCCCTGGCGCGCCGGACCTTCCTCGGGAAGGACGCCATCACGCTGGTGTTCATCCTGCCCATCGCGCTGCCCGGCATCATCACCGGCGTCGCGCTGCTCTCGGCCTTCCGGCTGGGCGGGGTCAGCCCCGGCTTCTGGACCATCGCGGCGGGCCACGCCACCTTCTGCGTGGTGGTGGTCTACAACAACGTGGTGGCGCGCCTGCGGCGCCTGCCGCCCAGCCTGGTGGAGGCCTCGATGGACCTGGGGGCCGACGGCTTCCAGACCTTCCGCCGCGTCGTCCTCCCCCAGCTCGGCACGGCGCTGCTGGCCGGCGGCATCCTGGCCTTCGGCCTCTCCTTCGACGAGATCATCGTCACGACCTTCACCGCCGGGCACGAGCAGACCCTGCCCCTCTGGCTGCTGGGCCAGCTGGGGCGCCCTCGCGACGTGCCCGTCACCAACGTGGTCGCGCTGGTGGTGATGCTGGTGACCGCCCTCCCCATCCTGGCCGCCTGGTGGCTCACGCGCGGCGGCGAGGACGTGACCGGAGCCGGCGCGTGACCGACCAGTCCGACACCGCGCCGGCGCCGCCCCAGGGGCTGCTCCCCGAGCATCCAGCGGGTTGCCCGCTTCCCCGGCAGGCCAGGCCGTGGTCCGTCGAAAGGCCCTGAAAACGGGCGTTCCGGCGCCGGCACGGCGGCTGCACCC